>JAOPXY010000040.1 GCA_025964895.1 Aeromicrobium sp.
GGCCGAGGCTGCACCCGGACACACCGCCGTACCCGGGCGAGCTGCCGCCGGGCTGGGGAGCGGACGACGTGGGGGTCTAGGAGACGACCGGACGTCCGGCCTGCTCCCACGCCTCCATGCCGCCGTCGACGTTCGTGACGTCGTGGCCCTGGGCGTGCAACCACTGGGTGGCTCGGGCCGATCGTCCGCCCAGGTGGCACACGACCAGTGTCCGCACGGAGGGGTCGAGCTCGCCGACGCGCACCGGCAGCTCGCCGAGGGGGATGTGGATGGCGCCGTCGATGTGTCCGGCAGCCCATTCGTGGTGCTCCCGGACGTCGAGGACCACGAGATCGTCGCCGATCGCGGCGGGGATGGCGTGCACGTCGGTCGTCGGGATGTCCGGATCGCTCATGTCCTCATGGTCTCCTGTCACGAATTCACGCCTGGATCGGGGTCCTGTGCATCACACGGGTAGCAATGAGCCCCCTGTAGTAGTTACTTTGGACCATGCGGGTGCGAACCGCGCCGCGAACCTGCGACACTGCGGTGACCGCGACACTCGATATGATGGTGCAAGAGGGAGAGGACGGTGAGGGTGTGAAGGACCATGACACGGTCTTGCTGCCCTTCGCGCCGTCGACACCCGGCATCGCCCGTACCCGCCTGGCGGGGTTCCTGACGATCCACCAGGCCTCGAACGCGGTCATCGACGACGCCCTCATCGTGATCAGCGAGATGATCGCCAACGCCGTCAGCCACGGGGAGCCCGGCCACGACGGCACGATCGAGATCTCCTGGGCCATCCGCGGCTCGCTGCTCGAGCTCAGCGTCCTCGACGGTGGCGTGGGCGGATCGCTCAAGCCGGTCGACTTCGACGAGGACTCGCTCAGCGGACGCGGCCTCGCGATCATCAACCGGGTCGCGGATCGTTGGTGGGTCGACATGTCCCAGGGCACGCGCGTCGCGGCCGAGCTCGCGCTCACGACGCAGTGACCGGCCGACTCGTCCCGGGCCGTTAGACTCGCCCGTCATGGGCAAGAAGTCGCGGAACAAGAGCAAAGCCACCAAGCCGGAGCGCATGCCGTTCGTGGCACGCACCTTCGAGGGGCTCCCCGGTGAGGCCGACTGGGTCGCGCTGCGCGAGTTCGTGGCGGCCGGCTCGGTCACGGTCACGCTGACGTCCGGCGAGACGGTCCGCGTCTGCTCGATGCTGCCGGGCAACGGCGCCGGCATCCGCCGCCAGGACGGCGAGATCTGGATCGGCCTGCAGGTGGCGCACAACTTCGGCGACATCAGCCGCGACCTCGCCCACGTCATCGACCTCGCCCGCGAGACCGAGCCGGGCAACCCCGTGCGCATGACCGACCCGGGCGTGGGCCCGCGGCTGCAGGACGTCGTCGATCCGAAGACGCCGTTCCAGGTCGAGATCCACGACGGCTTCGACTACTGGGTCGAGGGCGTCGACGCGTCGGACGGCACCGCGGAGGCACTCGCGCAGGCCAACGAGTCGATGGCCCCGACGGTGCACCTCAGCAGTGTCGACGGCGCGTACTGGACCGAGATGGGTCCGCAGCGCTTCCTCCGCTGGGTCATGACCCACGACGAGGCCAGGCTGCTCGACGCGCTTGCGCGCTTGCGCGCCGCCGACGAGGAGACTTTCGGCGAGGGCACGAAGCTGATCGGCCACTTCCGCGCCCACGGCCTGCTCGTGCCCGTGTGGGAGTTCGAGCACGATGCCGCCGACCTGGAACAGCCGGCCCAGGACTTTGAGAAGCGTCTGGCGGCCGCGCTCGCAGACGACTCCCCCCTGACGACCGAGCAGCGCTCGGCCCGCGGCGCCCTCATCAGCCGCCAGGTCACCGTCTAGCGGGGGGCGCCTGCGGGTCCGTCACGTTTTGGGTGGCTGCGTCGTCTGGGGGGAGCGGCGCGCCGCGCGCCGCGGACAGGAGACCCCCATGCCACGCATTCCCGCCCTCGATCCGCGCGATGCCGGAGCCGTCATCAGGCTCGGCTACAGGATCGCGCGCCGGCGGCTCGGCGAGGTGCCCGAGCCCTTCGCCGTGCTCGCCCATCACCGCCGGCTGTTCGTGGCGTCGGCGCGCCACGAGCTGGCGCTGGAGAAGGCGACGCACATCGTGCCGCCGGGCCTCGTGCAGCTCGCGGTCTACCGAACGGCGTGGACCGTCGGGTGCTCGTGGTGCGTCGACTTCGGCGCCATGCTGCAGCGGCTGGACGGTCTGGACGTCGAACGGCTCAAGGAGATCGGCGACTTCGAGACGTCATCGGCCTTCTCGGCCGCCGAGCGCGACGTCATCCGCTTCGCCGACGCGATGACGGCGACCCCGATGACGGTGACGGACGACCAGGTCGCGGCACTGGTCGAGGCCCACGGCCGCGACGGCGTGCTCGAGCTGACGTACCAGATCGCGCACGAGAACCACCGCGCTCGCATGAATCACGCGCTCGGAATCACCGACCAGGGCTTCAGCTCCGGTGACGCGTGCCGGGTCCCGTGGCTCACGGACGAGCCGGCCAGCCGGGGATCCTGACGCCGGAGTGCTTCGCCGGGTTGGCAATGTCGTACGTCGCCCACACGAGGCCGTCACGCACCGTGAACCCGCCGATGCGTGGCGGCGAGCTGAGGCGCGTCGTCTCCCGGGTCCACCCCCGGTTCGCGACGCCGAGTTGCCCGTTGACCCGGACGAGCTCCATCTGGTCGAGTGTCCCTTCGCCGAACCGGGACAACAACCCCAGATAGAACCGGGCGAACTTCTCGGGGCCGCGGATGACGTTGACGGCCGTGCTCGTGGTGCCGTTGGCGTCGCCGATGACACGGGCATCCGGGTGAAGCGACGCGATGACGGCCTGCAGGTCGCCGGCTGCCATCGCGGCGAGGAAACGGCCGACGGCCTCGTCGTGCTCGGCGTCGGGTACCGGCGCGGGTGCGTCGACGACGGCCCTGCGTGCCCGCGACGCGAGCTGGCGGGCGTTGACGCTGTCGACGCCGAGGACGTCGGCGATCTCGGCGAAGGGCATGCCGAAGGCGTCGTGCAGCACGAAGGCGACCCGTTGCGCCGGCGGCAGCACGTCGAGCACCACGAGCGCCGCGAAGCGGTTCTCCTCATGCTCGATGATGGCGGACAGAGGATCGTCGGACGGGTCCAGTGACGTCACGACCGGCTCGGGCAGCCATTGCCCGATGTACGTCTCGCGCCGCGCGGCCGCCGAGGTCAGCCGGTCGAGGCACAGACGGCTCACGGTCGTCGTGAGCCAGGCCTGCAGTTTGCGGATGTCGTCGGCATCGCAGCGGTGGAGCCGCAGCCACGCCTCCTGCACGGCGTCCTCGGCGTCAGCGACGCTGCCGGTCAGGCGGTACGCGACGTTCAGCAGACGAGGCCGTTCGGCCTCGAAGGCGTCGACGAGCGAGGCGGACACGGGTCAGTCACGGTCGATCGGGCAGGACATGCACCGGGGCCCGCCGCGCCCGGAGCCGAGCTGGTCGCCGCTGATCGTGATGACCTCGATGCCGTGCTCCTCGAGCCGGGCGTTGGTCTGCTCGTTGCGCTCGTAGGCCACCGCCAGGCGGGCGTCGATCGCGAGGGTGTTGTTGCCGTCGTCCCACTGCTCGCGCTCGGCGGTGACGGGGTCGAGGCCCGTGTCGATCTGGTGCAGGGTCTCGATGCCCATCGCTGCCGCCGCACCCTCGAAGAACGAGGTCTCCGCGCCGATGACGACATCGCCGTCGTCCCACGTGAGCGGCACGGCGCGCAGGGCGGCGGACATGGTCGGGTAGATCACGACGGTGTCGACGTCGACCATCGTGACGATCGTGTCGAGGTGCATCGTCGCCCGCTCCTGCGCGATCGGCACGGCCAGGACGGTATGGGCCAGCCCGTCGGCCAGCACCTGGTGGGCGAAGCGCTCGAGGCCGGCGGGGGTCGTCCGCTCGCCGATGCCGACCGCGATGACGCCCGGCGACAGCTCCAGGACGTCGCCGCCCTCCAGATGCTCCAGGTGCGGACCGTGGACGACCGGCGTGCCGGCGAAGCGCGGGTGGTGCCGGTAGATGAGCCCGGTCAGCTGCGTCTCCCGCACCCGAGCCGGCATCGCGAGGCTCGTGACGGCGACGCGATCGCGCAGCCACACCGACGAGTCGCGCGTGAACAAGAGGTTGGGCAGCGGATTGATGAGGAAGTGCTCAGGCTGCATCAGGTGGTGCGCGACGCTGCCGTCGATCGTCACCTCGTCGTTGCGCAGCCCGGCCGTCAGCAGCTCGGCGAGCTTGTCCGGGTGGGCATCGGTCAGCGTGCCCTCGATGAGATCCTGCAGCCGCGGGCCGACGAACAGACCCGACAGGGTGCTCGCAATGATCTGCTCCCGCGCCGCCTCGTTCGCGAGCGTCTCCGTCAGCAGCTGCGCGAGGTAGAGCACTTCGACGTCGTGGTCACGCAGCGCCTGCGCAAAGGCGTCGTGCTCGTCCTGTGCGCGGCCCAGCCACGGGATGCCGTCGAACAAGAGCTGGTCGTTGTTGCGCGGCGTCAGCCGTCCCAGCTCCACCCCCGGCCGGTGCAGCATGACCGTGCGCAGGCGTCCGACTTCACTGTCCGCTCCGAGGGCCATGCCCGACAGCCTAGTGTCGCCGGGCTCGACGGGACGTCATACCCGGCGAGGCTCATGGGCCTCACCAGGCATGACGTCCGCGCCGTTCGTGGCGGCGCTGCTGACTACGGCGCTGGCGGCGTTGCGGGCGTCACCGTCGCGGAGAGGGAGTACGGCGTCGACGCGGTGTACTCGACCTCACGCTCGACGATCTTGGTCTTGATCGCCTTCTTGTAAGCCTTCTTGGCCTTGGCGATCGCCTTGGTCATCGTCTTCTTGGCCTTCGAGCTCTTGCCGGCCTTGGCGTACGCCTTCTTGGCCTTCTTGACGGCCTTGTCGTACTTCTTCTTCGCGGACTTCTTCTGAGCGGCGGTCTTGGCGATCTTGACGTCAACCGTCTTGTAGTCTGTCGTCAGGTAGTTCCCGGCAGCGGACAGGGTGATGGCACCCTGGGCCTGCAAGCTGGTCAGCGGCTGGGTGACGGTCACGCTGCCAGCGACCGGGCCCGCAACGGAATCGGCACCCGTCGCCGAGAGCGAGTAGCTGCCTGTGAGCTGCGAGTCCTCGTCGGTCTCGATGATCGCGAAGCTGCATAGGGTGGTGATGATGCCCGTGTCGACCTCGTAGGTGTAGAGCTCGGCGGTGGCCTCGTCGCCGGATTCAGCCAGGGCGGGTTCGTCGGCGCTGGCGAGATCGACGCCTTCGCCGCAGATCTGCGCCGCCGTGATGTCCGGGTCGGGTGCATTCGCCGACGCAGGCGAGGCCAGGCTGGCGGACGCGACGGCCAGCGCCGCGACGGCGACGGTCCGCCGCATGGTGAACAGGTTCATGCTTCTCCCAGGGAAGTTGGCCACCGAACGGCGACAACCCATGTGTACAGTCCCGGGACGGTCCCCGTTGGGTTTCAAGGAAATTGTTTTGTGCGGGGAGGGCGGCGAGACCTACTCGAGGGCGAGGAACGTAGCCGACAGGCTGAACGGAGTGGCCGCGCTGTTCGTCGTCTTGACGGCTTGTAGCCGACGATCGCGGGCCTGTAATCCGCCTTGGCCCGGGCCTTCTTCGCCGCGGCCTTCTTGAGAGCCTTGGCATAGGACTTCTCGGCGGCCCGCTTCTGCTTCGTCGTCTTCATGACCTTGACCTTCACGGTGGCTGTCGTCGTGATGGTCGAGGCTCCGGAGGCGGTGAACTCGGGAAAGGGGGAACTCTGAAGGACCGCCCGGGGGACAGTCACATCGCCCGCCAGCGCGGCCGGCGCCGACCGCCCCGAAGGCACAGCTGCGCAACGTCGTTTGGTCGTCCATGGTCGCGAGCGAGTTGATGACTGTTATCACGGCTCGGCCAGTGTTCTCACGACGACCTCCGAGCTGTCGGGATCGATCGAGCACGACCGGTTCGCCAGCACCCGCAGGGCGGGTGCGGTGGCACGGGCGTACTGCGTTTGGCCGGACCTCCCACCGCACCGGCGAAAGATGTGTCCACCGCCGCACGCGATCCGTTACCTGATGGGGGCTCGACCTGCGTACGCTCGTTGCGTGGATTGGAACGATTACGATGCCGCCCTGTTCGACCTCGATGGCGTCATCACGCCCACGGCCGAGGTTCACATGCGCGCCTGGGACCAGATGTTCAACGACTTCCTGCGAGCGCGGGGTGTCGCCGAGCCGTACACGCCCGATGACTACTTCACCTACGTCGACGGCAAGCCCCGGTACGACGGGGTCCGCTCGTTCCTGGCGTCGCGCGACATCACGCTGCCCGACGGCGACCCGTCCGATCCCGCGTCGGCCGACACGGTGGCTGGTCTCGGCAACCGCAAGAATGACGACTTCGAGCAGATCCTGAAGACCGAGGGCGTCGAGGCGTACCCGGGCTCGGTCGCGCTCGTGAAGGCGCTGGTCGAGCGCGGCACCAAGATGGCGATCGTGTCGAGCTCCCGCAATGCCGCCGCGGTGCTGACGGCGGCCGGCATGATCGACTACTTCCCCGTCATCGTCAGCGGCAAGGAGGCCGGTGAGCGCGGCCTCGCCGGCAAGCCTGCGCCCGACACGTTCCTCGACGCAGCGGCCCAGCTCGGGGTCCCGAAGGAGCGGTCCGTCGTGTTCGAGGACGCCCTCTCGGGCGTCGCGGCCGGACGGGCGGGTGACTTCGGCCTGGTCATCGGCGTTGATCGTGGTGTGGGCGCGGACGCGCTGACCGAGAACGGCGCAGACGTCGTCGTCGACGACCTCCAGGAACTGGTGGACGCATGAGCCCGAGCCATGTGGCGCCGCCGGTGCACGACTTCCTCGACCGCACGCGCTATCCCGTCGACGAGTGGGCGCTGGTCGAGAACCACATCGACAACGACGACCTCGGCACGACCGAGACGCTGTTCTCGGTCGGCAACGGCTACCTCGGCCTGCGCGGCAACGTCGAGGAGGGCCGCGACTCGTTCGCGCACGGCACCTTCCTCAACGGCTTCCACGAGACCTGGCCCATCCAGCACGCGGAGGAGGCCTTCGGCTTCGCGCGCGTCGGCCAGACGATCGTCAACGCGCCCGACGCCAAGGTCATCCGCCTTTACGTCGACGACGAGCCCCTGCTGCTGCCGATCGCCGACCTGATGGAGTACGAGCGTCGCCTCGACTTCCGGGCCGGCGTCATGTCGCGCAACATCATCTGGCGGACCCCGGGCGGCAAGCGCGTGCGCGTCCGCTCGCGGCGCATGGTGTCGTTCACGCAGCGCCATCTGGCGGTGCTGACGTTCGAGGTCACGATGCTCGACGACTACGCGCCCGTCGCGATCTCGTCGCAGATCCTCAACCGCCAGGACGGCGAGGACGAGTACCACGTCCGGGCCAAGTCGATGGGCGAGGGAACCGATCCGCGCAAGGCCGGCCAGATGCGGCACCGCGTCCTCAACCCGCAGAGCAACTGGGGCAACGTCGCCGACGGCCGCGTCGCGCTGGGCTACCAGTGCGCGGAGAGCGGCATGACGATCGCGGTCGCCGCCGACCACCGGCTCGAGACGGCCAACAACTACACCAAGCGCATCCAGACCGACGACGACCTCGCGAAGATGACCTACCGCATCGACGCCGAGCCCGGGCAGCCGATCGTCCTGACGAAGCTCGTCAGCTATCACACCTCACGCGGTGTCCCGTCCCGCGAGCTGCTCGACCGGTGCCGCCGCACGCTCGACCGCGCGCACGACGAGGGCGTCGACAAGCAGTTCGACGACCAGCGCGCGTGGCTCGACGCGTTCTGGGAGCGGTCGGACGTCGAGATCGCGGGCCAGCCGGCGGTGCAGCAGGCCACCCGCTGGAACCTGTTCCAGATCGCCCAGGCCTCGGCCCGTGCCGAGGGCACCGGCATCCCCGCCAAGGGCGTCACCGGATCGGGCTACGGCGGCCACTACTTCTGGGACACCGAGGTCTACGTCCTGCCGTTCCTGACGTACACGACGCCGCGCGCCGCCCGCAACGCGCTGCGCTTCCGCTACACGCTGCTCGACGCCGCCCGCATGCGCGCCAAGCAGCTGGCCCAGCACGGAGCGCTTTTCCCGTGGCGGACGATCAACGGCGAGGAGGCGTCGGCCTACTACGCGGCCGGCACCGCGCAGTACCACATCGACGCCGACATCTCGTACGCCCTGAGCCAGTACCTCGCCGCGACCGGCGACCAGGACTTCCTGACCCGCGAGGGCATCGACATCCTCGTCGAGACCGCACGCATGTGGGTCGACCTCGGCTTCTGGCGCAGCGAGGAGGACGGGACGTTCCACATCCACGGCGTCACCGGACCCGATGAGTACACGACGGTCGTCAACGACAACCTCTTCACCAACGTCATGGCGCGCTTCAACCTGAGCCGGGCCGCGCTCGCGGTGCGCGAGCTCGCGGCGCGCGACGGCATCAAGTACGAGCAGGTCGTGCGCCGGCTCGACCTCAAGCTGTCCGAGGTGGACGACTGGGAGCGGGCCGCCCGCGACATGGCGATCCCGTACGACGAGCACCTCGGCGTGCACCCGCAGGACCAGCACTTCCTGGAGCGCGAGGTGTGGGACCTGGAGAACACGCCGCTCGACAAGCGGCCGCTGCTGCTGAACTACCACCCGCTGGTGATCTACCGGTTCCAGGTGCTCAAGCAGGCCGACGTCGTGTTGGCGCTGTTCCTGCAGGGCGAGCACTTCACGCCCGAGGAGAAGCGCGCCGACTTCGAGTACTACGACCCGATCACGACCGGCGACTCGACCCTGTCGGCGGTCGTGCAGTCGATCATGGCGGCCGAGGTCGGCTACCACGACCTCGCGCTGCGCTACTTCGTGTCGGCGCTGTTCGTCGACCTGGCCGACCGGCACAACAACACGTCCGACGGGGTGCACGTGGCCTCGACCGGTGGCGTGTGGAGCGCGCTCGTCAGCGGATTCGGTGGCTTCCGCGACCACGGCGGCGTCTTCACGCTCGACCCCCGGCTGCCCGAGTCGTGGGACTCGCTCACCTTCCGGCTGACGCTGCTCGGCACCCGGGTGCGGGTCTCGGTGCTGCCCGACCGGATCGACCTGGAGGTCGAGGACGGGAAGTCAGCCACCCTCGTCGTGCGCGGCCAGGAGGTCACGGTCGTCCCCGGCGACCCCGTCTCGATCGCGCTCGACGGCCAGGGTCCGCGCCTGGAGGGCCAGCCGGAGCCGGTCCCCGGACGTCGTCGCGCCGACGGCACGATCATCGCCGCGATCGTCCCCGGCAGCTGACCTCCTGCCTCACGCACCGCGGGGTCAGCGGGTGACGACGCGGGTCCAGGGTCCGGGCGGGACGTCGACGGCGTCGACGAAGCGCCAGCTGACGCGGTCGTTCTGGCCGTCGAGCTCCGCGAACCGCAGGCAGCCGTTGAGCGCGGGCGACACGTCCATGCCGGCGTTGTTGTAGCGCTTGTTCGCGGGGCGGTGGTTGCCGCGGCCGAAGACGTACTTCGCGTCGTGGTACGTGCCGGGTCCGGCGTCCTGGATCTGGCCGTAGCAGGTGCGGCCCTTGCGGGTGATCTTCACCCACCGGTTCTTCATGACGCTGTCGCCCCGGCGGGCCAACGTCAGCCACGGGCGGGCGCGGATCCACGGGATGACCTTGCTGCGCCGGGCCCGGCCGATCTTGTCGTTGAGGTCGTCGTACGGCAGGTCGAGGTAGAACGGGTTCTCACGGGGCGTGATCGCCGTGGGGAAGTAGTCGTTGGCCGCCGTGCGGCGCTCGGTGCGGCAGTCGCCGCGGACGACGCGACCGTCGCAACCGCCATAGCTGCGGAACCAGTTGTCGTCGTAAGTGGAGAGCATCTGGCTGCCGTCCGCGGCGTTCGCGTCGAAGATCTCGCCGACCCAGAACGTCGTCGCGACGATGTTGGTGTGCCACGGGTACCGCGTGCCGCGGTCCTTGGCCTGCGCGGGCCCGATGGTCGTGAGGACGGTCGTGGCCGCGACGACGAGCGCGAGCAGGCCAATGACCCATGGTGCTCGGAAAGAGAACATGGGTCGACCATAGGCACCGTCGGCGCCGTCGCAAAAGGGTAAATCGGCGTGACGATGTGGCGTGGGTGGGAGCTCAGCGCACCGGGGTGTCGGTAATCACCTTCTTCCACGGGCCGTCCGGGACGTCGTCGGCGTCGACGAACCGCCAGTCGACGCGGTCGCTCTCGCCGTCGAGCTCGCTGAGCCCGAGGCAGCCGTTCATGGCCGGCGACACGTCCATGCCCGCCCCGTTGTACCGTGCGTTGGCGGGCCGCGCGTCGTCGGTGCCGAAGACGTACGCGACGTCGTGGTACTCCCCGGGGCCCGCGTCCTCGATCTGTCCGAAGCACTCGCGGTCGCCGTGGCGCACGTGCACCCACCGGTTCTTCATGAGGCTCATCCGCGGGTCGTGGACCAAGGCCGCGTACGGCAGCTCACGGGCCCACGGCACGACCAATCCGCGCAGCAGGAACGCGAGGTCGTCGTTGACGTCGTCGAAGGGCAGGTCCAGGTAGAAGGGGTTCTGCAACGGCGTCATGGCGGTCGGGAAGTAGTCGTTGTCCGAGGTGCGCGGCTCGGTGCCGCACCGGCCGTCCGCGTCGACGACGCCGTCGCAGCCGCCGTAGCTGCCGAGCCAGTCGTCGTCGTACGTCGAGATCACCTGGCTGCCGTCCTCGGCGGCCGGGTCGAAGAGCTCACCGACCCAGAACGTCGTCGTGACGATGTCGGTGTGCCACGGGTGCTCGCCGCCGGCTCCTGCGTCGGTCGTCACGGCGAGGAGGGCAGCCACCGCCGCGGTCAGCACGAGCATCCGGCCCACGGGTCATCGCTCCAGGTCCGCCGACGGCGCCTCGACGACGCGGCTGACCCGCGGCGCGACGAGGGGCGTGACCGCGGTGGCGGCGCCCATCGTGGTCGCCGGTGCCCCGACCGTGTCGTACATCGCGACGTCGTCGGTGCGCAGCGTCCCGTTGCCGAACACGCTCAGGCCGAAGCTGATGCCCGTCATGCCGTCCGGGATCGTCGGCGTCGTCCACACCGCCTGCGTGTAGGCGGACGCCGCACCGAACCACGGGCTGGACGTCCAGTAGTGCCACGTGCCCTGCGCGTCGCGCAGGTAGACCGCGAACTGGGTCGCCCCGGTCGAGGTGTACCAGGAGCGCAGCGAGTAGGTGTGCCCCGCCGCGACGGACGGGCTGCAGCCGCCGGAGTCGAACCGCGGGAGCCACTTCGCGTCACCGTCGACGTAGCCGGAGACGGTCACCTGGCCGGCGCGGGCCCCGGAACGTCCCGGCGTGGCGGTGGTCAGCGCGGCGGTGTTGGTGCCGTACCCGCCCGGCATCCAGCACGACGGGGTGCCGTCGGCGTCGAGCGTCTCGAGGCCCGGGTTGACGACGGCGTTGACACCGGGTCCGACGGGACCGGGCGCCGGCGGTCCGTTGACGGCCGGCTTGACCGCGCCGCCCACCGCGTCGCCGACGGTCAGCACCTGCGTGTTGCGCGTGGACGCCGTGGTGCGGGCCTTGAGCCACGAGGCGAACTGGTCGAGCACCGTGGGAGTCACGGAGATGTCGCAGCCGCTCGCGCACACGTTGTGGAACGTGATCTGCACCCAGCCGCCGCGCGTCTCGGCGCGGGTCACGAGGTCCTGCAGGTTCTTCAACGTCCAGCTCGTCTCGACCTGGTCGGGCGCCCGCGTCTCGAAGGCGTCCGCGGGCGGCAGCGTCTCGGCGACGGCACAGCCCGAGCAGCTGGACGGGGAGCGGAGGTCGCCGAGGCCGCGGGCGCTGTTGTAGCCGCAGCCCGCGACGATCGTCTTGACCGACGCGTTAAGGCTCGCGAACGGGTACGCGAAGCTGCGCACGGGGAATCCCTGCGCGAGCAGCCACGCCCGGTCGTTGCAAATCTGCCGCTTGGCCTCGTCCGCGGGAAGCGTCGGCAGGTCCGGGTGGCTCACGGTGTGTCCGCCGATCTCGTGCCCGGCGGCCCGGAGGGCCTGCAGGTCCGCGAGGGTCATGTACCCGGGGGCGCCGACGTAGCCGGACGGCACGTAGAACGTCCCGTCGAGGTTGTACCGATCGAGGATCGTCGCGGCCGTCTTCTGGTTGGCGTTGGCGTCGTCGAATGTCAGGCTCACGACCGTGCGAGGTCCCGTGGCGGCCGAGGCCGGCGTGGCGGGCAGCACGGCCGTGATGGTGGCGCAGGCGAGGACGAGCGACGCCGCGGACGCGAGCGCGGCGACCGTTCGCCGGAAACGAGAGGTGGTGGACATGGCGGTTCCTATTCGACGGTGACGGATTTGGCGAGGTTGCGGGGCTTGTCGACGTCGCGCCCGAGCGCGACGGCGAGCTCGCGGGCCAGCGTCTGCAGGGCCACGACCGACTCCAGCGGGCCGCACCACGGAAGGCCGGCGACGGCGTACGGATCGGTGCTGTGGCCGAGCGCGGGGATGTCCGCGGCCGGGCCGCCGATCTGCGTCACGAGACCGCCCCGGGCCCGCACCTCGGCGATGCTGGCGGCGAGCCGATCGTCCTGGTCGCCCACGACGATGACCGGCGTGCCTTCCTCGACGAGGGCCAGCGGACCGTGCTTGAGCTCGCCGGCGGGATAGCTCTCGGCCCACCGGTACGTGAGCTCCTTGAGCTTGAGGGCGCCCTCGTCGGCGAAGACGGTCGCTGCACCGCGGCCGAGGAACACGAACCCCCGCGCCTCGGTCATGCCGTCCACGAGGGGCGGCACGCTGCGCCGCGAGGCCGCGAGCGCCTGGCTGAGCAGCTCGGGCACGCGCTTGAGGTCGCTCGTGAGCCGCTGCGCGTCGAAGGGGTCGAGCCGTCCGTGCGCGACGAGCGCCGAGACGGCCACGCAGGCGCCGGTCAACAGCTGGGCGGTGAACGTCTTTGACGCCGCGACCCCGACCTCGGTGCCGGCGTGGCACGCCATGACGGCGTCGGCCCGCCGCCCCAGCGCCGAGTGCTCGTTGTTGGTGATCGCCAGCACCGACGCGCCGGCGGGCTCGAGCGCATCGAGCCCGCGCAGCACGTCGGCAGTCTCTCCCGACTGGCTGAGCGCGATCAGCAGGGTGCCGGGTTCCAGCACCGCGTCGGACGCCTCGCTGGCGATGATCTCCTGGTGCGGCACGTTGCCGACCCGGCCGAGGATGCCGGCGATCGCGCGACCCGCGTTGAGCGACGTGCCGCAGCCCAGCACCGCGACCCGCCGGAACGGGGGCAGCGCGAGGGACCGCCACAGATCCGGCCCCGAGGCTCCCGTGGCCCACGCGTCGAGGACGCGTTCGGCGACGGCGGGCTGCTCGTCGATCTCCTTGGACATGAAGTCCGGGTACCGGCCGAGGCTCAGGTCGCCGGGCTGGACGGTGCACGGACGCAGCTCGCTGGCCAGCACCGGGACACCGCGGCGGCGCCACCGGGCGACAGGGGAGACCTGCACGACGTCGCCGTCCTCCAGGACACGGAACTCATCGACCCAGTCGGCGATCGCGCTGATGTCGCTGGCCACGAAATCGCCGTGCGACGACCGCGCCATGACCAGGGGTGACTGGTGCGCGGCCGCCACGAGACCGCCGGTTCGGACGTCGAGCACCACGATGGCCCATGACCCCTCGAGCCGGTTGACCGTCAGCTCCACACTGGTGTGCAGGTCGTGCCGGGCCAGGTGCGTCTCGACGAGGTGCGCGATGACCTCGCTGTCGACGTCGCTGGTCAGGAGATGACCTCCCGCCACCAGCTCGGCCCTCAAGGCGTCCGCGTTGGCCACCACGCCGTTGTGGACGATCGCGATCCGCCCGTGGCAGTCGGTGTGCGGGTGGGCGTTGCGCACCGACACCGCGCCGTGCGTGGCCCATCGGGTGTGCCCGATGCCGTGGGTCGCGCGCCAGAGCCGAGGCTCGAGGGCGACCTGACGGCCCAGGTCGTCGACCCGGTCGACGGTCTTGATCGTCAGCAGCTGCTCGGCGTCATCGACGGTGGCGATGCCGGCCGAGTCGTAGCCTCGGTACTCGAGGCGCCCGAGCGCCTCGACGAGGTACGTCCCGACCGGCCGCACCGTGCGGCCGGCGACGATGCCGCACATCAGGGGACCTGCGTCTCGAGCAGCTTGACCGGCGCGGGGAACGGATCGGCGGCGACGCCCGCGATGCTGTCCGCGACGCGTCCGATCATTTCCGCGAGCGGTGTGTGCGGGACGTACCCGACCATCGCCTCGGACCGGCGGTTGTCCGGCACGCGGCGGCGCATGTCCTCGTATCCGGCTGAGTACGCCTCCTCGTACGGGACGAGCACGATGGAGCTCGGGCTGCCCGTGACGTCGATGACGAGCTGCGCCAGGTCGAGGATGCTGATCTCCTGGGCGCCGCCCAGGTTGAACGCGAGCCCCCTCGTCTGCCTGCACTCCAGCAGGTCGACCATCGCCGGCACGACGTCGCCGACGTACGAGAAGCACCTCGTCTGGCGCCCGTCGCCGAACACCGTCAGCGCCTCGCCGCGCAGCGCCTGCGACACGAGCCGCGGGACGACCATCCCGTAGCGGCCCGTCTGGCGGGGACCGCACGTGTTGAACAGGCGGACGATCGTGACCTGCAGCCCGAGCTGGTTCCAGTACGCGTGGGCGAAGGCCTCGTCGATGCCCTTGGCCGCCGCGTACGACCACCGCGACAACAGCGGCGAGCCCAAGATGCGATCGGCGTCCTCGGACAGCCGGTCGGCGGTGTTCTTGCCGTAGATCTCGCTGGTCGACGCCAGCAGCACCTCCGCGCCGGTCTCAAGGGCGGCGTCGAGCACGGCCTCCGTGCCGTGGATGTTGGTGCGCAGGCTCGACAGCGGGGAGTCGACGATCAGGTTGACGCCCACCGCCGCGGCGAGGTGGAAGATGCGATCGGCGCCACGCGTGGCCTGGCACACCGCGACGGGATCGGTCACCGATCCCACGACCACGTGCAGGCGCGGGTGGTCGGCGATCGCTGAGAGGTTGCGCATGCTGCCGGTCGACAGGTCGTCGATGACGATGACCTCGTCGCCGCGGCGCAAGAGCAGCTCGACCAGGTGGCTGCCGATGAAGCCCGCACCGCCGGTGACGACGGTCCGGCTGCCCGGGCGCTTCACAGCGTCACCCGGTTGGTGATGCCCGTGGCGCGGTACGTCGCGTCGAGGACCAGCTGATCGGGACGGATCCAGTCCAGCGACGCCTCGGGGTGAGCGGTGTGCAGCAGGACGAGGGTGGGATGGAACGTCGCGGGATTCTGGACCGGCCGCATCTCGACGCCGTCCAGCATCAGGCGGGGGATGTGCGGGTCGACGTAGCCGACCGACGCGCCCAGCGCGCGCAGCCGCTGCATGATCTCCAGCGCCGGCGACTCGCGCAGATCGGCGACCCCGGGCTTGTAGGCGACGCCGGATACCAGGACGCGGGACCCGGTGAGGCTGCGGCCGCGCTCCGACAGCAGCTCGCGGATGCGCTCGACGACGTGGGTGGGACGGTTCGCGATGCTCTGCATCGCCTGTCCGATCATGGGCGCCTCGACCCGGTCCTTGCGCAGCTGCCACAGCAGGTAGTGCGGGTCGCACGGGATGCAGTGGCCACCGACGCCGGCGCTCGGGGTGAACGGCATGTACCCGTACGGCTTGGTGGCGGCCGCCTCGATGACGTCCATCACCTCGATGTCCAGCGTGCGGCAGATGTCGGCGAACTCGTTGACCAGCGCGATGTTGACGGCGCGAAACGTGTTCTCCAAGAGCTTGGTCATCTCGGCGGTGCCGAGCGACGGGACGGGGTGGACCTCGTGGGCGTACGCGCCGAGCACCTCGGCGGCCCGGCCGACGCACGCCGCCGACGCGCCGCCCACGACGCGCGGCACGGCCTCCTGGGAGACCGACTCCTGACCGGGGTCGATCCGCTCGGCGCTGAAGGCGATGAAGATGTCGCGGCCGGCCACCATGCCCTTGCGCGTGATGGGGTCCAGCAACATGTCGGCGGTGCAGCCCACGTACGTCGTCGACGTCAGCATGAGCAGCTGCCCGGGCACCGCGTGGTCGACGACGGCGGCGCACGCGGCGCGCAGCATCGTCAGGTCGGGCACGAGATACCGGTCGACCGGTGTCGGCACGCACACCACGACGGCACGGGCACGGGACAGCTGCGACAGGTCGCCGGTCAGCTCGATCGTCTCCGCGCCCAGGGCCTCGTGCAGGCGCTCGCGGTCGCGGGGGATCAGGTCCACCGCCCCCGCGCGGATGTCGCCGAGCCGACCGGCGGAGATGTCGATGCCAAGCACGCTGCTGCCGGCGGCCTGGTAGGCCAGGGCCGTGGGCAGTCCGACGTAGCCGAGTCCGAGGATCGCGACATCGGTGTCGAAAGACCCTCTCCGAGGCGCGTGACGGGAGTCGTGGAGGGACACGGGGGGTGCGACGAGCGGTGCGATGGTGCCTCGGGTGGAGGTGTCGATGATGGCCATGAGAGCTGCTCCCTGCGGGGGACGAATGGTGAGTGGGACAGGTGTTGTCAGGGACTTGGGAGTGCCGCTGATCTGGTCGGTGAGACCCGACTCTGATGGGAACTGTGATCTCGCCATGAGGTCGCTGCAATCGAAATGACCAACCCCTACGGAAGCCCGCAACGGTCCGCATGCGGAGCGCTGCGGAACCGCATCGGACGTGTCGGGACGCCCACACCGGTTGCGGAATGGCGCTGGTATTAGAGAGGTATCGTCGGCGTCTCAAGGGAGGTCACTGCCGTCATGCTGTGGTTCGTCGTCACGTTCGTGCTCGTGCTCGGGTTGAGCACGATGTGGTGGGCCGCGGTCGGTGTCGGCCGCCGGATCATCCAGCAGTTCCCGTGGGCGTGGTCCGAGACGTGGGACGGCACGCACTGGACTCCCGACGACGTCGCGATCCTCATCGCGGCCCGCAACGAGGAGCTCGTTCTCCCCGCGACCCTCGAGGCGGCGCTGCGGATCGTCGGTCCCCGCCAGCTGTTCGTGGTCTCCGACGCGTCGACCGATCGGACGGTGGACATCGCCCGGGCCCACGGCGCGCGGGTCCTCGAGCTCACGCGCAACCGCGGCAAGGCAGGAGCGCTCGAGGCGGGGATCCGGCACTTCGACCTGCCGTCACGCTTTGCGATCGTCATGCTGCTGGACGCCGACACCCTGCCCGCCCCGGACTACCTCAGCACGGGGCTGCCGTTGTTCAACCACCGCGACGTCGTCGCCGTCGCTGGCCGGGCGCTGACCCTGGTCGACGACCGGCCCACGACCCACATAGGCAGCCTGCTGCTGGCCCACCGCGAGCGGACGTACGTCGCGGTGCAGACGCTGCACAAGTTCGGGCAGGCCGCGCGCATGGCGAACGCCGTGTCGATCGTCCCCGGATTCGCCAGCATGTACCGCACCAGCATCCTCGACCGTGTCGAGATCAGCGCCCCGGGGCTCGCGATCGAGGACTACAACATGACGTTCGAGATCCACTCCAAGCGGCTCGGCCGGGTCGCGTTCGACCCGACGCGCGCCCACGCCTACACCCAGGACCCGGACACGTTGGTGGACTACCGCAAGCAGATGCACCGCTGGAGCCTGGGCTTCTGGCAGACGCTGATGCGCCACCGCGTCCAGCTCAGGACGTTCTGGATCGGCGTGGTGATCTTCGCGTTCGAGGTGCTGATGAGCAGCGTCTTACTGCTTCTGCTGGTGCCCGTCATGGCGCTGCTGGCCACCGCGTCGGTGCTGCTCGCGCTGGGCTTCGACCCCCATGGCGTGCTGTCGCAGATCGATGCCGTCCTGCCTCTGCCGGCGTTGATCCTGGGCGTGCTCGTGCCGGATCTCGTGCTCACGATCTACACGGCGATCGTGACGCGCCAGCTCCGCTACCTGGCGTTCGCGCCGGCGTTCCCGGTGCTGCGGGTGCTCGACGCGGCGCTGTGCCTCAAGGCGCTGCGCACCGCGATCGTGGGCTCGTCGAACGGTGTATGGAGCAGCCCCGTCCGACGCTGATCGTCACGCCGGTCAGCGTTGGTTGGGGCCGCTCCCGGGCTGGGCCGACTCGAGCCTGGCGAGCTCGGCGACGAGATGCGACCGGGAGCGGACGCCCAGCGTTCGGTAGATGTGGGTGAGACGCAGCTCGACGGTGCGGACCGACAGGTACAGCGACTCGGCGATCTCCCGATTGCGCATGCCCTCCTGCACCTGGCGGGCGATCGCGAGCTCCTCCTCCGACAGGAGCATCAAGATGTTCTCCTCCTCGTCCTCGGCCGGGTCGGCGGCCTTCAGGCCCGGCCAGCCGATGACCCCGGCGGCGTCGAAGGCCTCCATCATGATGCTGCGGGTGCGCCGCGCCTCGTGGGCCAGGCCGAGGGCGTTCTGCCGGTCGGCCATCGCCGACAGCGTCCGGGCCCGCTCGTAGGGGGACTCGGTAGAGCCGAACATCATCAGGGCGGCGCTGAACGCCTGGATCGCGGCGTCGTCCGGGGCGACGACGGCCCTGGCGCGCGCCAGCGCGAGCTGGCCCCAGCGGCTCTGGTGCGACTCGAGCCGGCGCTCGAGCGCCGCCACGACCGCGTCGGCCTCCCTATGTCGGCCCGTCAGGTGGCAGGCCTCGACGTAGTCGGCCCAGTGCCGCAGCATCGTGGGGTTGCGGAATCGTCCGGCGAAGCCGCTCACCTGGCGCATCACGACGACGGCGGCCTCCGGGTCGCCCGTCACGAGGGCCAGCGTGCCGCGCAGTGCGAGGGCCTTGGCGCGTGCGGCCGGCGATCCCTCCTGCGAGGCGAGCGCGAGGCACTGGTCCACCTGAGCGGCGGCCTCGTCGATCCGTCCGAGCGTGCTGCTGCGCCAGGCGTGGACGTACGTGAACAACGAGGACCGGCGGCTCATGCCGGGGGTGTCGTCGGACCATGCCTCGATCGCGGCGCGCGCCCGCCGAAACTGTCCCGCGCCGATCTCATTCGTGATGAGAGCGAAGCGAGCCAGATTGGTCCAGACGTGGTCGACCGAGCGGGGGTGGTTGAGCACCGTCGTAAGCATCAGGCGGGCATCGTCGTAGCGCTCGAGATGGGTCAGCCGGTAGGCGTGGATCAGCAGCTCTGCGGGCGAGTGGAGCTTCACGTCGGGCAGCTCGGCAAGCGCCACGGGCTCGAACCGGGGGACTCCCTCGAGGGCGTCGACGCCGGCGCGGATCGCCCCGATCAGGCGGGCGGTCGCCGGGTCGACGCGGTCCTCGACGTGCGGGAAGTCCTGCAGGAGGCTGCGCGACTCGTCGGTCTCCCAGCGCTCCGCGCGGAAGCAGGCAGCGAGGGTCAGGAGACGGGCGGCGCCGTCCGGGTCGGCCTGCGCGTGCAGCCCGACGAGCGCGCGCACCTCGTCGTCGGCGATCCGCTGGTACTGGAACATCTGGGCGACGAGGCCGAACGACGCCAGGCGAAGGGCGTGGATCGACTGCACGGCGTCGGGACGGACGGGCCGGCTGTACCGGGCGGCGAGGGCGACCTCGCCGGCGCGCAGCAGCTCCTCGCACAGCTCGATGACCCGGGGGAGGTGGTCCTCGATGCGGTCGGACTTGCGCAGCGCCCGCTCGGCGAGCTCGATCCCCCCGTCGAGGCGGTGCAGGCGCACGAGCTCGGTGGCCCCGCGGAGCAGATCGTCGATGCCGGTCTTGTCGTACACCGTGAAGCTGCGGTGCCACGCCGCGAGGGCGTCGTCATGTGCGAGATGGCTCTGCTCGAGCGCCGCGTGCCGCTCGCGCCGCGCGTGGGTGTCGCTGGACCAGTGGATGTAGGTGCGCAGGCGGTCGTCGTTGAAGCTGACGAAGGGACCCTGCCGCCGCAGGATCCCGTCGTTGACGAGGTCCTCCACCTCGTCGGCGGTCTCGAGACCGGCATCGGCGATGGCTCCGACGTGCCACAGTGGCGCGAGGGAGGCGAAACCGAGGATCTCGCGCCGGCTCGCGGTGAGCGACTCCAGCTGCGGGGCGGCGATCTGGCGCAGTGCGTGGTTGAAGCGGGGCGGCAGCATGAGCCACGCTGCTCCGGTGAGCTGCTCGGGATCGACGAGTCGGAGGGCCTCCACGAGGACGCGCGGATTGCCGGCGCTGAATCGCGCCAGGATGCGCAGCGTCGACACGTCGGCGTCGACCGCGTAGCTCTCACCCAGCTCGACGAGGTCCGCCGTGCTCAGCGGTGACAGCCGGATCGTCGGTATCGCCGCGAGCGGGCTGCCGGCCGCGATGGTGCCCGCGGTCATGACGAGGCGCAGTCCCGTGCTCGCGAGCCGGCCCGCCATGATGCCGATCAGCGCGAGGCTCTGCGCGTCGGCGAGATCGATGTCGTCCACCATCAGGAGGGTCGGAGAGAGCTTGAAGCCCTGGATCAGGCTGATGAGGTCGTGGGCGGCCGCGAACAGCTGGTCGGGGTCGTCCGACCGCAGCGTGAACCGTCCGCCGAACTCGGTGACGCCGTCACGGCGCAGCCCGGCCAGGATCGTCGAGATGCCGGAGAGGGCGAAGGGTCGCTCGCCGGGATTGATGCGGACGATGACGGTCGTCAGGTCGAGATCGTCCGCGATCGACCCGAGCAGGTGCGACTTGCCGATGCCCGGCTCGCCGCGCACCAGCAGCGCGTTCTCGTGGGCGGCCTTGGCCATCGACGTGATGCGCGCGTGCGCCGCGCCCCGTTTGAGCGACTCCATCACGGGCCGCGGTGAAGCGCTCGCGAGGCGCCGAAGAGAAGGGTAGGTGGAAGCATGAGGGGAGCTTTCTGGTACGTCAGTCCAATGTGTCTAACACGGGCTCCGTGATAGTTCAAGACGTGAACGGGGTCCCGAATCGCCTTCCATTTCCGGTTTTATTTAAAGTCACACGGCCCAAGCGTGAATCGTGTGTGGAGGGTTCGTGTGACGTAGCAGGCGGGACGTGTCAACATCGTGGGGTGATCACCGTGACGTGGAAGACCGCCGGCGGCGAGAGCGGGGAGACCCAGCTCTCCGGCGACGAGAAGTGGACCTTCGGGCGCGCCGGCGGTGCCGAGGACCTCACGGTCACGGTCGACCACCCGCTCGTGAGCCGCACGGCACTCGTCATCCGTGACTCCGGACCGGGCCCGGTGGTGTTCCGCGGGCAGCGCGACAACGGCGCCAGGGTCGCGCTGATCAGCGTCATCGGCTCGACGACGTGGCTCGACGAGGGCACCGCGGGCAACCTCACCGCGGAGGAGAACCGGGTCGAGCTGTCCCTCGACGATCAGGTGCTCGTCACGGTCGACATCGACTTCGCCGACCGCGGCTCCGTCGTCGACCGCCAGCACTTCACCGACGCCTGACCACCCACCACGCTGAGGGGGTACTTCCCGCCCCTCGAGGGGGTACTTCCCGCCCGCTGACGGGGGAGTTGTGGCCCCGCTAGCCTTCACCCATGTCCTTCGAACGTGATCTGCCCAAGGCCGAGCTGCACGTCCACCACGTCGGATCGGCGTCGATGGACACTGTCGCGAAGCTTGCCGGTCGGCACGCGGGTTCGACGCGCGTGCCGACCGATCGCGATGCGTTGGCGTCCTTCTTCACGTTCACCGACTTCGCCCACTTCATCGAGGTGTACCTGGCCACGGTCGATCTGCTGCGGACGCCCGACGACCTGTGGACCCTGACCCACGACGTCGCCCGCGACCTCGCCGCGCAGAACGTCCGTTACGTCGAGCTGACCTGCACGCCGTACACGTCGATGGCGGTGGGCATCGCCGCCGAGGCGTACGTCGAAGCCATCGAGGACGCCCGGCGCCGCGCCGCCGCCGACTTCGGGATCGAGATGCGGTGGATCTTCGACATCCCGGGCGAGTCGGGAGTGCCGGCGGCCGACGTGACGCTCGACGTCGCCCTGCGGCTGCAGCCGGACGGTCTCATCGGCTTCGGCCTGGGCGGCCCGGAGATCGGCGTGCCGCGGCCCCAGTTCGCCCCGCACTTCGACCAGGCCCGGGCGGCGGGGCTGCACAGCCTGCCGCACGCCGGCGAGTCGACGGGTCCCGCGACGATCTGGGACGCGATCCGCGAGCTGGGTGCCGAGCGCATCGGCCACGGCATCACGGCCGCGCAGGATCCCGAGCTCATGGCATACCTCGCCGAGCACGACATCATGCTCGAGATCTCGCCCACCTCGAACGTGTGCACCCGCTCGGTGCCGTCGATGGACGAGCACCCGCTGGCGACGCTCGTGGCCGCCGGCGTCCCCGTCTCGATCAACTCCGACGACCCGCCGATGTTCTCGACGACGCTGGCCACCGAGTACGAGATCGCCCGCGACCTGCTGGGCCTCGACGACGCCGGAGTCGCCGACCTGGCCCGCGCCTCGGTGCGGTACTCGTTCGCCCCGGACGACCTGAAGGCGTCCGTCCTCGCCGAGATCGACGCCTTCAGCGTCTGACCCCGTCGAACGGGGGTTGACGGCGACGCGCATCCGTGCTGTTCTATAACCATCACATTACATAAAGGACTGGTTATGAGTGAGGAGCAGCTAGACCTCGTGTTCGGTGCCCTCGCCGACCGCACGCGGCGCGCGATCTTGGCCCACCTGGCCACGACCGACGCCAACGTCGGCGAACTGACGGCGCTGTTCACGATGTCGCAGCCGGCGATATCCAAGCACCTCAAGGTGCTGGAGGTGGCCGGGCTGATCTCCCGTACACGGCAGGGCACGATGCGCCTCAGCAGGCTCGAGGCCGCGCCGCTCAGGGACGCCACGGCGTGGATGGCCGACTACCGGACCTACTGGTCCGAAAGCTACGACCGCCTCGACGAGCTGCTCGACTCACTCGACTGATCCCGACTCGGCTGAACCCGACTAAGGAGAGCTCCATGAGCACCAGCAAGAGCACCGACGCCCAGATCGACGCAACCGGCACGCACGCGATCACGATCGTGCGCGACTTCGCCCACCCCGTCGCCACCGTCTTCCGCGCGATGAACGAGCCCGAGCTCGTCGCCCAGTGGATCGGGCCCCACGGCTACGACAACGTCGAGGTCACCAGCGACGCCCGCCACGGCGGCACGTGGACCCTCGTCCAACGCAATCCGGCGGGCGACGAGTTCGGGTTCCGCGGCACCTTCCACGGCGACCCGACCCCGGCGCTGACCCTGCGGACGTTCGAGTGGCTGGGCCTCCCCGGCCACGTCTCGTTCGAGTCGATGCGCCTCGAGGACCTCGGCGACGGACGAACCCGCGCGCACGGCGTCTCGGTGTTCACGACCACCGAGGACCGCGACGGCATGCTCGCCAGTGGCATGGACCACGGCGTCAACGAGGGCTACGAGCGCCTCGACGACGTGCTGAAGTCGCTGTGAGCGTCGTCGTCGACATCACGATGTCGATCGACGGCTTCGTGACGGCTCCCGGCGCCGACGTCGACCACGGTCTCGGCATCGACGGCCTGGACCTGCACCGCTGGGCGCTGGAGGGTGACGAGGCCGACCGCGAGGTGCTCCAGCGGGCGTTCGACCCCACCGGCGCGGTCGTGATGGGGCGGCGGACGTTCGACACCGTCGACGGGCCCCAGGGCTGGGGCGACGCGGTCGGCTACGGCGCGCGCACCGACCCGTCCGCGACGCCGCCGTGCTTCGTCGTCACGAGCACGCGGCCCGATCACATCCGGCTCGCCGAGCACTTCACGGTCGTGACGGACGGGCTCGCGTCGGCGATCGAGCAGGCGGCGGCCGCCGCGGGCGACAAGGACGTCTCGGTGATGGGCGGAGGTGCACTGTGCGCAAGTACGATCGCCGCGGGTCTCGCCGACGAGCTCGTCCTGCATGTCTCGCCACTGATCCTCGGTGGAGGGACGCCCCTGTGGGCCGACGTCCCACGCACCGCGCTCGAGCTGACTGGCACGGTCTCCACGCCGCAGGCGACGCACCTGACCTATCGCGTCGGGTGACGCCTACGCCGAAGCGGGGGCCACGGGCACGCGGACGAGCAGCACGCCCGGCTGCACCTGGGCGCGGATCTCCTGGCCCTCGCCGACCGGGTCGCCGTCGAGCTGCATGGGCATCATCTTCTCGGCCCTGATGTGCACCGAGCTGCCGGTCATGCGGTCGAGCCGGTCGTTGGTGCGCTTCTGGCGTCCGACGACCCGCACGATGATCGCGAGCCAGCCGATGAACCGCTTCGGCGCGATGACGACGACGTCGAGCAGGCCGTCGTCGATCTGCGCGTCCGGCAGCAGCGGGATGCCGCCCTGCAGGAAGCCGACGTTGCCGACGACGACGGTGCGGGCGCGGAACTTCTTGAACTCGCCGCCGTCGACCGCGATCTTGACCTTCATGGCCGGGAAGCGGGCCGCCTTCACGCCGCTGACGAAGTACGCGAGCCAGCCGACCTTGCTCTTGAGCTGGTCGTTGACGCCGGTCATGATCGCCGCGTCCATGCCGAGCCCGGCCATGACGAGGAACGTCGTGTTGGTGCCGGTGTCGGTCTTCAGCGTCGACAGGTCGATCGCCCGGTCCTGGCCGCCGAAGGCGACGTCGAGGGCGTCGCGCGTGTTGAGCGGGATGCCGAGGTTGCGGGCCAGCAGGTTGCCGGTGCCGTGGGGCAGGATGCCGACCGCGACGCCGGTGCGGGCGACCTCCTCGCACACGGCGCGGACGGTGCCGTCGCCGCCGGCGGCGATGATGAGGTCGACCTCCTCGTGCAGCGCGGCATTGGCCTGTCCGTGCCCCGGGTCCTCGATCGTCGTCTCGAACCAGATCGGCTCGGTCCACCCGGAGATCTCCGCGACGGCGCGCACGCGCGACTTGAAGTCCTCGACGTCCCCGATCTTCGACGGGTTGATGACGACGGCCGCACGGCGGCGGCCCGATCCGGTGATGACGGCCAGCTCGTGCGGCAGCCGCGTCGAGCTCGACACGACCAGCACCCACAGGCCGATCGTGGTGGCCATGCCGAACGTGAGCCCCGCGACGACGTCGCTGAGGTAGTGCACGCCCAAGAAGATGCGGTCGGCCCCGACGGCGAGGGCCAGCGCGACGAGGATCGTGCAGATGACCCGCCGTTTCAGCCCGCGTCCGGTCAGGACGATCGTGACGAGGATCGCGACGGTGAAGAACATGCCCGCGCCCGCGGAGTGGCCGCTGGGGAACGAGTACCCGCCCACCTCGTACAGCGGATCGGCGAACGTCGGACGGCCGCGCGTGAAGATGAGCTTGAGCAGGACGTTGCCGCCCAGCACGACGACTGCGCACAGCAGCATCCAGAGGGCGACGGCTCGCTCGCGCCGCATCAGCGAATAGACCGCCAGCACCGCCAGCGCGATGCCGACGCCGATGTTGCTGAACACGACCGCGACGACCTCGAGGACGTCCACGAAGGTGTCGCGCCCGGACGAGACGCCGTGTGCCCACTTTGCGACGTGGGCGTCGAGCCGCAGGATCGCCGACGTGTCGGTCGTGATGCACACGACGAGGAACGCGAACACGACGGCCGGTACCGCGATCAGCCACGCGATGACGGACGGTCGGCCCGGCTCGGCGCGACGCAGGTCGAACGTCATCGGCTCCTCCTCAGGGGTCGGTCAACTCTAAGGCAGCCCGGCGCATGCCGGACGATAGGCTGGCACGGTGATCGACGCCCGGATTCTCAGAGATGACCCCGATGCCGTGCGGGCTGCCCAGCAGCGACGCGGACTGCCGACCGAGCTCGTCGACGAGCTGATCAGCGCCGACGAGCAGCGCCGGTCGTCCATCGTCGCCTTCGAGGCCGTGCGCGGCGAGCAGAAGAATCTCGGCAAGCTCATCCCGAAGGCACAGGGCGACGAGAAGCAGCAGCTTCTCGCCCGCACCAAGGAGCTCAGCCAACAGGTCAAGGACGCCGAGGCCGCGCAGACCGAGGCCGGCGAGACGTTCGAGCGGCTTATGAAGACGCTGCCGAACCTCGCCTCGGCCGACGCGCCGCAGGGTGGCGAGGATGACTTCGAGGTGCTCGAGGTCATCGGCACCCCGCGCGACTTCGCGGCCGAGGGCTTCGAGCCGCGCGACCACCTCGAGCTCGGGCAGCTGCTCGGCGCGATCGACGTCGAGCGCGGCGCCAAGGTCAGCGGCTCGCGCTTCTACTTCCTGACCGGCGTCGGCGCGCAGCTCGAGCTCGCGCTCACGCAGCTCGCGATGAGCAAGGCCGCCGAGTGGGGCTTCACGCCGATGATCCCGCCGGCGCTGGTCAACGAGCGGGCGATGGAGGGCACCGGATTCCTCGGCCAGGCCGCCGACGACGTCTACCACCTGGAGAAGGACGGCCTGTACCTCGTCGGCACGTCGGAGGTGCCGATGGCGGCGTACCACTCCGATGAGATCCTGCCGCTGGAGTCGCTGCCTCGCCGGTACGCGGCGTTCAGCCCGTGCTTCCGCCGCGAGGCCGGCTCGTACGGCAAGGACACACGTGGCATCTTCCGCGTGCACTGGTTCGACAAGGTCGAGATGTTCGTCTACACGACGCTCGAGGAGTCGCACGCCGAGCACCAGCGCATCCTCGCCTGGGAGAAGGCGTGGCTCGACGCGCTCGAGCTGCCGTACCGCGTCATTGACGTCGCCTCGGGCGACCTGGGCCTCTCGGCGATCCGCAAGTTCGACTGCGAGGCGTGGATCCCGACGCAGGGCAAGTACCGCGAGGTCTCGTCGGCGTCCAACTGCACCGAGTTCCAGAGCCGCCGCCTCGACATCCGGGTCCGCGGTGACGAGGGGACGACGCCGGCGGCGACGCTCAACGGCACCCTGTGCGCCATGACGCGCACGATCATCGCGATCCTCGAGAACGGTCAGCAGGCCGACGGCTCGGTGCGGCTGCCCGCCGCGCTGCACCCCCTGCTCGGCGAGGTTCTGAGGCCCCTGCCGTGACCTGGCGCCCCAAGCTCGTCGCGCTCGACGTCGACGGGACGATCGTCGACGGTGCCAACCAGATGAGCGCCGCGGTGCACGAGGTCGTCAACGCGATCCGCGACGCGGGCATCGAGACCGTCATCTCGACGGGCCGCGCGATCCCCGGTGTCATGGACACGGTCGGCAAGCTCGGATTCACCGACGGCTACGCGGTCGCGAGCAACGGTGCCGTCGTGTTCGCGTACGACCCCGTCGAGGTCATCCACTCGGTCACGTTCGACGCGAGCGACGCGGTGCGCCGGGTGCTGGAGCTCGTGCCGGACGCGATCGTCGCGGTCGAGGAGCTCGGAGTTGGCTTCCGCCTGAACCGGCCGTTCCCAGAGGGCGAGATCACCGGTCAGGCCGTCGTCGAGGACGTCGAGGCGCTGATCGCCGAACCCGTCACGCGGGTCGTGATCCGCTCGACCGAGCACACGCCGGAGGAGTTCACTGCGATCGTCCACGACCTCGGTCTCACCGGCACCAACTACTTCATCGGCTACTCCGCCTGGCTCGACCTCGCCCCGGAGGGCGTCTCAAAGGCGTCCGGACTCGACGTCCTGTGCGGCCGCCTCGGTATCGCCCAGGCCGACGTCCTGGCCGTCGGCGACGGCAACAACGACCTCGAGATGATCCAGTGGGCCGGCCGCGGCGTCGCCATGGGCCAAGGCCCCGACTCCCTGAAGGCCGTGGCCGACGCCGTGACGGGATCGATCGAGGAAGACGGCCTAGTGGAAGAACTGAAGACCTACCTGTAGGGCCCCGACGCTGCGGCAAGCGCCACCAACATGTCGGCGCGAATGGACGGTCAAGCCGCGTGGCGGGGTACAAATCGGCCGACATCTTGAGGGTCCGGCTCCTCGCCTGGGTCGAGTGTCGGAAACCACGTCGACCACATCACCGAGAACGTCGGCCCGTTGCCGATGTGCCCCCGTGCCACGAGCGCCTGGTGCACGCGCCACACGACGACCCGCGGCGTCCTCAGGTCGTGAGAGGTCACGACGATGACGCGCCAGCCGGCGGCTTCGAGCCGCTCCCGCCGCGCGAGGTCGCTCTGCCGCTGGTGCGCGGTGCGCTCGTGGTGCCACCCGTCGTACTCGATGAGGATGCGGAGGTCGAGATAGACGAGGTCCCCGCGTGCGAGGAACCTGCCGTCCGCGTCGCGGATCACCAGATTGCACCGGGGTTCGGGCAGGCGGGAGAAGGCGATCATGAGGCGGAGCGTCGTCTCCCGCGGCGACTCGACGCCCTCGCGGATCCAGCCCAGGACCCGCCGCACCCGCTGGACGCCATCGAGGTGATGCGCCATCGCGTAGGCGCCGAGATCGTCGGTCGTGACGAGTCCGCGGTGGATCAGGTGCTCGGCGGCCTGGATGAGCTCGACCGGCGTGACCTTCGTGGCGATGTCGACGATGGTCCTCAACGGAGCCGTGACGGGGACGCCGTGCACGAGGCGGGTCGCAATGGGAGCGAGACGTTGGTGCGGCCGGATGTCGGCGCGTCGCGCGTGAGTGCGGGTGCGGGTCGAGACGTGCAGGGGGAACAGGCCGCCGAGCTCTAGACCGTACAAGCGCAGGGCAGTCTGGTGGCTGATGACGGCGTCTGCCGGCGATGCCAGGACCGCCGCGCAGACCCACAGCAGAGGCGTCATCGTCACGGCGGCGGAGATGTAGACGCCCTGGAACAGCTTGAGGAATGTTCTTCTGGATCGGAGCTGCGCGTCGGTCATGCCGGCGGCGAGAGCCTGGCGGCGGGTGAACGGGCGGCGGGTGTCAAGGACGTCGCGGGTCATCCTCCGAGCCCAGCCTGGCAGGACGTTCTGGGCAACGAGGAGGACCACGCCTGTGGACGGGCACCCCGGAGGTCGGAGCATGTGGACAAGGGTGAGTTCTCGGCCCTTGCGCCGAAGATGTCGGCGCACATGTACCGGTCCTTCGGCCTGACCGGTACAAAATCGCCGACATCCTGGAGGCGTCGGGGCGTGGGGGCTACCCCGGGAGGAAGCTCAGGCGGACCTGGCGGTCGGGGTTGTCGACGTTGGTGTCGACGAGGCACACCGACTGCCACGTGCCGAGGGTGAGCCGTCCGGCCAGCACCGGCACCGTCATGGACGGGGCCAGGAAGGCCGGCACGACGTGGTCGCGGCCGTGACCCGGCGTGCCGTGCTGGTGGATCCACCGGTCGTCGCGCGGAAGCAGGTCTTCGAGCGCCGTCAGCAGGTCGTCGTCGCTGCCGGCGCCGGTCTCGATGATCGCGACGCCGGCGGTGGCGTGCGGCACGAAGACGTGCAGCAGCCCGTCACCGCGGTCGCGGCAGAACGCGGCGCAGTCGCGGGTCAGGTCGTGCACGACCGATGAGCCACCGGTGCGGACGTCGATCGTGATGCTGTCCATGGCGAACGCCTCAGGCGACGCGGCTGGTTTCGAGCTCGTCGAAGCAGTCGAGGACGGCCTCGACGCTCGGCTGCGCGGGGCGACCCGGCACACCGGCCGGTGCCGCGACGACCGACTGCTCCCGGGCCCGGCGGAGGTGCCGCTTGATGGTGGACGTCGAGCAGCTGAGCCGCTCGGCGAGCTGGTGGCAGGTGTCCTTGGGGTGGGCCAGCCTCGCGGCCATGACCGCTTCGTGGCTGATCGGGCCCCCGCCGATCCGGGGCGCACCGTACGGCGTCGTCGCGGTCTGCTGGACCTCGATGCCGAGCTGGCGGCGGATCATGCGACGGTCGCTCTCGGTCGTGCAGGCGACGAATCCGGAGACGTCGACCTCGACGACGGCGCGGTAGAGGCAGTCGACCATGAGCGGGCAGCCGGCGCACTGGCGATGGGCGGAGGCGCGCTTGACCGTCAGCTCGTCCCACTGGGCGGCCGTGATGTCGGCCCGCGCCGGTGGCGAGTGCAGCAGCTCGTCCTGGTAGACCTCAGGCACATGCGCGCACGGAGGCGTCGTCGGATCAACCACAATGGTCATGGGCTCCCTCTTCCCATTCGAGGCCGGCGCCACTCCCTGAGCCGGCTTCAGATCACATCGAGTTACACCCTAGAGGTACATACCGTCCGACGTGCCGGTTTCTACCGAAGTATCCGGATCGTCGCCTTTGGCGCCGTTTGGACCCGGTAGCGCCAGCCGCATGTTCTGGAACTGGGCCTGCGCTTGCACCTGCTGCGCGTACAGCGCCGCCTGGATGCCGTGGAAGAGCCCTTCGAGCCAGCCGACGAGCTGCGCTTGCGCGATCCGCAGCTCGCCCTCGCTCGGCGCCTCGCCGTCGAACGGCAGGCTCAGACGTTCCAGCTCGTCGATGAGCTCGGGCGCGAGTCCGTCCTTCAGCTCCTCGAGCGACTGCAGGTGGATCGTGCGCAGACGACTGCGGCTGGCCGCGTCGAGCGGCGCCGCCTTCACCTCCTCGAGGAGCTGCCGGATCATCGCCCCGATGCGCATGACCTTGGCGGGCTGCTCGACCAGGTCGCCGAGGGGCGTCCCGGACGGGGGGAGGGTCACGGTGTGGCCGTCGGGGCCGATGATCTCGGGCTTGTCAGTCATGCCGTTCAGCCTAGCCACGCCTACCGCGGGCGCAGGTCAGAGCGTCAGGAGGATCTTGCCGGTGTGGCTGGAGTCCTCCATGACCTGATGCGCCTGCCGGACGTCCTCGAGCGGGTACGTCGCGTGGATGATGGGACGCACCGTCCCCTGGGCCACGAGCGGCCACACCTGCGCGACCATCGCCGACACGATCGCCGCCTTCTCGTTCGACGGCCGGGCGCGCAGGGACGTCGCCATGACGGCCGCGCGCTTGGCCAGCAGCGCGCCCAGGTTGAGCTCGGCCTTGGCGCCACCCTGCATGCCGATAATGACGAGACGTCCCGCGGTCGCCAGCACCGACACGTTCGCGGCGAGGTACTTGGCGCCGATGATGTCGAGGATGACGTCGGCTCGCACGCCGGCATCCCTCATGACCTCCGCGAAGTCCTGCTCCCGGTAGTTGATGACGAGATCGGCGCCCAGCTCCCGGCAGAACTCGGCCTTCTCCGCGGAGCCGACCGTCGCGACGACCCGCGCACCGAACGCCTTCGCCAGCTGGATCGCGAACGTCCCGATGCCGCTGCCGCCGCCGTGCACCAGCAGCGTCTCGCCGTGCTGCAGCTTGCCCATCATGAACACGTTGGACCACACGGTCGACGCGACCTCCATGAGCCCGGCCGCCTCGATCAGCGAGACGCCTTCGGGCGCCGTGGCGACCTGGCCGGCCGGCACGCTGACGTACTCGGCGTACCCGCCACCGCCCAGCAGGGCGCACACGTGCGCGCCCGGTCGCAACTCGGTGACGCCGTCGCCCACTGAGACGATGTCGCCCGAGCACTCCAGCCCCAGCACGTCGGTGGCGCCCGCAGGCGGGTCGTAATGACCCTGGCGCTGCAGGATGTCGGCGCGGTTGACGCCCGCGGCGGTCACCCGGATGAGCACCTCGCCGGGAGCGGGTTCGGGGACGGGACGATCGACGACCTCGAGGGTGTCGACCCCGCCGGGGGTCGGGACTGTGACGGCTCGCATTCGTCCACCCTAACGACCGTCGCCGCGGTTCATCGGACTCTCAGGCCGACCTGGGAGCATGGAAGGCATGCATGTCGCTCTCCTCCAGCTCGCGTCGACGATCGACGCGGCAACGAACCGCGAGCTCATCGCGGGGCACCTGGCCGATCTCGGGCCGGACGACGCCCTCGACCTGGTCGTCCTGCCCGAGGCGTCGATGCACGACTTCGGATCGCCGGACCTCGATCTCGCCGCCGTCGCGGAGCCGCTCGACGGCCCGTTCGTGACGATGCTCGGCGCGGAGGCGCAGCGGCTCGGCGCCACGATCGTCGCCGGCACGTTCGAGAGCGTCGGCAACGGCCTGCCGTACAACACACTCGTCGTGATCGACCCGGACGGCACGCTGCGAGCCACCTACCGCAAGATCCACCTCTACGACTCGTTCGGCTACCGCGAGTCCGACCGACTCCTGCCCGGCGCGATCGAGCCCGTCGTGCTCGACATCGCCGGACGTCCCGTGGGGCTCATGACGTGCTACGACCTGCGGTTCCCCGAGCTGGCCCGCGATCTCGTCGACGCGGGGGCGGAGATCCTCGTCGTCCCCGCCGCGTGGGTCGCCGGCGAGCGCAAGCTGCACCACTGGCGGACGCTCCTGACCGCCCGCGCGATCGAGAACACCGTCCACGTCGTCGCCAGCGCCCAGGCCGGCGACCGGTACACGGGGCATTCCTTGGTCGTCGATCCGTGGGGCTCTATCGTGGTCGAGGCGGAATCCACCCCCGCGCTTCTCCGGGCCACGATCGGGCATGACGAGATCGTGCAGGCACGGGACGAGAATCCGTCGCTCGCCAATCGAAGACTTCCCACCGAAGGTACGTGTCACAGCTCATGACCTCGACCGTGCAGGGTGGCCGCCGACGCCTCGACGCCTCGGTACCTCCCGAGTACGACGTCCCGACCCGCGAGCCGCGGATCGGGTCGCCGCGGACGGTGCGCGCGATCCAGGGCGTCGTCGTCAGCCTGTGGGTCCTCGGCGTCCTGGGTGCGGGCACCGCGGTCGTCGCCGTCGGCGCCCCGTCGTGGATCCAGCGACCGGCCGCCGGCCTGCTGATGGTCGTGTTCGCGGTGGGCTTGATCCACCGCGGCGGTGGCCACATGCGCATCTGGCTGCCGATCACCGCCGTGCTGGCCGTCGCGGCGGTCCTCCTCGAGACGAATCTGCTGCTGGCGTCTGCCGCCTCGGTCACCGCCGTGCTCGGCGCGGTGTGGGCCGTGCTGGTCACTAGACCGGCGGGCACGGTCGTGGGCGCCCTGTGGGAGTACGTCGTCGCCCTCGTGACCGCGCTCAGCGGCACCCTCGCGGTCGCGGCCTGGAACGCGCCGGTCAACTACCAGCGCTTCAACCTCATCGTCATCGCGATCGCCCTGGGCCTCGCGATCGCTTTGGTCTGGAACCTGGGGGCCGGTCTGCATGGTCTCGGACGTCAGAACCTGGCGATCCTCGCCGGCGTCGCGGTGATCCTGCTGATCGTCCTGGCGTACAGCAGCTTCGTCCGCACCCATGGATCACAGACGATCGTCGACGCGCTGAGCGATCTCGTCACGTGGATGCGCCAGCACTTCAAGGGCGTCCCGCGGCCCGTCGAGGTGTTCATCGGCTTCCCGGCCCTCGTCGTCGGCGTCTCCCTGCGGTCGAAGCGTCGCGAGGGCTGGTGGGTGCTGGTGTTCGCCGTGCTCGGCACCGCGGTGCTGTCGACGTCCCTCGTGACGCCCGGCGCCTTCCCCAGCTACATCGGCCTGTCGACGCTGTACTCGGCGATCCTCGGCCTCGTGGTCGGGCTCGTCGCCCGGCACTACGCGATGCGGCAGGGCTCGGCCCGCGCTGCCCGCGCGATCGAGCAGGTCGTCCGCGTCGAGCCACCCCGCCTCGCACCCCTGAAGTGAGTCGCAGCGTGCCCCGCCCGGACGGGGTGCGATAATCGGTGGCGGCGCAGCACCCTCGTGGCGTTGCCGCCAGGAGGGGTGCCGGAGCGGCCGATCGGAAGCGCCTTGAAAGCGCTCGCTGGCAGCGATGTCAGCCGCGGGTTCGAATCCCGCCCCCTCTGCCACATCAGCCCCGTCCCCAGTTCTTGGACGATCCTGTACCGATCAGCGACCGAGATCGGTACGACATCGTCCAAAAACTGGGGACGGGCGTCCGCCGGCCCCGCGACGGCTCGGTGGCACGATGGACCCGTGACCTCCTACCGGCTCGACCGACTCGCGGTGCTGCCCCTCATCGGCCTCCACGTCATCGGCGCGGGCCTCGCCACGATCCTGGCGTTCTTCGTGTGGGGGCCCCTCGGCGTCCTCGTCGCGCTGCTGCTCCTGCACGCGGCGCGCCTCGCTCTCCTCCCGCCCTCCGTCGCGCGCACCGACCCCGAGGGCATCCGCCTCGGCGGGCAGTTCTCGGTCAAGCCAGTCCGCGTGCCATGGGCGGCTGTCGAGGACGTCAGCATCGACGGCCGGACGTTGCAGTTCGACCGCACTGACGGCGGGTCGGCGTCGCTCCCGCTGGTCTACGTCGGCGCACAGCGCGATGCTCTGGTGAAGGACGTGTACGACCGGCTCAACGCTGTCAACGGCTACCGGCGCTTCGACCCGTCGGCTGATTAGAACGCTTCAGTCCGTTCACCTGGTGCCCGGCCAGCGGTCGAGGTCAGCGGCACGGGGAAGATCCGGATCAACGACAAGACGGTCACCGCAACCGTCCGCAACGGCGGGTCGAAGGGCGTGGGTCATGGCCGCGCCACAATGCTGTTCAGCGTGTCCCGGAGATACGCGCCTTTGTAGGTCGCGACGATGACTGAAACCGCTGGCGCCTCGCTCACGCGGCGGACGCTACCACGCCGTGCGGTCGGTGGATCACCTACGGCAGCAGGGCGCGGGAGTCGACCGACTGACCGCTGTCTCAGCCCGCGGCGCCAGCCGGGAACGCGGCGCGGCGCGGGGGCTTCTGTGGCACACTCTGCCCGTGTGAGCAAAGAATCAGTGAAGCGCCGACTCCGTCGTCCGGCCGGCCTTGCGCTCGGAGTGATGCCCTTCGAATTTGCTGCCCGGAGTTTGCCCGCTGGGCGTGCTCGTGCCGTCGCCCGACTAGGTCTGAACCGACGCGCGAGCCTCTCGCCCTTTCAGTACACCGATGCATCCACGCAGTTCGGATTCACGATGTCTGGCCACACGAGCGACGTCATTCAGCGGTTCATATACGCGTTTGGCGCATGGGAACCGAACCTATCCCGATGGGTGGTCAGTCACCTGCGACCTGGGGACGTCGTTCTCGACTGTGGCGCGAATGTCGGCTACTTCTCCATGCTCGCCGCCAGCAAGGTCGGCGACACCGGCAAAGTGATCGCCTTCGAGCCTGTGCCGTTGTTCGCTGAGACGGTCAAAGCGCAAGCCGATCGCAATGGATTCGCCAACGTCGAAGTCCGGCAACAGGCGGTGTCTGACGAGCCAGGCACCGTTGATCTGTACGTCGCCGGCGGGAGGAACCTCGGCGAGTCCAGCACGGAAGAACTGCCCGGATACAGTTCCAAGATCGCCGTCGACCGTGTCCGCGTTGAGGACGTCATTGCTACGTCCCTTTGGCCCGCTATCAGGTGGGTCAAGGTTGACGTTGAGGGCGACGAATTGCGGGCGTTGCGCGGGATGAGCAAGTTGCTTGCAAGCCTCGGACGTGGGGCGGCGGTCACCATCGAACTGGCCCCTAACCGGCTGACCGCGCGAGGGCAATCAGCGGGTGAAGCTATGGCTTTCATGACCACCCTAGGTTTCGTCGCATGGACGATTCCCAATGACTACGCCGCACGGCACTACGCCTTCGCCTCCCTGTCGGACCAGAACGCCTGCACGACGTCCCGGCCGAGATCGTCGACGTCATATTCATTAAGGAATGACCGTGAGCCCTGATGCCGCCCCTCAGCGCGGGATCGCGATCGACGCGGCCGCGACGACCTGACCGGAGATGATGGCGTAGATGTCGCCCGTGCCGTACAGCGTCGGGTCCGGGGGTGCCGAGCGAACCGCCGGGCAGCGACATGGCGCGGTTGAAGTCGAACACCGACGCCACCCCGGCGGGCAGCCCCATACCTTGACGTTCTGGCCGCCGGAACTTCTCCATCTGCAGGTACGCCGTCGCCCCGGCTGCGTGAGCCTGGGCTTGTTCGCGGTAAACGTCGTCGTGTACGGAGCGGCGGTGTCCGTCGACGCCGCGCTGGTCGTCAGCGTCTCTTGAGGTCAGGTCAGAGGCACTGGTCGTCGGGGAACCACCGCCCGCCACCGACCGAGACGAACTTCGTCAGGTCGATCGAGTCGCCCGTCGACGTGTACGCGGTCGTGACCTTGTAGATCGTCGTGCCGACGGTGACAAGCTGGCCCACAATGTACGCCCCGACTGTCCCCATCTTGGCAGCAACGGACACTCCGACTTGCAATGCGCAGGTCCCGATTCGTCGGGACGACCGCTCGGTCGCTATCCTGTTCCGGTTGCACGTTTCGGCGCGCGACGGGGAGGTGTCGCATAGTGGCCTAGTGCGCCCGCCTGCTAAGCGGGTTGAGGTTTAAACCTCTCGCGAGTTCAAATCTCGCCACCTCCGCCCCATGCAAGGAGCAAGATCCACCTGGATCTTGCTCCTTTGCTCGTTGGCGCACTTCACGCCGAAAGTTCGTTGCGATTTCAGTCCCTCAGCACGGTCACTCCTCTAGAATTCGGACAACAGTCCAACTAGGGAGCAGACAGACATGCCAGACATGACGAGCAAGCCCATGAGCTTGCAGAGTCTTGCGTCGATGACGCATGTGCTGTCACGTTCCCACGACGTTCGTGAGGTGCTCGAGACGGCTGCCGAGAACGCTCGATCGGCGATGGCTGCCGCCACGGTGTCGATCGGCCAGGTCGACCTCGGCGTCGACGTCGTGCGGACGATCGTCAACGTCGGAGACCTTGCCGAGAGCGAGTCCCGGTGGCCCGACGACGAGGTCTACCCGATCGGCACCAACGAGCGACTCATGTCGGCGATCCACGAGCTGCGCAGCTGGACCGACGACGTCACGGACCCCAACTGCGCCCCTCACGAGCGCGAGCAATTGGAGAAGCTGGGCAAGGGGTCGTCGCTCGTGACGCCGCTCGTGGTGGAGGGCCAGGCGTGGGGCGAGTTCTACGCCACGCGCCACATCGGCGCCGCACCGTTCGACGTCGAGGCGATCGCGTACGCCGAGGTGGTGGCGGCGATCCTCGCGGCCGCGGTGTCGCGCACGCTGCGTGAGAGGGAGCTGGAGTCCCTCGCCTTCCACGACGCGCTCACGGGCCTGTTCAACCGGCGCGGCCTCGACGAGCGCGTCGACCAGCTCTTCGAGCTCGGTGATCGGCTAGAGCGGAAGATCGCCGTCGTCGCGGTCGACATCAACGACCTCAAGTGCATCAATGACACCCAGGGCCACCTGAGCGGCGACCAGCAGATCCGCACGGTGGCCACCGCGCTGATAAGGAGCTTCAGCCCCATGAGCACGAGTGTCGTGGCGCGCGTCGGCGGCGACGAGTTCACCGTCATGGTGGCGGACGCTGAGGTGGCATGCGTGGAGGACGCGATCAACGCGGTGTGTGCCCAGATCAGCGGCCCCATCTCGGCGATCGGGGTGTCGGCGGGCCTGGCGACCGCGACGCTCACCACGGAGTCGACGACGACGGCGCCCGAGCTCCTCGCGGCCGCCGACCAGGCCCTGTACGTCGCGAAGCGTTCGGAGTCGCTCGTCGCGGTGCGCGCCGACGGCGGTCCTCTCGAGGAGAGCCTCAGCGCCTGAGGCGTCGCCAGCCGACGACCAGCAGCGCGCCGACGGCGCCGCCGAGCGTGTTGGCGACGATGTCACGCATCGACGCGAATCGTTCGGGCCTCAGCACCTGCTGGCCGGTCTCGATCAGCGCGGTCGTCGCGAAGGCGACCACGGTGGCGTGCAGCCACGTCCACTCGCGCCGCCACAGCAGCACCAGCGCGCCGAGGGGTATGAACAGCACGACGTTCGCGCCCGCCTCGACCAGGTGGTACGACTCGGAGATCGAGAGCCCGAGGTTCTCCTGCATCCAGACGACGGGCGGGGCCGTGACGATGGGCACGTTTTGGTCGATTGGAGTTCTCCAGAAACCGACCGAGGCCAAGGCGAGCAGGTACAGTCCAGTCAGCACCAGAAGCCAACGTCTGCGCATCAACCGAGCGTACGGACGACGTGGTGCACGACCATCAGCACGAGCTCTTCCAGGTCTGCGTCGACGCACCAGGCTGCACGGACGGAGTGGAGTCGACGACCGTCGAGCCCTCCTGGTCCTTGCCGCTTGAGAGTCGTGTCTGCACCGTGACCGTCTGGCCGGGATCGACCTGGATCGTCAAGATGACGACGGGACGGCCCTCCTGCGTGGCGCGCGTGAACGTCGTCTCCTCGTGGTCGATCTCGACGGAGTCGATCGTGCCGTCGTCGGTGCCGTAGAGGTAGAGGTTCATCAGCATCGACCCTGGCGCGGCGCCGTAGCCCGGCCCGCGGACCGACTCTGGGAGCGCCGAGGCATCGGCCGGTGCGGTCGAGCGCAGCGTCATCTCCGACGCGTACGACTGCACTCCCTCGTCGGTGCAGTTCGTCGACGAGCCGGTCAGCGACGTGGACAGGTAGTACTGCATCTTTGCCCCGGTCGCGTCGTTCAGGTAGTAGCCGAGCGCGGGCCCGGCCGCGTCGCCGAGCGGGAGGGAGTGAGCGATCGCGGTGCCGTCGATGTCGGACGTGATGGCTTCGTCCTTCGACCACAGCGCAACGCGCCGCTCGGTCGTCGCCTTCGTGAGCGCCGTCAGCACGCGGGTGGGGTCACCGCCACCGGACAGCACCTTGTCGAAGATCGTCTTCGTGGCGCCGGCGAACACCGCGTCCTGGTCGATGCCTTCGGGGTACTTGAGGTAGACCTCGTTGAGCAGGACGTCGACGGCGTTCTTCGACGTGAGGCTGGTGCCGTCCGCGAGCTTGACCGGTCCGATGCCCTCCAGCAGGTACGACAAGGTCACGGGGTCGAGCGACAGAACGCCATCGACGTTGTAGCCGCGCTCGCGCTCCACGATGGAGGCGGCGATCTCAGCCGCCCGCGGGAAGTCCGGTGTGAAGTTGACATCGCGGAAGTCGGTCACGAGCAGGTCGGTGAACAGCACCTCCTCCTCGGCCGTGAGCGGCGCGGCGGGCGTGGGCAGGCTGCCGAGGTCGCCGCCGGCCTTCTGGTCACTCAGCGAGATGGCGCCGTCGTTGACGTCGAGCCGCGCGTAGGCGCCGGGCAGGCCGCCGGTGGCACGGATCTCCGCGTTGTTCTGGAACATCAGCAGGTAGGTGTGCTTGCCCGTCAGCATCTGCGGGATGACCCGACTGGCAACACTTGCCCGCGACGCGACGTCGCTCGCGCTGGAGATCTTCTCCTGCGCGTTCGTCACCGGGTTGCGGAGCGGTCCGAGCAGCTCGGACGCGTCGATCCCCTGGATGTCGCTGCTGGCCCGGCTGATGACCTTGGACGACGCCTGCAGGTTGGGCGTGAGCGCCGTCAGCGCGTCGATGTCGATACGCCCGTTCTTCGGGTTGAACGTCTTGGCGTTGATGCGGTCGGCGATATCGATCAGGGGGGGCAGACCCTCGTCAGCGACGGACACGATCGACGCGGTGATGGTGCGGACGGCCTTGACGTTCTTGCCCACGAACGGCGTGTGTGCGGCCAGCGACAGCACGGGGTCGTCGAGCTCGGAGTCGGCCTGGTGCACGTTGGCCTGCAGCTGGGCCAGCTCGGTGCGAGCGCGCTCCTGGTCGCCGGACGTGAGGGCGCTCTGCAGCCGGGAGGCATCACCGGTGGCGAGGTTCAGGTCGACCTGCGCGGACGAGAGCTTGCTGTAGGCGTAGATCCCGAGGGCCACAGCCACGGCGGCGAGAACGGCCACGACGAGGAGACCCCGGCGGATGCGCCTCTGCGTCCTGGACCGGCGGCGAAACGTCTGCGAGGTGCTCACGATCTCAACTTCCATCTGCGTTCAGGAACTGCGGTACAGAGACGAAAGCGGGGCTGCCGATCGGCAGCCCCGCATTCGTGACAACGATGGTGCGTTGTTACTTCTTCTTCTTGTTCTTCACCTTGACCGTGTCGGTGTCGTTGCTGGCCTTGAAGACCGAGTTGTTGGCCGGCTTGTACGAGGCCTTCAGTGTCTTGGTGGTGGTCTTCTTCACCGACGGCGCCTTCACCTTGAACTTGACCGACGTACCGGAGACCGACTTCGTGTAGCTGCGGCCGCCGAAGATGACGGTGACCTTGCCCTCACGGACGACGGCGTTACCGGCACGGACGCGGACGATGACGTTCAGGCTCTTGCCCTCGTTGACGCTGTTGGGAGCGCTGATGGAGGTCTTGGTGGCGATCGTGTTCGGGTAGACGGCGGCGGACGCGCCGCTCACGAGGGCTCCGGAACCGAGAACCAGGGCGACGGCTGCGAACAGCGCGAGGACGATCTTCTTCATGTTTTTCCTTAGTCCTGGCCGCGGGCAGCCATGCGAAGAGAGGGGAGATCAGGGATGGTCTACGAGAAGACTAGGGTACATATGTCCCACTTGGCGCATTGAGCGCGAAGAGTTCACTGGTTGGAAACACAACGAATCCCCGACCACCACCTGCTAAGGCGCGGGACGACCGCTATCTGATAGTGGTGAAAGCGTGTCGTCGGAAGCATGAAGAATCTTTCTGTTGTCCCGCGAGAACGACGGATTCAGTACGCTCCGTCACTCCTGCCGACGGCTTTGACGGTCCGCCACACGATCTGCAGGTCCCGCATCATCGACCAGTTCTCGACGTAGTCGAGGTCTAGGCGGACCGTCTCCTCCCAGGTGAGATCGGATCGACCGCTGACCTGCCACAGCCCAGTGACCCCTTGGCGCACCAGCAGGCGACGGTGGGTGGCGTCCTCGTACTGTTCGACCTCGGCCCGCAGTGGCGGCCGCGGGCCGACGACGCTCATCTCGCCCCTGAGGACATTAAAGAACTGCGGCAGCTCGTCGAGCGAGTACCGCCGCAGGAAGCGCCCGACTCGGGTGATGCGCGGATCGTCCCGCATTTTGAACAGCGGTCCGGCGCCGTCGTTGGCGCCATCGAGGCGAACGGTCTCGGTGTCGGCTCCGATGACCATCGTCCGGAACTTCAGCATGAAGAACGGGCGGCCGCCGACGCCGATGCGTTCACTGCGGTAGAGGACGGGGCCGTGGCTGTCGAGCTTCACGACCATCGCGATCACGAGGAGCAGCGGGAAAGTCAGCGTCAGGAACGCGATGGCGAACGCCTTGTCGAAGGCTGTCTTCGCGAGCTTGGCGGCACCGGCGTACGTCGGCCGTTCGAGGTGGATGAAGGGCATGTTCGAGACGCCGCGCACGTGGATGCGGGGCCCGGCCACGTCGATGACGTTGGGCGACACCATCAGATCGATCGAGTGTTCCTCGAGCTGCCATGCGAGGTCCTTCAGCCCGTCGTGGCCCAGGTGCTCGGTGTCGGTCACGATGACCGCATCGGCCTCGGAGATGTTGAGCGCGTCGGTCAGCGTTCGCTGCGTGCCCATCACGGGAATGAAGGCGGTGGGGATATCGAGCCACTCGTTCAGGCTGCCGTGCCGGTCGGGCACCCACACACCCGTCACGCGATAGCCTCCGGACTGACCGTTCAGGAACCCGTCCGCGATGCGCTTGGCAGATCGCACGCCACCCACCACGAGCACCCGCGAGTACGCGCGTCCTCGGCGTCGCTGGCGTACGAGCCACTGTCGCCAGTAGCGTCTTCCGGCTAAAAGGCCGATGAGGCCCAGCGGGAAAGCGATGGCCAGGAAGCCGCGCGAGGCGTCCCACTTGAGCAGGAGGGACAGGATCGCGACCCATCCGAAGACGAGGAACGTGGCACGAGTGACCCGGGCATACTCGTCGGCGCCGTGGCCGATGATCTTGACGTCACGCGAACGGGTCAGCGACAGCGTGCCCCACCACAGGGCAGCGATAACCCCGCCAAGCACGACGTATGACGCCGTTACGGAGCCGTAGATCCTCGAGTCGTCAGAGGTGGCGCCGAAGCGCAGGACACCGGCGACGGCGGTGGCCGCGAGGAGCACGATGAGGTCTGTGACGAACACCCGGCGGATGTATCCGACCTGCCACGGCTTGACGCGTGCGTTCAACGTCTCGTCCGGCTCAGTTGGCGGACGAGGCGCTGCTCGATCCGTGGATGACCCGTGCGGCTGGCGGGGGTCGCCGCCGGGCTCGTCGCGGTTGACCCAGTGGAGAAGCTGGCTCATGTGCCACCTCCCTGGTGCGAACCCCGAACAATCGGCGAAGACGTCTCCCCGAAGCCCCACTGTAGGTCCCCATCAGCCAACTTCAGCCGCAGTTCAGGGATTGGACATCCGTTCGACTTGTGACGCCTGTCACACACCGCGGGTCGGGCAATTCTCGGAATCTTCGAGATACATGTTGAGAATCTGACGCATACGAGTGTGCGACGAATGTCCGGTTTTGTCACCTTCCGGTGTCCAACGGGGTCGTTTCACCGCTAGGAATGGGTGAGCGGATACGCTCACTCGCGTGAGTACCAAGATCGCTGTCGTCGGGCTCGGCTATGTCGGGTTGTCCATCGCCGTGCTGCTTTCTCAGCACCACGACGTGGTGGGTCTCGAGATCGACGCCTCGAAGCTTCGCCTGCTCGAGGCCGGCAGGAGCCCCATCCACGACACGGAAATCGAGCAGTTCCTGAGTCGCGGTGACCTCCGACTCTCGTTCACCGACGACCCCGCCACGGCCTACGCCGACGCCGAGTACGTCGTCATCGCGACGCCCACGGACTACGACCCGCAGACCAACTACTTCAACACCCGCACGGTCGAGAGCGTCATCAACGCCGTCACCGCTGCTGCGCCGGACGCGACAATGGTCATCAAGTCGACGATCCCGGTCGGGTTCGTGCTCGAGGCGCGCCAGCGGCTGGGCACCGACAACATCATCTTCTCTCCAGAGTTCCTGCGTGAGGGCAAGGCGCTCTACGACAACCTGCACCCCTCGCGCATCGTCGTGGGTGAGCGGAGCGACCGGGCACAGCGGTTCGCCGACCTGCTCATGGAGGGAGCCGCCGAGAAGGGCTGCCCGGTGCTGCTCACCGAACCCACGGAGGCCGAGGCGGTCAAGCTGTTCTCGAACACCTACCTCGCGATGCGGGTGGCCTACTTCAACGAGCTCGACTCGTTCGCCATCAGCCATGGGCTCTCGACGCGCCAGATCATCGACGGCGTGGGTCTCGACCCCCGCATCGGCACGCACTACAACAACCCGTCGTTCGGCTATGGCGGCTACTGCCTGCC
>JAOPXY010000057.1 GCA_025964895.1 Aeromicrobium sp.
AAGCTGAAGGGGTTCAAGAACCCGTTCCGCGAGGAGTACCAGGTCGTCAACCTCGATCGCATCGAGGAGCTGTACCCCGAGGGCGGTGACATCGACGTCGCGTCGCTCGTCGCCAACGGCGCGGTCCGCAAGGGCCGTCCCGTCAAGGTCCTCGGCCAGGGCGACATCACCGTCAAGGTGCAGGTCACGGCGGACAAGTTCTCCGCCTCGGCCAAGAGCAAGATCGAAGCAGCCGGCGGAAGCGTCACGATCCTCGGTTGATCCAGCCGGGGCGCGGTCGATGACCGCGCCCCGGCCTTCTTCGGTGGCTGTTAGAGTCCTATCGGGGCGGACCCCACCCACCTGTGAGCGGGCGCGAGCCCGCTTTTGTCCGTCACACCGACGCCCGAACACATAGGCACCCAGTGGTGCACGAGGAGGATCGCGGTGCTCAGCGCCTTCGTCCATGCTTTCCGGACGCCCGACCTGCGGAAGAAGATCCTCTTCGTCCTGTTCATCATCGTGCTGTTCCGGCTCGGGTCCACCATGCCGGCCCCCGGCATCAACGTCGGGAACGTCCAGGACGCGGTCGACGCCGCGTCGACCGGCGAGAACAGCAGCCTGTTCGCCCTCATTAACGTCTTCTCCGGCGGCGCCCTGCTGCAGCTGACGGTCTTCGCGCTCGGCATCATGCCGTACATCACCGCGAGCATCATCCTGCAGCTGCTCGTCGTCGTGATCCCACGCCTGGAGGCCCTCAAGAAGGAGGGCCAGGCCGGTCAGACGAAGATCACCCAGTACACCCGCTACCTGACGCTGGGCCTCGCGATCCTGCAGGCGACCGGCATCGTGGCGTTGGCCCGCAGCGGCAATCTCTTCGGCGGCGTCAGCACCGGCGACCTGCTGTATCACCCCGACAGCATCTGGGCGTTCCTCCTGATCGTCCTGACGATGGTCGCGGGCACCGCGGTCATCATGTGGCTCGGTGAGCTCATCACCGACCGCGGCGTCGGCAACGGCATGTCGATCCTGATCTTCACGCAGGTCGTCGCGACGTTCCCCGGCGCGATGTGGCTGATCAAGCAGCAGAAGGGCTGGCCCACGTTCATCGCGGTCATCGCTATCGGCCTGGTCATCGTCGCCGCGGTCATCTTCATCGAGCAGGCGCAGCGCCGCATCCCGGTCCAGTACGCCAAGCGGATGGTCGGACGCCGCATGTTCGGCGGCTCGTCGACGTACATCCCGCTCAAGGTCAACCAGGCCGGCATCATCCCGGTCATCTTCGCCTCGAGCCTCATGTACCTCCCGGCGCTGATGGCGCAGTTCAACTCCAGCGCCCCGTGGGCGACCTGGATCAACGACAACTTCGTGACGGGTGACCACCCGTACTACATGGCCACGTTCTTCGCGCTGATCGTCTTCTTCACGTACTTCTACGTGTCGATCACGTTCAACCCCGAAGAGGTCGCCGACAACATGAAGAAGTACGGCGGCTTCATCCCCGGCATCCGGGCCGGCCGGCCGACGCAGGAGTACCTGGGCTACGTCCTGAGCCGCATCACCGCTCCCGGCGCCCTGTACCTGGGCCTGATCGCGCTGATCCCGATGGTTGCGATCGCACTGATTGGCGCCAGCCAGAACTTCCCGTTCGGCGGCACGACGCTGCTCATCATCGTCGGCGTGGGTCTCGACACGGTCAAGCAGATCGAGAGCCAGCTGCAGCAGCGGAACTACGAAGGGTTCCTGAAGTAATGCGTTTGTTGATTATGGGCCCTCCAGGGGCAGGCAAGGGCACGCAAGCGGTTTCGCTCGCGGGACGCATCGGCGGTGCGCACATCTCGACCGGCGACATCTTCCGCGCCAACGTCCGCGACCAGACCGAGCTCGGCCAGGCCGCGCAGCGGTACATGGACGCCGGCGAGTACGTGCCCGACGAGGTCACCAACGCCATGGTCAGGGACCGGCTGGCGCAGGACGACGCCCGTGAGGCCTTCATCCTCGACGGCTACCCGCGCACGGTCGACCAGGTCTCGACGCTCGACGGCATCCTCGAGGGCCTCGGCACCAAGCTCGACGGCGTCATCGAGCTCGTCGTGGACCCCGAGGAGCTGATCCAGCGCCTGCTGAAGCGCGCCGAGACCAGCGGTCGGGCCGACGACACCGAGGACGTCATTCGGCACCGCCAGGAGGTCTACACCGCCGAGACGGCTCCGCTGCTGGAGGTCTACGGATCGCGCGGCATCGTCATCAAGGTCGACGGCATGGGCGAGGTCGACGAGGTCACCCGGCGGATCGACGCGGCGCTGCCGGGTTGAGGCCGATGCACTGATGTTCGACCGCGGCATCGAGATCAAGACGCCCGAGCAGATCGCGGTGATGCGGGCCGCCGGCCTGGTCGTCGGCGAGACCCTCGAGCTACTGCGCTCGTCCGTGGCCGCGGGCATGACGACGCGCGAGCTCGACGTCATCGCCCACGACCACATCCGCTCGCGCGGGGCGACGTCGAATTTCCTGGGGTACCACGGCTTCACCGGGGTCATCTGCACGTCGGTCAACGACGAGGTCGTCCACGGCATCCCGGGCGCCCGCGTGCTGCGCGACGGCGACATCGTCTCGATCGACTGCGGGGCGATCGTCGACGGCTGGCACGGTGACGCGGCGATCACAGTCGCGATCGGCCAGGTGCCGGACGACGTCATCGAGCTCATGCGCGTCACGGAGGACGCGATGTGGAGCGGCATCGCCGCGGCCCGGCTCGGCGGGCGGGTGTCCGACATCAGCCACGCGATCGAGACCGCGGTCATGGGAGCCGGTGACTACGGCATCGTCGAGGGCTACACGGGCCACGGCATCGGGTCGGAGATGCACCAGCCGCCAGACGTCCACAACTACGGCAAGCCGCGCCGCGGTGCCAAGCTGGTCAAGGGCCTGGCCCTCGCGGTCGAGCCCATGGTGACGCTCGGCACGTCCGACACGCGCAGGCTCGACGACGACTGGACGGTCGTCACGACCGACGGCAGCTGGGCGGCACACTTCGAGAACACCTTCACCCTCACCGACGGGGGAGCGTGGGTCCTGACCGCTCTCGACGGGGGTCGTGAGCGGCTCGAGGCGCTCGGCGTCCCCTACGGCGGCGACTGACGGTAGGAAGAAGGCCGTCGGTGGGTCAGACTGGTGGCATGAAGTCGCTGCTGGCCATCGTCGCCCTGCTCCTCGTGAGCGCCTGCGGGACCGGGTCGGACGGTGACTCCGACCCCGGTGGCAGCACCGACGACGGACCGGCCCTTGCGGTGAAGCGACTCGTGACGGCGCTCGAGGCCGGCAGCTGCGACGACGTCGTGGACGTCGTCGTGACCCCGGCGAGTGTCGACTGTGAGGTCGTGGGGTCGCTGGAGGGGTCGTTCGCCGACCAAGGGGTTGACCTCGACGAGGTGACGTACGAGACGGGCGAGGTGACCGACGGCAGCGCGACCGTCACGATCGGCTGGGGCGGCGACGCCGCCGAGGACCCCGACGAGACGTGGGACGTCGAGCGCGTCGACGGTGAGTGGAAGGTCCTGTTCGACTCGGTCGAGTGACGACGGGATCGGGATGCCAGGCCGACGTGGAACGCCACGCAACGGCTACCGTACGGTGCTGGTCTTGTCCGCCGTGGCCGAAGCGATCAACGAGGTGCCGCCGTAGGAGAGGCGGAACGTCTGGGTGCCGGCGGGCTGGCCCTTGACCGTCAGGGTGGCCCGGCCGCCGACGAGCTTGACGCTGCGGGTGCCGCCGCTCGGCGGGCGCACCGTGACGGTTCCTCCAGGTGCAGTGGCCCTCGCGGCCGTGACCCGGATCGAGAAGGTCACCGTCCCGGCGGCCGGCTTCGCGACGCCGATCGATAGCTTGGCCGGTGACTTGGCGCGCGGCAGCCGGCTCGTGGTCGTGGTGCGGGTCGAGTAGCCGGTGGCCTTCAGGGACACGCGCACCGAGAGGCGATGACCCAGATCGCTCGCCGACACTGTGCGGCTGCGACCCGTGGCGCCCGAGACGACCCGCCCGTCGCGCAGCCACTGGTACTTGGCGCTGGCGCCGGCGGGGGACGTCGTGCCCGGCTGGACCTTGAGCCGCGTGCCGAGCAGGGCCGCGCCCGTGATCGAGGGACGCGAGGCGAACTTGATCTGACCGGTGCCCACCGCGGTCGTGACGCGCGAGGTGGCCGAGGCGGACGTGAACCCGGCCCGGCGAGCCGTGACCTTGACCCGGATCGCGGCGCCTCGCTGCCGGGACGTCGGCAGGAAGGTCCGCTCGGTCGCGCCCGCGACGGGCTTGCCGTCGGCGTACCACCGGTACGAGGTGTCGGCGGTCGGCGACCACGTGCCGGGCGACGCCGTGAGCCTCGATCCGACGCGAGGCGTGCCGGCGACGGAGGGGGGAGTCTTGGACGTCAGGGTCCCGGCTGCGACGCGACCGGTGGGTGACGACGACGCGGTCTTGGTCACGAAGCCCTCACGGCTGCCCGTCACCTGGACCGTGATGGACTTGCCGGCGTCGGCCGATCGCAGGGAGTAGGTCGCCGCGGTGCCCTTGGCGAGCGCGACGCCGTCGGCCAGCCACTGGTACGAGAACGACATGCCCGTGCGTGACCAGGTGCCGGTCGTGGCGCTCACGGTCTTTCCGACGCGCAGGGTCCCCGTGACCTGGGGAGCGGCGCTGACCGACACCGGCGCGGGCGCCAGGGCCGCGGTCGGCACAGACGTCACGTAGACCGGCGTGTACCCGCTCTTGGTGGCCCGGATCCGGACCGACACCGACTTGCCCACGTCTTGGGCACGAGGCTTGAACGTCGCCTTCGTGGCGCCCGCGACGTCGGCGCCCGCGACGATCCACTGGTACGTCAGGGCTGCGGGCTTCGGCGACCAGGCGCCCGGCGATGCGGTGAGGGTCTGACCGTACCTCGCCGTGCCGGTGATGGACGGTGCCGTCGTCGCCTTGAGGACCGACGGAGCGGTCGAGGTGTCCTGGAAGTGGATGATGCCGTCGGGCCAGCCGCCGCCGGACCTGGTGATCTTGCGCCAGTCGAAGGCACCGCTCCAGTTCGACTCCGACACCCAGATCTCGCTGGAGGAGACGACGCGCTCGATGTACGCGACGTGGTTGCCGGTCTTGCCCCACCAGGCCACCGCGCCGACGGCCGGGGTCGAGTTGGTCACCGAGGCCATCGCGGTGCCCCAGTCGCGGGCGTTGCCCACGCCGGACTTGGGGCGCTTGTTCGGCATGCCGTTGGTCGTCACCAGACGGTAGGCGACGTAGTTGGTGCAGTTCGTGCCCGTGTACATGTTCCAGTAGCTCGTGCTCTTCGCCGTCGCGTAGCCCCCATGGGGGTAGCCCTTGTCGCTGCACGACGTGTAACCCGTGCAGACGACGGTGTACGACGCCTGGGCAGGACTGGGTGCCACCATGAAGGAGGCGAAAAATAGCACGATGACTGCGACCCGAGAACGCGACACGCCGGACACTCTACGTGACGTATGGGGCAGGTGTGACTCGAACGGGTCACACGGGTCGTCGCGCAGCCTGGTCGAGCGGGCTCAGCGGTGCAGCTCCATGGTGCAGCACTTGACGCTTCCGCCGGACTTCAGGAACTCCCCGAGATCGACCGGCACGGGCACGTAGCCACGGCCGCGGAGGGCGGCCGCCAGGCCCACGGCGGCCGACGGCAGCACGACGTGCCGTCCGTCGCTGACGGCGTTGAGCCCGAGCACCCGGGCATCGGCCTCGGAGCAGATGATCGCGTCGGGGAACAGATCGCGCAGCGTGCGCTGGCTGTGCCGGCTGAAGGCGCCCGGGTAGTAGGCGATGTCGGCCGGGGTGTCACCGGTGCCGTCGTCGAGCACCGCGATCGCGACGTCGAGGTGGTAGAACCGCGGATCGACCAGCTCCAGCGACACGACGGGACGATCGAGCGCGTCGGCCGCCTCGATGTGCGCTGCGATCGAGGTGCGGAACCCCGTCCCGGCGAGGATCATCGAGCCCAGCGCCAGGAAGTCGCCCTCGCCCTCGTTGATGTTCGCCGGAGTCGCCACGCGATAGCCCTGACCGGTGAGCCAGGCCGCGTAGGCCTCGCCCTCCGCGGCGCGCTCGGGGAACCGGAACCTCGCGCCGTACGCTCGCCGGCCCACGACGAGGCCGCCGTTCGCCGCGAACACCATGTCGGGCTGACCTACGACCGGCTCGATCAGGTCGACGCGGTGACCAAGACTCAGGTAGGTCTGGCGCAGCACCTCCCACTGCACCTGCGCCTTCTCGACGTGCACCGGCCGGCTGACGTCCATCCACGGATTGATCGCGTAGACCACCTCGAAGTGGATCGGCGCGCACATCAGGTAGTGCCGGGTGCGGGTGGTCCGTTCGGCCGAGGGAACGACGCGGGTGTCGAGGATGGTCACAGGCGGAGCCTCCGGGGGGTGAGGTCGGGCACGGCGTCGTGCAATGAATCAAGGCTATGGCCTCGTGCGCGCAGGCAACGAGGCCGAATGTGTCGTTTCGACGCGCGAATTCTTGCGTTGATTCGCAGGCGGCGACCGATTCTTGCGACACTGGCGGCATGGATGCCCTCGACCGTCAGCTCATCGCCTGCCTGATCGAGGACGGTCGGGCCAGCTACGCCGCGATCGGCGAGCGGATCGGGCTCTCGGCCCCCGCCGTCAAGCGCCGCATGGATCGACTCGTGGAGGACGGTGTCATCGCCGGCTTCACCGCGATCCTCGACCCGCACCTGGTCGGATGGACGACCGAGGCGTACGTCGAGGTGCACTGCAACGGCACCATCTCCCCGGACGAGCTGCGGGAGGCGTTCGGCCGGGTGCCCGAGGTGCACGCGGCCGCGACGGTGTCCGGTCAGGCGGACGCGATCTTGCACATCGTCGCGAAGGACGTGCGCGACCTGGAGCGGGCGCTCGAGCGCGTCCGGGTGGAGACGCACAACGTCGACCACACGGAGACCGCGATCGTGCTGTCGCGTCTGATCGACCGGCACGGCCCCGCCGGGATCGGGCTCGCGGAATCCCCCTGATCTCACACGGGCCGCACAGATCGGTCGGAGGGTTTGCCCAGCTGGCGTCCATAGCGTCGGCTGCATGGACAGATGGAAGACGTGGCTCGCCAGCGCGACCCTCAGCGCGGCGATCGCCGTCGGCGCCGTGACGCTCTCCTCGCAGGACTCGGACGCCGCGCCCGCGCTCACCACGACCTCGACCGCGACCTCGACGACCGCGGCCACTCCGGGGGTCGGGGCGGATCCGTCGGTGGAGGCCGAGCCCTCCGACGGGCTGGACGTGATCGGGACCGACGCCCGCTTCTCGGTCTCGGTGCTGGACGTCGGCACGGGGGAGGCGCTGACGTACGGCGACGGATCCTTCGACACCGCGAGCATCGTCAAGGTCGACATCCTGGCGGCGCTCCTCCACCAGCATCAACAGGCCGGCACCGAGCTCACCGCGACCGAGCAGGCGCAGGCCGCCGCGATGATCGAGCAGAGCGACAACGCCTCGGCGACCGCCCTGTTCGAGGCCGTCGGCGGCGAGTCGGGCCTCGAGGAGTTCAACGACCTGATCGGCCTCACCGGCACCGTCGTCGGGTCGGACGGCTACTGGGGCCTGACGCAGACGACGTCCGAGGACCAGATCCGCCTCCTGGAGGTCGTCTTCGGGGACGAATCGGCGCTGAGCGACGACTCGCAGCAGTACGAGCAGTCGCTCATGAGCCAGGTGATCGACTCCCAGACCTTCGGCGTCTCCGCGGCCGCCGACGACGCGGACGACGCCGCGCTCAAGGTCGGGTACCTGCAGCGCTCCGCAACGGGACTGTGGGACGTCACCTCCATCGGCCGGATCGAGGCCGGCGGGCACACTTATCTCGTGGCGGTGCTGTCCGACGGCAACGACAGCCTCGCGGCGGGCTCGGCGCTCGTCGACGAGGTCGCCCGGCAGGCGGTCGCGGCACTGACCTGATTTGAGTCTGCTGCCCGCGTAGGCGTAGAATCGAGAGTCGGCCTTTTCAGGTCCTCCCCGTCATGCGCTCGCGCCCATGACCAGCGCCACCGCTCACGCGATGTCGTCGGGGTGTGCCCGGCCGGCCTGACACACAGCATGCAACCAAAGAAGAGGTTATGGCGAAAAAAGAAGGCGTCATCGAGATGGAAGGTGCCGTAGTCGAGGCACTGCCCAACGCGATGTTCCGTGTGGAGCTGGCCAACGGCCACAAGGTTCTCGCGCACATCAGCGGAAAGATGCGTCAGCATTACATCCGCATCCTCCCCGAGGATCGCGTTGTCGTGGAGCTCTCGCCGTACACCTCTCTCGCGGGCGCATCGTCTACCGCTACAAGTAACAAGCACGACAACTACATACCCACGTTCAGATCGCAAAGAGAGACTCTCGATGAAGGTCAACCCGAGCGTGAAGAAGATCTGTGACAAGTGCAAGGTGATCCGTCGCCACGGCCGCGTCATGGTGATCTGCGAGAACCCGCGCCACAAGCAGCGTCAGGGCTAAGCACCTCCCCGCACAACAGATCAGCTTCACACAGCATCACCGAAACATCTGTTCGCTCCCGCCACATGCTCGATCGTGGCGGGTCACCCCCGGAAGCGTAGGCCGGGGCCCGGCTCCAGATCTCATACGATCTGGGAGGCAGCCGGGACGCATCAGGTGACCACACCTCGCTCAACGGAAGGAAATGCCTACATGGCACGCCTCGTAGGAGTAGATCTCCCGCGCGAAAAGCGCATCGAGATCGCTCTCACCTATGTCTTCGGAATTGGCCGCACCCGCGCCACCGAGACCCTCGCAGCAACCGGCATCAGCCCGGACAAGCGAGTCCACGAGCTCGACGACAACGACCTCGTAGCGCTCCGCGATCACATCGAAGCGAACTACCAGACCGAGGGCGACCTGCGTCGTACGGTCACGGCAGACATTCGCCGCAAGATGGAGATCGGCAGCTACCAGGGCCGTCGTCACCGTGCGCACCTGCCCGTCCGCGGCCAGCGCACCAAGACCAACGCGCGCACCCGCAAGGGTCCCAAGCGCACCGTCGCCGGAAAGAAGAAGTGATAGCGCATGCCTCCTAAGACAGCTGGCAAGAAGGTTCGCCGCAAGGAGAAGAAGAACGTCGTTCAGGGCGAAGCCCACATCAAGAGCACGTTCAACAACACCCACGTCACCATCACGGACCCCTCGGGTGCCGTGATCGCCTGGGCCTCCGGCGGAACCGTCGGATTCAAGGGCTCGCGCAAGTCGACGCCGTTCGCTGCCGGCAGGGCCGCGGAGTCGGCCGGTCGCCAGGCGATGGAGCACGGGATGAAGAAGGTCGACGTCTTCGTGAAGGGCCCCGGTTCGGGCCGCGAGACGGC
>JAOPXY010000065.1 GCA_025964895.1 Aeromicrobium sp.
GCCGCCGACAGCGCCGCGATGGTCCAGGTTGCGCAGCGCGGTGAGGCCCTTGGCCACGATGTCGTTGCTCGCGACCCCGGTGAGCGTCGCGACGAAGGCGACGCCGCACGCGTCGTGCTCGTTGGCGGGGTCGTACAGACCCTGGGCCGGGGGGAGGGTGGAAAACCTGGGTGCGCGCACGGAAGGCCCCTTACTCAGTCATCGATGGCTACGAAGTACTCGTACTCGTACCGGGGACGACATTGGCCTCGGACAGCCTCACCAGATTACACGGCTCCGTCAACCGGAGCACATCCGCCGGCGGTGTCGAGGTCAGAACGTCTTGACGATGTACACGTCGCACGGCGCGTGGTGCGCGACATCGGTCGCGACGCTGCCGAGCACGCGCCCGATGCCCTGCACGCGGCGGTTTCCCACGACGATCAGGTCGGCGCCGAGGCGCTTGGCCTCCTCGACGAGCGCATCGGCGGGCTTGCCCTGGATGGGGCTGCTCTCGATCGTCGGCACGACACCGGTCAGCGAGCCGGCGACCTCGGCCGCGATGGCCTCCGCGGCCTCTCCGGGCGTCAGGGAGCGGACATCGCTGCCGAATGCGGACTGGTCACCCGTCGAACCCATGCGCTGGGGGTCGACGGCGGTCAGCACGTGCAGCGTGGCGCCGGTGCTGGCGGCGAGCTCGGCGGCGACGGTCGCGGCCTTGCGGGCGCTGTCGCTCCCGTCGACACCGACGAGAATGATCTTGGGCATGATGGTCTCCTGGGGGTTGTCGATCAGCCCCCAGCCTAGCGGCGGAAGCGCTCACACGGTCTTGACGATGTACACGTCGCACGGCGCGTGGTGCGCGACGTCGGTCGCGACGCTGCCGAGCACCCGCCCGAGGCCCTGCACACGGCGGTTGCCGACGACGATCAGGTCGGCGCCGATGTCCTTGGCGACCTGCACCAAAGCTTCGGCGGGCTTGCCGTGGGCGGGGCTCGCCTGCACCTGCGGCGCCGTGCCCACGAGGGACTCGGCGATCTGGGTCGCGATGGCCTCCGCGGGCGACTGGAGCCGGACGTCGCCGACGTACTCCGCGTCGGCGGGCCGGTCTCGGTCGTCGGCGGCCATCATGACGTGCAGGGTCGCCCCGGTGCTGCCGGCGAGCGAGGCGGCCGCCTCCGCGGCGCGGCGCGAGCTGTCGCTGCCGTCGACACCGACGAGGATGGTCTTCGTCATGGTGATCTCCGTTCGTCGTCCACAGGGTAACTGCTAGTTACCCTGCCGTCACGGGAAAGCGGGAAGAGACGGAACGCCGATCGTCAGCCGAGGGACGCGCCGACGGCCTCGCCGACGAGGTATGTGAGGCCGGCCGCCGCCCCGCCGAGGACGAGCTGGCGCAGGCCGCCGAACCACCACGTCCGGGCCGTGACGCGGGTGACCACGGCGCCGCACGCGAACAGGCCGACGAGCGACAGGGCGATCGCTGGCCACGCCGACTCGATGCCCACGAGGTACGACAGCAGCGGGACCAAAGCGCCGAGACCGAACGAGACGAACGACGAGGCCGCGGCCAGGGTCGGCGAGGCCAGATCGTCGGTGTCGACGCCGAACTCCTCGCGCGCGTGGACCTTGACCGCCTGCTCAGGGTCGAGGTGGATCTCGCGGGACATCTCCCGGGCGGTGTCCTCGCCGACGCCCTTCTCGACGAACATCGCCGCGAGCTCGGCCTCCTCGGCCCGCGCGTTGCTCAAGATCTCGGCGCGCTCGACGTCGACCTGCGCCAGGGCGAACTCACGCTGGCTGGCGACCGACGTGTACTCCCCCGCCGCCATGGAGAACGCGCCGGCGGCGAGGCCGGCCAGCCCGGCGAGCACGACGGGCTTCGTGTCGGAGGCCTGGCTGCCACCCACGACGCCCATCATGAGCGCGAAGTTCGACACCAGGCCGTCCATCGCCCCGAACACGGCAGGGCGCAGCCAGCCCCCCGTCACGTCGGGGTGCTCGTGGCCGACGGCAGCCGGATCGGGTAGGGGCTCCACGGGACCGCCAGGCCTCGGACGATTCCGGCGTCGCGGGCTCGACCGGGTCGGTCGGCTCGACCGGCTCATCTGACATCCCGGATCGTCGCGCGCGCCGGGTTGCCACGACGAACAGCACGAGTCCGAGCACGAAGACGATGATCGACGTCCAGACGTTGAGCCGGAACGGGCCGAGGTGGTTAACGGTGTCGATGCGCAGCGCCTCGATCCACACGCGGCCGGCGGTGTAGAACATGACGTACAAGGCGAAGGCGCGCCCGTGCGTCAGCTTGAGCCTCCGGTCGATCGCGATGATAAGGGCCGCGGCGGCGAGATTCCACAGCAGCTCGTACAGGAACGTCGGGTGGAATGTCTCGACGTTGAGGTAGCCGGCCGGCCGGTTCTCGGGCGCGATCTTCAACGCCCACGGCAGATCCGTCGGCTTGCCGAACAGCTCCTGGTTGAAGTAGTTGCCAATGCGCCCGATGGCCTGCGCCACCAGCAACCCGGGTGCGACGGCGTCGGCCACCGACCACAGCGGGACGCCGTAGCGTCGGCAGGCGATGAGCGCGCCCAGCGCACCACCGGCGATCGCGCCCCAGATGCCCAGGCCGCCCTTCCAGATGAACAGCGCGTCGATCGCGGAGCGGTCGGCGCCGAAGTACAGCTCGGGGTCCGTCGCCACGTGGTACAGCCGGGCGCCGACGATGCCGAACGGGATCGCCCAGATGGCCACGTCGCCGATCAGGCCGGCCCGGCCGCCCCGGGCCTGGAAGCGCCGCTCGCCGATCCAGATCGCGACGAGCGCGCCGATGATGATGCCGAGCGCGTACGCCCTCAGCGGCAGGGGTCCGAGGTGCCACACGCCCTCGGACGGACTCGGGATGTACGCGAGCATGGTTCAGCTCCTCTCGACGCCGGCGCGCAGGTCACGGGCCAGCGAACGGATCGCGTCCAGCCCGGCGGTCTCGTCGGGAGCGTCCAGGAGACAGCGTACGAGGGCCGACCCGACGATGACAGCATCGGCGTACGCGGCGATCGAGTGCGCCTGCGCCCCGTTGGAGACACCCAGCCCGACACCCACGGGCTTGTCGGTGACCTTCTGCACGCGCGCGACGAGCGCCTCGCCGAGCGAGCTGGTCTGCTCGCGAGCGCCAGTGACGCCCATGACGGCCGTCGCGTAGACGAATCCGCTCGCCGCCTCGACGGTCATCGCGAGCCGCTCGTCGGTCGACGAGGGCGCGACCAGGAAGATGCGGTCGAGGTCGTGGGCGTGGGACGCTGCGATCCACTCCGCCCCCTCGTCGGGGATCAGGTCGGGCGTGATGAGCCCCGATCCGCCGGCGGCGGCGAGATCGGCGGCGAAGCGGTCGACCCCGTAGCGCTCGACGGGGTTCCAGTACGTCATGACGACGGTGGGCGTGCCCGTCGCGGCACTTGCGCGCACGACGTCGATCACGTCCGCCGGGCGCGTCCCGGCGCTGAGTGCCTGGTCGGCGGCAGCCTGGATGACCGGCCCGTCCATGACGGGATCGCTGTACGGCAGCCCGACCTCGACGAGGTCGACACCGCCCTCGATCATCGCCTCGATCGCGCGGATCGACAGCTCCTTGGACGGAAAGCCGGCCGGCAGGTAGCCGACGAGCGCCGCGCGGTTCTCGCCACGGGTGCGCTCGAACAGCTCGTCGATCGCGGTGCTCATTCCTCGACCCCCTGCTCCAGCACGACGGGCTCCTGGATCAGGCCGAAGTACTCCGCCGCGGTGTGGACGTCCTTGTCGCCGCGCCCGGACAGGTTGACCAGGATCGTGGCGTCCGGTCCCAGCTCCTTGGCCAGGTCGAGAGCGCCGGCCAGTGCGTGGGCCGACTCGATCGCCGGGATGATGCCCTCGGTCTTGCACAAGAGGTCGAAGGCCGACATCGCCGCGGCATCCGTGGCCGGCACGTACGAGGCCCGGCCGATCTCGGCGAGGTAGGAGTGCTCGGGCCCGACGCCCGGGTAGTCGAGACCGGCGGAGATGGAGTGCGACTCGACCGTCTGCCCGTCCTCGTCCTGCAGCAGGAAGGAGCGGGCGCCGTGCAGCACGCCCACCTCGCCACCGGTGATGGTCGCGGCGTGGCGGCCGGTCTCGACACCGTCCCCGCCCGCCTCGATGCCGACGAGACGCACGTCGGCGTCGTCGACGAACGCCGTGAACAGGCCGATCGCATTGGATCCGCCACCGACGCAGGCGACCGCGGCATCGGGCAGCCGGCCGTCGAGGGCCAGCACCTGGGCCCTGGCCTCGTCACCGATGCCGCGGGTCAGGTCACGGACCATGCTGGGGAACGGGTGCGGGCCGGCCGCGGTGCCGAACAGGTACGACGTCGTGTCGACGCTCGCGACCCAGTCGCGCAACGCCTCGTTGATGGCGTCCTTCAGGGTGCGGCTGCCGCTCGTGACGGAGACGACCTCGGCGCCGAGCATCTTCATGCGAGCCACGTTGAGCGCCTGGCGCTCGGTGTCGACCTCGCCCATGTAGACGGTGCACTCCAGGTCGAGGTACGCGCACGCGGTCGCCGAGGCGACGCCGTGCTGCCCGGCTCCGGTCTCGGCGATCGCACGCGGCTTGCCGATGCGCTTGGCCAGCAGCGCCTGGCCGATGACGTTGCGGATCTTGTGGGCACCGGTGTGGTTGAGGTCCTCGCGCTTGAGCAGGATGCGGGCGCCCGCGGCCTCGGAGAAGCGGTGCGCCTCGTACAGCGGGCTCGGCACGTTCGCGTACTCGCGCAGCATGCGGTTCAGCTCGGCCATGAACGCCGGATCGGCCTTCGCGTCGGTCCAGGCGTGGTCGAGCTCGTCGAGCGGGGCGACGAGCGCCTCGGGCATGAACCGGCCGCCGAAGCGTCCGAAGTGGCCGGTGGTGTCGGGCTGTGCGTACGTCATGGGTCCTCAACAGGTCAGGCAGCGGTGAGCAGATCGGGGCGCGTCACCGCGGCGCAGGCGGTGACGCCACTACCAGCGGTGCTGCAGGGCGGGGTGGGTGCCGGCCGCGACGAGGTCGGCGACGCTCGCCCGGGGGTCGTCACCACGCACCAGCGTCTCGCCGACGAGCACGACGTGCGCGCCGGACTTGGCGTAGTCGATGACGTCGCGCGGCCCGCGGACGCCGGATGCGGCGACCTTGACGACCGAGTCGGGGATCGAGGGTGAGAGGCGCTCGAACGTGGTGCGGTCGACCTCGAGCGTCTTGAGGTTGCGCGCGTTGACGCCGATCAGGTCGGCGCCGGCATCGACGGCGCGCACGACCTCGAGCTCGTCGTTGACCTCGACCAGCGGGGTCAGGCCGATCGACCGGGCCCGCTCGATGAGGCTCTCCAGGGCGATCTGCTCGAGGGCGGCGACGATCAGCAGGGCCATGTCGGCACCCGCGGCGCGTGCCTCCCACAGCTGGTAGGAGGTGGTGATGAAGTCCTTGCGCAGCAGCGGCACGTCGACCGTGCCGCGCACCGCGCGCAGATCGGCGAGCGTGCCGCCGAAGCGGCGCTCCTCGGTCAGGACGCTGATCGCGGCCGCGCCACCGGCGGCGTAGTCGGCGGCAAGCGCGGCGGGATCCTTGATTGTCGCGAGCCTGCCCTCGCTGGGGCTGGATCGCTTGACCTCGGCGATGACCGAGACGCCATCGGCACGGAAGGCCGGCATCGGGTCGAGCGCGGGGTGCTGGCGGGCCGCCTGCGCCTTGAGGTCGTCGAGCGACGTCTGGGCCATGCGAGCCTCGAGATCTTCCGCCACTCCGGCCAGGATCTCGTCGAGAACTGACATGGATCCTCCTCCGTCGCGGTCGATGCCTCGGATTCTAGAGTAGCCCGGGCGCGAGTCACACTCGCCCGGGGTTCCCTCCGGCTCGCCGATCACTATGCTCGCTGCATGTCGTCGAACCAGCCGCCCCCGTACCCTGACGGGTCCAACCCTCCCAACGCCCCGACGTACGGTGATCCCACACCGCCGCCGTCCGAGGGCTACCCGCCCGCCGGCGGCTACCCGCCGCCGGGGTCGTATCCCCCCGCACCGGGCGGGTACGGCGGAGCCCCGCAGGGTAACAAGAAGGCTCTGTGGTCGATGATCGTCGGCATCGCGAGCCTCGCGCTGGGACTCTTCTGCGGATTCCTCATCATCGGCTCGATCGTCGCGATCGTGCTGGGCTTCGTCGCCCGCAGCGAGATCAATCGCTCCAACGGCGCCCAGACCGGCTCCGGACAGGCGCTGACCGGCATCATCACCGGATTCGTCATGGTGGCCCTGTTCATCCTCGCGGTCATCCTGCTCGCGACGGGCGTCGTCGACTACGACTTCACCCGGGCGTGACGGGGTCCGGTCCCCCGGATCTCCCACCTGCCAGTCCGTCCACCAGCTCGTCCGCCACCCCGCCGGTCACCAACCGCAAGGCGATCGTCAGCGTCGTCTACGGGGTGTGCGCGTTCGCGGTCATCTACGTGGTGCCGCTCGGCGGTCTCGTCCTGGGTGTCCCGGCGATCACGTCCGGCGTGCACGCCCGGCGCGAGATCGCCGCGGCGCGGGGCGCCCAGAGCGGCGACCTGCTCGCGTTCTGCGGCCTGACGATCGGCGCGGGCGCGATCGTCACGGTCGTCCTGTCGTGGCTCGTGCCGCTGCTCTGACCTGACGGCACGAGCCGACGGACCGCGCTCAGGGCGCGAGCCAGGCACCCCACGGGGTGTTGCGCAGCACGCCGAAGACGGCGATCACGGCAAGCACCACGAGCAGCACCCGCGTGCTCGGCGCGGCGAACCGGGCGTCGTGGCGTCCGCGGGCGCGGCGGACGAACCAGACGAGCCACAGCACCCCGAGCGTCGCCACGAGCGCCACGGCCAGCACGTTGCTGCTGATCGCCGCGACGACGTCACCGCGGGTCAGGTCGTTGACGGCGCGCAGGCCGCCGCAGCCGGGGCACGGCAGCCCGGTCAGCGACTGGAAGGGGCAGAATCCGTAGCTGCCCTGGTCGTGCGGATCGCGCAGCCGCAGGAGCGCCGCGGCGCCGAGACCCGCGGCGCCGATCGCGACGGGCGCCGCCAGCGCCGACCCGGGCGTCCGCCGATCGACCGGCACGGTCACTGCTCAGCGAGCGTCGCGACCACGATCACCGCGATGATCGCGGCCCAGATCAGGGTACCGATGATGCCCGTGACGAGTCCGGCGGTCGCCATCCCCTTGCCGGGCACCGCGCCCGGCGGCTGCGCCTTGATGTCCTTGCTCGCGAGCACCGAGACGATGATGGCGGCCGGGCCGATCAGCACGCCGAGGTAGCAGAAGAAGATCGACACGATACCGAGCACCATGCCCGTGACGGCCTTCGCGCTCGTCGGCCGGTGCGGCGGCGGATAGCCATAGCCCGGCGGCGGCGCCTGGCCGTAGCCCGGCGGCGGAGGCGCCTGCCCGTACCCGGGCTCGGCGTCAGGGGCGGGCGGCCCTCCCGGCGTGTCGTCGCCCGGGTAGGACGGGTACTGCGGCCGGTCGGTCACGACGTCCCCGAGGTCCGGGTCAGCGCTCGTGGTCGGGCGCGCGCTCGACGCCGTAACCGGCAGCCGACATCGCCAGGCCGACCGGCCCGGCGAGCAGGGCCACCCCGACGCCGACCGCGAACAGGATCCACTGGGGGTCGGGGACCAGGGCGATGCCACCGATCGTGAAGCCGACCAGGCACATGATGACGGCGGTCCAGGCGGCCTTTGACGATCCGTGCATGGGTGGGACTCTCCTCGTGGTGGTGGAACTGCGCTCCAGACTACTGGGTGGCGAGCCGCTCGCCCCACGCGCCCGCACGTCGGCAGCGCAGCCGTGGCGCGTGGCGGTCGTGCCTAGACGGCCTCGGGCAGGACCGACTCGTCGGCCTCGGTCATCACGACCGTCACGGCGCGACGGCGCGGCCGCGAGCGACGGTCCATCAGGTCGAGGGCGCCCTGGTACGTGTAGCCCTTCTGGACCCCCGCCACGATCAGCACGGTCGAGAGCAGGATCGAGACGTCGAGCCAGATCGAGTAGCGGTGCACGCACGCGCGGCAGTACGCGCCCTCGAGCGACAGGCGCTCCAGGTCGGTCAGGTCCGCGCGGCCGACGAGCTGCGCGGGGTCCGTGAGACCGGACTTCGTCAGGAAGCGGTCGTCAGCGTTCGGGTACTCGTCCCGCAGCGCCGTGACGACGTTCTCGGGGAGCGGACGGTTGCCCACGATGCTCATCTGCCCGCGCAGGACGTGCAGCAGCGGGGGGATCTCGGTGATGCCGCACCGCTCGAGCCAGCGACCCACCCGGGTGTACAGCGGCGAGTCCGGCGAGATGTTGAGGAACCGGACGTCGTTCTGGATCGGGACCGTCGAGCGGTTGACCAGCGCCTCGGCGTTCTTGACCATCGTCCGGAACTTCACGATCCGAAGCACGTCGTCGGTCGAGGCGCGGCGCATCGAGCCGTACAGGATCGGCCGGCCCGTCGACACGAGGATCGCCAGGCCCGCGACGAGCAGGACGGGAATCCACACGACGGCGGCGAGCGTCGTCACGACGAGGTCCAGGGTGCGCTTCTTGGTCATGAGTGACTGTGCCTCTCGATGGGTGAGCCGGCCGGCGCGAGCGAGCCGGGTCGGGGAGCTGCTCGGTGCGGACGCAGTGAGCCGGCCAGGATCGCCAGGCCGCGGACGGCCATCCAGAGGCGGGCGTCGATGCCGACGACCCGTGACCGAGACTGCCCCTCGGCGAGGTCCATGACCCGACGGGCGAGGCCGGCGTGGGTCGCGTGGAGACCGGGGACCGCGCGCCCGGGCCGCTCGTCGGCGAGCCGCCCCGGGTAGACGACGGAGTAGGAGGCACGGGGCGCCAGCCGGTCGATGCTCTCGCCGAGCTGCTGCTCCACGAGGCACTTCCAGCCGCCGTAGTAGCGGCGGTCCTCACCGGGCGCCAGCGCGATGACCGTCGAGATCAGCACGACGCTGGCAGGACGCCCCGAGATCGCCGCCAGCAACCGGTGCACGAAGTCGAGGTCGCGCAGGAACGCCGCGGCGTCGGCTACCGCCCGCGCCTCCTCCGGGTGGACGGGACCGAGGGCGCAGACGACGATCCGCACGGTCCGCGGCCCTCCCCCAGCAGGTCGACCTGCTGGTCGACCCGCAGCACCGTGCTGTCGTCCCATGCCAGCGCCGCGGCGTCGGCGTCGTGACGGGCCACCACGAAGATGTCGTCGCCCTCGATCGTCGCGCGCCGCACGGCCGCCCGGCCCGCGCGGGTGCGCGGCCCAGGACGATCGTCGTGCGCGCGTCGCGCCGGGCCTGTCGAAAGGTCATCGCGGCCCCCTCGCGCTGCCGACCAGGATGCGCTCGAAGCGATCGGCACAGGTCGTCAGGGCGAACTCGCGCTCAGCGAGGTCGTGCGCGGCCCGTCCGACCTCGTCGCGACGCGGCGCGTCGTCGAGCAGGTCCACCGCCCAGGCCGCCGCCGGCGCCAGTGCGTCCGCGGCCGGCTCGAAGACCGCACTGCCGGCGCAGGCCACGAGCGCGGCTGCGGCGTTCTCGGCCGGCATGAGACCGAGGACCGGGCGTCCCCGCGCACAGGTACGACAGCGTCTTGGACGGCACCGAGAAGGCTCCCGCCTGCTGGTCGAGCAGCACGACGAGCAGATCGCCCGTCGCGAGCACCTCCGACAGGCGCTCGTACGGTCCGAAGGGCAGCAGCGGCAGCGGCACGTCGAGCCGTCGGGCCTCGGATCGCAGCAGCTCGACCGCGGGGCCCTCGTTGACGACGACGAGCGTGACGTCGCGTCCCGCGGCCCGCACCTCGTGCGCCAGGGCCACCAGCAGCGCGGGATCGTGCTTGAGTCCCAGGGTTCCGGAGTAGAGCAGGATCGTCGTGTCGTCGAGCTCGTGCTCGACGGCCCAGTCGTTCTTGCGCTCGCAGCGGACGATCTCGTCCAGCGGCGCCCAGTTCGAGATGACCGTGACCTTGCGGGCGGTGCCCCACGCCTCGTGCACCGGCACGAAGGAGTCGGCGATCGTGACGATCGCCGCGGACCGGCGCCAGCACCAGCGCTCGGCGACCTCGAAGGCCGCCGCCACGGCGCGGAACCCCTTCGACAGCTTTCCGCCGGCGAACGACCGCACGGCGACGGCGTAGACGTCCTGGTGCCACAGCACCCACGGGATGCGGGTCAGCGTCATCGCGAGCGCGAACACCACCAGTGTCGGGATCTGGACGATCGACATGAGCGCCACATCGGGGCGGACGGCGCGGACGTGGCGGACCAGCTCGACCACCCAGCCGGAGCTCCTGCACGAGGCGGTGGACGAAACGGACCTTGCCGAAGACGATGCCGTCGCCGACGGTCTGGAACGTCAGCGACTCCCCCGGTCCCGCGACCAGGCGGCCCTTGCCGCACACGTACGCGCCGCAGGAGGAGTGGACGACGTCGTGGTCCCGGCGGGCGAGCTCACGACTGAGCTGGACCTGGAACGGGTGGCCGCTGACGTCGTGCACCAGGATCCGCACGTGACCGCCCTCCGCTTCTCCGCCGCGATGACCGCCGACGAAAAATAAAACGATTGTCCAGAGGGGCGTTACGCGTCACGGCGCGGAGTTTGTGCAGATGTCCATGTTCGCCGAGAAACATGCCGCGCGGCGGGGCGTGCGGCCGTCAGGCGGTGGGGTCGTGCCCGTCGTCCATGGCCTTCCACAGGTCCGTGTCGGAGAGCTCGGTGGTGGCACCGGTGCCGGAAGGATCCGTGCCGGCCGACCGGCGCGCGGTCGGGGCGTCATAGCGGCTGCTCATGGTGGGCCACCGCGGTCCGAGCCGGACGGTCACGACCCCCAGCACGAGCGCCAGCACGAAGGCGGCGATCGTGACCAGGTCCCAGGGCGTGTAGGAGATGTCGCTGAGCGAGCTCGGCCCCGTGTAGGCCGGCGACTCCTCTGCGGCCGAACCCAGCGCATCGACGAGTCGCCCGCTGCCGGATCGCGGCACGGCGACGGCGCCGCCGATCGCGACGAGCACCGTCAGGACCCCGATGACCCGGCGCATCCGCGGCCCCGCCGCCAGGATCGCGAGCGCTGCCGTCACGACGACCAGCGCGAGCGCCGTGACGAGCGGCTGGGCGTCCGACCCGCTGACGGAGACCGTCGCTGGGGCGAGCCCCTCCGACGACACCTCGGACTCGGCCCACGTACGACCGGCAGCGACGAACGCGAGGCCCCCGGCGGCGAGCGTCGCGAGTACCACGGGTGCGTAGAGCCGCCGAGGCGTCACAGCAGCCGATCCGCGTCGAAGCAGGTGCGATCGCCGGTGTGGCACGCCGGACCGGTCTGGTCGACGAGCACCAAGATGGTGTCGCCGTCGCAGTCGAGACGGACCTCGCGCACCGCCTGGGTGTGCCCGGACGTCTCGCCCTTGACCCAGTAGCTCTGCCTGCTGCGGCTCCAGTACGTTCCGCGGCCCGTCGTGAGGGTGCGGTGCAGCGCCTCGTCGTCCATCCAGCCGACCATCAGGACGTCACGACTGTCCGCGTCCTGGACGACGGCCGGGACGAGGCCGGCGGCGTCACGCTTGAGGCGTGCGGCCAGGGCGGGGTCGAGTGAGCTCACGGGGACCATTGAATCAGGCCTGACCCGGCAGCGACGGCGCCGCCGGACCGACCGCGTGCTTGCCGGTCAGCGACGCCTGGGCGACCCAGCTCGCGTGCAGCCGGGCGTAGACGCCGTCCGCGTCGACGAGAGCGGCGTGCGGACCGTCCTCGACGAGCTCGCCGGCCTCGAACACGAGGATGCGGTCGGCGTTCTCGGCGGTCGACAGGCGGTGGGCGATCGTGACGCTCGAGCGTCCGTGGAGCAGGCGGTCGAGCGCGCGCGTCGCCCGCAGCTCGGTCTGCGGGTCGACCGCGCTGGTGGCCTCGTCGAGCACAATGAACGCGGGATCGGCGAGGGCCGAGCGTACGAGTGCGACGATCTGCCGCTCCCCCGCCGACAGTGACTCGCCGCGCTGACCCACCCGGGTGTCGAGACCGTCGGGCAGGGCCGCGAACCAGTCGGTCAGCTCCAGGTCGTCGACGACGTCGACGAGCTCGGCATCGGTCGCGTCCTTGCGCCCGTACAGCAGGTTGTCGCGCAGCGTCGCGTCGAACAGGAAGCCCTCCTGCGGCACCATCAGGACGTGGCGCCTCAGCTCGGCGAACGACACCCGCGAGATGTCCACCCCGGCGTCGGACCCCGCGGCGAGCCGGACGACGCCGGCGGTGGGGTCCATCAGCCGGGTCAGAAGCTTGGCGAACGTCGTCTTGCCCGAGCCGGTCTCGCCCACGACCGCGATGCGCTGCTGCGGCGGGATCGAGACGTCGATGCCCTTCAGGACGTCGGGGCCGCCCGGGTACGCGAACGTGACCGACTCAAAGCGCGCGCCCAGTGCGCCGTCCGGCAGCGTGGCGCCGTCCGCACCTGGGTCGACGACGTCGGCGGGGGTGTCGAGCAGGTCGATGACGCGACGCCACGAGGCGATCGCGTTCTGAGCGTCGGTCAGCACCTGGGTCGCGGTCTGCACCGGCCCGACGAACAGCCCGACGAGGAAGGCGAAGGCGATGACGGTGCCCATCGACAGATCGCCCGCGACGCCCAGGATGACGCCGAATGCCAGCACCGCGCCGTTCGCGAGGCCGCCGGCGACGCCGGACGATGCGAACGTCACCGCGACGAGCTTCTGCGCCTTGACGTTGGCGTCGAGGTTGCCCTTGATGCCCGCGTCGACCCGCTCCTGCGTGCGGCGCTCGATCGCGTGCGCCCGCACGACGGACGCACCGACGACGGGCTCGGCGATGACGGCGATCATCTCGCCGACCGTACGGCGGACGATGTCGTAGGCGTCGCTGAGCCTGCGGGCGAACCACTTGAGGCTGATAACCAGCGGCAGGAAGCACACCAGCACGACGATCGTCAGCTCCCACGAGTAGTACGCCATGATGACCGTCGCCACGACGATCTGACCTGCGCTGACGACGATCTGGATCCCGGTGAACTGCAAGAACTGCGAGACCTGGTCGATGTCGGACGTCACGCGCGACACCAGCACGCCGCGGCGCTCGGAGTTCTGCGTCAGCATCGACAGGTCGTGCACGTGCCGGAAGGCGTCGACGCGCATCTGCGCCAGCCCCGTCTCGCTCGCGATGAACAGGCGAATGCGCATCCAGTAGGCGATGCCGGCCGTCACCAGGATCAGCACGCCGGCGATCGCCAGGAAGCCGCCGATGTCGCCGAGGCTCACGTCGCCGCCGTCGCCCAGGCCGGAGTCGACGGTGCGCTGGATCAGGATCGGGACGACGGACCCGCCGATCGTGCTCAGCACCGCCAGCACGATCGTGAGGCCCAGCCCGTCCTTGATCGCGGGCGACAGCGCGAGGCCGCGGCGGATGATCTCGGTGCCCGACTGGCGACTCGGGGTGACCTCTGGAAGGTCGTTCTCGGTCGTCGTGCTCATGACATCTCCTCCCGGGCCTGGTCGTACGCGTTGACGAGGTCGCGGTAGTCCGGCGACGACTCGACGAGCTCGGCATGCGTGCCGCGCGCCGCGATCGCGCCGTCGTCGAGGAACACCACCTCATCGGCCAGCGCGATCGTCGCCTTGCGGTACGCGACGACGAGCACCGTGGGACCCTCGCCGTCGGCGGTGCGAGCGGCCAGTGCCTTCAGGATGCGCTGCTCGACCTCGGGGTCGACGGCGCTCGTGGCGTCGTCCATGACGAGCAGCCGCGGACGGCGCACGAGGGCCCGCGCCAGTGAGAGCCGCTGCCGCTGGCCGCCGGACAGGGTCGTGCCGCGCTCCCCCAGCTCGGCGTCGAGGCCTCGCGGAAGGGCCGCGACGAACTCGGCCGCCTGCACCGCACGCAGCGCCTCCCACACCTCGTCGTCGGAGAAGTCGCCGCCCAGGGTGACGTTCTCGCGGACGCTGTCGTCGAACAGGAACGTGCCCTGCGGCACCACCGCGATCGCGCTCGCCAGGTCGTCGTGGGTGAGGTCGCGGATGTCGACGCCGTCGACCGCGATGCGACCGTCCTGCGGGTCGACAAGGCGGGTCAGCAGCGACGTCAGCGTGCTCTTGCCGCTGCCGGTAGCTCCGACGACCGCCACGACCCGGCCGGGCGCGACGTCGAACGAGATGTCCCTCAGGACGTCCGGCGCCGGCGCGGAACCCGTCGACGGGAAGGCGAACCTCACATCGTCGACGTCGAGCGCCACGGCGCCGGATCCGTCGAGGCGGCGTGTGCCGTACGGCATCGACCCGCGCTCGTCGAGCACCGACTCGACGCGCTCCCAGCTCACGACGCTGCGGGGCAGCTCGCCCAGCACCCAGCCGATCGCGCGCACGGGGAACGCCACGACGGTGAACAGGTACGCGACCGACACGACGTCGCCGGGATCGGCCGCACCGCTCGCGACACGTCCGACGCCGAGGATCACGACGAGCAGGATGCCGATGTTGGGCAGCGCCTCAAGCAGAGGGTCGAAGATGCTGCGGATGCGTCCGACAGCGATGTTGGCGTCGCGGAGCTCCTCGGAGACGTCGCGGAAGCGGTTCGTCTCGTCGGTCTCGCGGCCGAGCGACTTGACCACCAGCGCCCCGTCGAAGGACTCGTGCGCGACGGCGCTGACCGATCCGCGCAGCGACTGCGCGTGCGCGACCTTGGGCGAGAGCCAGCGCTGGTAGAAGACGTTGATGACGAACAGTGCCGGGAACACGACGAGCCCGACGAGGGTCAGCACCAGGTCGGCGCGCACCATCTCCACGATCGCGGCGACAAGCATCGCGATGACGCCGATCGCCATCGGCAGCGGCATGAAGACCGCCCAGGCGCCCTCGACATCGGCATTCGCATTGGACAGCAGCTGACCCGTGGGGTGCCGGTGGTGCCACGCCATCGGCAGCGTCAGGTACTGGCGGGTGACCTGGCGGCGGTACTGCGCGACGAGGCGGTAGTAGACGATGCCGCCGACCAGGCGACGCGCGACGATGCCCAGCGCGCGCAGGATCGCGACGGCCATGAACAGGGCGATCGCGGCGACGAGCGCGCCCTCGGTGACATCGCCGCGGGCGAAGGACGGGCGGATGACGTGATCCGTGGCCCAGCCGAGCACGCGGGCGTCCGCGACCGTCATGAAGCCGAACAGCACGCTACCGACGACCGACACCCAGAACAGGAGCCGCTGCTCGCGGATGCCGCGTCCGAGCAGGGCGAAGCCCCGCCGCGTCATGCGGTCGGTCCTGGCGTGGCCGAGGTCCGACGGGTCGGGTGCGGCCTGGTCCCTCTTCAGCGCGTCCCTAGCGGACACGGTGTCCAGCAGCTCGCAACGTCTCTTTCACCTGTCCGATGGTCATGTCGCCGAAGTGGAAGACACTTGCGGCCAGCACTGCGTCGGCACCGGCTTCGACGGCTGCTGGGAAGTGCTCGAGCCGTCCGGCGCCACCGCTCGCGATGAGCGGCACCTGTGTAACGTCGCGGACTGCCCGAATCATTTCCAGGTCGAAGCCGTCCTTCGTCCCGTCGGCGTCCATCGAGTTCAGCAGGATCTCTCCCGCGCCCAGCTCCGTCGCGGTCCGCGCCCACTCGACGGCGTCCAGCCCGGCCGACGTGCGACCGCCGTGGGTCGTGACCTCGAAGCCGCTGGGCTGCGCCCCCGGACCAGACCTCGGCGCCCGCCGGGCGTCGACGCTCAGCACCAGCACCTGGTTGCCGAACCGCTGCGACACCTCCGCGATGACCTCGGGACGGTTGATCGCGGCGGTGTTGATGCCGACCTTGTCGGCCCCGGCCCGCAGCAGGCGATCGACGTCCTCGGCGGTGCGCACCCCGCCGCCGACCGTCAAGGGGATGAACACCTGGTCGGCCGTGCGGCCCACGACGTCGAACGTCGTGCCACGGCTGTCGGACGACGCGGTGATGTCGAGGAACGTCAGCTCGTCGGCGCCCTCGGCGTCGTAGACCTTCGCCATCTCGACGGGATCACCCGCGTCGCGCAGGTTGACGAAGTTGACGCCCTTGACGACCCGACCGTTGTCGACGTCCAGGCACGGGATGACACGCACGGCAAGACTCACCGGGAGAGCCTATCCGGCCGTCCTGCGCCCGCTCGCCCGGAGCGGTGACCTGGACACCTATCGACCGGGACGGCGGTGCACCAGACACCTATGGGCCACCGCGATAGGTGTCTGGCGCACCGCCCACCGGCCGCGGCACGCAGCGATAGGTGTCTCACGCACCGCCCGCGCCCGGGACGGCCTACGGCGCGACGGCCGCGAGGGCCTCGGGGAGCGTGAAGGCACCGGCGTACAGGGCCTTGCCGACGATGGCGCCCTCGACGCCGACGCCGGTCAAGGTCGCGATGTCGCGCAGGTCCTGCAGGCTGGAGACGCCGCCGGAGGCCACGACGGGCTTGTCGGTCTGCGCGCAGACCTGGCGCAGCAGCTCGAGGTTGGGACCCGTCAGGGTGCCGTCCTTCGTGACGTCGGTGACGACGTACCGGGCGCAGCCGTCGCGCTCGAGCCGGGCCAGGACGTCGAACAGGTCGCCGCCCTCCTCGGTCCACCCTCGTGCCGCGAGCGTCGTGCCCCGGACGTCGAGGCCCACCGCGATCTGATCGCCGTACTGCGCAACGACCTTCGCGCACCATTCGGGGTTCTCCAGCGCGGCGGTGCCCAGGTTGACCCGGGTGCAGCCGGTCGCCAGCGCGGCCTCGAGGGAGGCGTCGTCGCGGATGCCGCCGGACAGCTCGACCTTGACGTCGAGCCGTCCGACGACGTCGGCGAGCAGCTCGCGGTTGGAGCCCTTGCCGAAGGCGGCGTCGAGATCGACGAGATGGATCCACTCCGCACCGTCGGTCTGCCACTGCAGGGCGGCGTCGAGCGGGGATCCGTAGGAGGTCTCGCTGCCGAGCTCACCCTGGACGAGGCGCACGGCCTGTCCATTGGCGACGTCGACGGCGGGGAGGAGTTCAAGGGTCACGATCCGATGCTATCTGTCACCCGTCGCGCCCACCGTCGGCGGTGTGATGGTCATCCTCGTTCCAGGTCGACCATTCGCCCACGCGCGACAATGTGTCCCGATAGGGTGCTCAGACCATCCACACTCCCGGGAGAACCCATGCAGCCCATCGCCCGCGCCGCCACGATCCTGACGGGCTGCAGCGCTTCTCGTCGCAGACACCACCGCCACGGCGAATGCCCAGGCCACGACGGTCAGGGACAGGTCGGCGCCGACGCGACCCCCCTCACGCAGGCTGGTGACACCTTCACGGTCCAGCAGGACGTCGTCTCCAACAGCAGCGTCCGTTCGTTCGGCTACACCACATGGCTGAAGGCGAGCTGATGACCACTCGCACTCCGCTCCGCGCGGGCCTCGCCGGCGCGGCGACCGCCGCCCTGGTGCTCGCCGGCACCGCGGCACATGCGCAGTCGACGACGCGCGGGGACAAGGCGGCCGACGTGCTCTCGTTCGCCGACCAGACCACCGACGACCGGGGCACCAAGCTCACCTTCAAGGAGAGCGTCGCCTCCGGCGTCGACCTGCGCACCGTCCGGGTCAAGCACAGCAAGAAGTCGGTCGCGATCAAGCTCACCTTCGCCAACCTCGGTCCCGGGACGATCCCCGTCGCAAGCATCCGGCTGGACGGGGCGTCCACACCGAGCCGATTCGTGGTCATCGCCGGCCAGGGCCGAGCGTCGGTCATCGACCAACGAGGCAAACGGCGCTGCCACGCGCCCCTGACCGGCCGACTGGGCACCGATGGCTACATCAACATCGTCGTCAAGCGGTCCTGCTTGGGCACGCCCGAACGCATCAAGGTGTCGGCCTCCGCGGCGAGCGCGGGCTACCAGGGCGACAACACGCCGTACCTGTTCGACTCCCTCTCGTCCACGAAGGTGCGTGCCGAGCACTGGACCGGGTGGCTGAAGTCCAACTGACCTAGGAATAGGAAAGGGTCGCGAGCCAGTTCTGCAGCAGGTGCATGCCGGCGTCCCCGGACTTCTCCGGGTGGAACTGGGTCGCCCACAGCGGACCGTGCTCGGCGGCGGAGACGAACCTGTCTCCGCCGTACTCGGTCCACGTCACGGCGGGATCCGGGAACGCGGGCGGCTGGGTCAGCGTCCAGTCACGCAGGCCGTACGAGTGGACGAAGTAGAACCGCTCGTTCTCGAGCCCGGCGAACATGCGCGAACCCTCGCCGGGCTCGACCGTGTTCCAGCCCATGTGGGGCACGATCGGCGCCTCGAGCCGTTCGATGACACCGGGCCACTCGCCGCAGCCCTCGGACCGGACGCCGTGCTCGACGCCCTCGGCGAACAGGATCTGCATGCCGACGCAGATGCCCATGACAGGACGATTCGCGATGAGGCGCCGCTCGATGATGCGCACGCCGTCGACGGCCCGCAGCCCGCGCATGCACGACTCGAAGGCACCGACGCCCGGCACCAGCAGGCCGTCGGCCTCGGCCGCGACGGTCGCGTCGCTCGTCAGCTCGACCTCGGCGCCGGCCCGCTCGACGGCGCGGACCGCCGAACGGAGGTTGCCGGAGCCATAGTCGAGGACCGCGACGCGCGGACGGCTCACAGAGCGCCCTTGGTGCTGGGGATACCCGTCTCGCGCGGGTCGAGGGCGATCGCCTGGCGCAGCGCACGGGCGACGGCCTTGAACTGGGCCTCCGCGATGTGGTGCGGATCGCGACCGTCGAGCAGCCGGACGTGCATCGTGACGCCCGCGTGGTGCGCGATCGACTCCAGCACGTGCGACGTCAGGGATCCGATGTACTGGCCGCCGATGATCGCGGTGATCTGGCGCTCCGGCTCGCCGGTGTGCACGAAGTACGGACGTCCGGAGACGTCGACGACCGCCTGGGCGATCGACTCGTCGAGCGGCACGAGGGCGTCGCCGTAGCGGGTGATGCCGACCTTGTCGCCCAGGGCCTCGCCGATGGCCTGGCCCAGGCAGATCGCGGTGTCCTCGACCGTGTGGTGGGCGTCGATGTGCAGATCGCCCTCGGACCTCACGGTCAGATCGATCAGCGAGTGCCTCGAGAACGCCGTCAGCATGTGGTCGTAGAAGCCGACGCCGGTGGAGATGTCGTTCGCGCCCGTGCCGTCGAGGTCGACCTCGACGACGACGTGCGACTCGGAGGTCTTCCGCTCGATGCGCGCGGTGCGGGTCATCGGGTCACCTCCTGAAGTGCGTCTCTGAACGCCTGCATTTCCTGCGGCGTGCCGATCGACACGCGCAACCATCCTAGAGGGCCGACCTCACGGATCAGGACACCCCGGTCGAGGACGCCCTGCCAGACGGCGTGCCGGTCGTCGAACGTGCCGAACAGCACGAAGTTCGCATCGGACTCGGCGACGTCGAAGCCCTCCTCGCGCAGCCACGCAGCGGTCTCGTCACGGGTCGTCCGCAGAGCGTCGACCTGGGCCAGCAGCTCGTCCTGGTGGCGCAGTGCCGCGGTCGCGGCCGCCTGGCTGACCGCCGACAGGTGGTACGGCAGCCGGACGATGCGCAGCGCGTCGATGATCGCGGTGTCGGCCGCGACGTACCCCAGCCTGCCGCCGGCCAGGGCGAAGGCCTTGCTCATGGTGCGGGTGACGAGCAGCCGCGGGAACTCCGCGAGCAGCTCCAGCGCGGTCGGCGTGCCCTCGCGACGGAACTCCGCGTACGCCTCGTCGATCACGACGACGCCGGGCGCCGCCTCGATGATCGCCCGCGCATGCGCTGGGTCGAGGGCCGTGCCGGTGGGGTTGTTGGGCGAGGTCAGGATCACGACGTCCGGCCGCTCGGCGGCGACGAGCGCCAGTGCCGCGTCGAGGTCGATACCGAAGTCGTCGCCGCGCCGACCCGCGACCCAGCGCGTGTGGGTGTTGCGGGCGTACTCGGGATACATCGAGTACGTGGGCGCGAAGGAGACCGCCGTCCGTCCGGGCCCGCCGAACGCCTGCAGGATCTGCTGCATGATCTCGTTCGACCCGTTGGCCGGCCACACGTGATCGGTCGTCAGTCCGTGACCGAGGTACCGCGCCAACGACGTACGCAGCTCGGTCGCCTCGCGATCGGGGTACCGGTTCAGGGTGAGGGCGGCACGGTGCACCGAGTCGGCGATGTCGCGCGCGGTCTCCTCGCTGGGCCCGTAAGGGTTCTCGTTCGTGTTGAGCTGCACCGGCACGTCGAGCTGGGGCGCGCCGTACGGCTCCTCGTCCCGGAGCTCGTCGCGGATCGGCACCCAGGCCGGGACCGCCATCAGCGGGACGTCCGGATCGACACCGCGGCGCCGTGGGACGGCAGGTTCTCGGCGTCGGCCAGCGTCACGACGTGGTCACCGACCTCGCGCAGCGCGGCCTCGGAGTACGTCACGACGTGCATGTTCTTGCAGAATGCGCGCACCGACAGCCCCGAGGAGTGGCAAGCGCAGCCGGCGGTCGGCAGGACGTGGTTGGACCCCGCGGCGTAGTCGCCGAGCGACACCGGCGTGAACGAGCCCACGAAGATGGCGCCCGCATTGACGATCCGCGCCGCGACGCCGGCGGCGTCTGACGTCTGGATCTCGAGGTGCTCGGCGGCGTACCCGTTCGCGACGTCGACCGCCTGGTCGAGGTCACGGACGATGACGGCGGCGGACTGCGGGCCCTCCAGCGCGGTGCGGACCCGCTCGGCGTGCTTCGCCGAGCCGATCTGCGCGTCGAGCTCGGCGAGCACCGACGACACCAGAGTCTCGCTGTCGGTGATCAGCACGCTCGCGGCCAGGGGATCGTGCTCGGCCTGGCTGATCAGGTCGGCCGCCACGAAGGCTGCATCGGCCGTCCCGTCGGCGATGATCGCGATCTCGGTCGGCCCGGCCTCGGAGTCGATGCTGACGGTGCCCTGCAGGTGGCGCTTGGCCGCGGCGACGTAGATGTTGCCGGGTCCCGTGATGAGGTTGACGGGTCGGCACTCACCGGCGCCGTAGGCCAGCATCGCGAGGGCCTGTGCACCACCGGCGGCATAGACCTCGTCGACGCCGAGCAGCGCGCACGCGGCCAGGATCGTGGGGTGCGGCAGTCCGCCGAACTCCGCCTGCGGCGGGCTCGCCAGGGCGATGCCGGGGACGCCGGCGACCTGGGCCGGCACGGCGTTCATGATGACGGTGCTGAGGAGCGGCGCCAGGCCACCGGGGACGTACAGGCCGACCCGCTGCATCGGCACGATGCGGCGCTCGACCGTCGCGCCCGGGGCCACGTCGGTCACGATCGATCGTTCGAGCTCGGCCTCGCACGTCTGCCGCAGCCGGCGCACGGACTCCTCCAGGCCGGCACGGATCTCCGGCGCCAGCTCGGCAAGCGCGTCGGCCAGCGCCGCGACCGGCACCCGGAGCTGCGCGGGACGGATCCCGTCGAACCGCTCCCCCGCCTCCAGGACGGCGTCCTCGCCGCGGGTGCGGACGTCCTCACAGATCGGGACGACGGCCCGCAGTGCGTGCTCGACGTCGACCTCTGCGCGCGGCACGGCAGCGGCGTAGACCGCCGCCAGGTCCTCGGTCGCCGGGTCGAGCTCACGCAGATCTAGACGTCTCATCACGCCCCCAAGTCTACGGACGGTCTACGGTGGTCCTGTGGCCGCCAACCAGAAGCCCACCGAAGCGACGCCGGCATTCATCGCCCTGCACCGCGCGAACGTGCCCTTCACGCCCCACTCGTACGTCCACGACCCCCGTGCGGAGTCGTTCGGCATGGAGGCGGCAGAGGCCCTCGGGGTCGAGCCGGGCCGGGTCTTCAAGACGCTCATGGCGGTCGTCGACGGCGAGCTGTGCGTCGGTGTCGTGCCGGTCATGGGATCGCTCGACCTCAAGGCCCTCGCCGACGCGCTGGGCGGCAAGCGGGCCCAGATGGCCGACGCCGCCCAAGCCCAGCGGGCCACCGGCTACGTCATCGGCGGGATCTCGCCGGTGGGCCAGAAGAAGCCGCACCGCACCGCGATCGACAAGTCCTCGGCGCAGTGGCCGACGATCTTCGTCTCGGGTGGTCGACGCGGGCTGGAGGCCGAGCTGCAGCCCGGCGACCTGGCGCAGATCACCCGCGCCGTGATCGCCCGCATCGCGCGTTAGCTGGTCTGATCAACACCGGCCGGCGTGCGATCGTCGGCGGCCTGGTCGCGCTGGCCGAGCGTGCCGAGCACGACACCGACGAGCGCGAAGATCGGCCACACCAGGAACGGCGCGACCCCGTCGACCGCGAGCTGGGCCGGGATCGTGTCGCCGACCTCGACGCCCGAGACCGACGCCGGGTCCGGGGGCCCGAGCTCGACGCCGACGCGCCACGCGATGACCGCGGCCAGGACCGACAGCACGACGACGATCGGCGTGATGACCCAGCCGATGTCACCCAGCGCAACGGTCGTGGCCCACGCCCACAGCCAGGACGTCACGGCCCCGATCAGGACGAACACCACGATGACCGAGAACTCGCCCTTGGCGGCGGCCTCGGTCAGCACGATCCCCTCGGCCCGGGCCTCCCACTCGGCGGGGTTGGCCAACCACAGCCAGACGAAACCGGCCGCGATGCCCAGCAGGAGCATCGCGGCGGCGGACAGCAGGAGACGTCTCACGACAGACAATGGGGGCCCAACAGCTCTTTGAGGTCGGCGATCAGTGAGGACGACTGTGCCACACGCAGGCTGTCGTCGAGCCGCATGACCTTGGTCGTCCCGTTGCCGATCAGGCGCAGGTGCACCTCGGACATGCCGGGGTGCGTCGACAGCACCTGCTTGAACGTGCTGACGGTCTCGGCGGTGCAGCGGGCCACCGGCAGGCTGACGACCAGCGGCCGCTCCGGGCCGCCGGACCCCATCGCCGGCATCGTGACCTCGAGTGCGTTGAGCTCGATCCCGTCGTCCTTGCGCCGGACGCGCCCCTTGACCACGACGATCGTGTCGGGCACCAGGACCGGCATCGCGAGCTGGTAGGCACCGGGGAACACCATGACCTCGATGCCGCCCTCGAGGTCCTCGATCGTGATCGAGGCCCACGGGTCGCCCTTCTTGCTCATGCGCCGCTGCACGCCCGTGATCAGCCCGCAGATGCGGACCGTGCTGCCGTCGGGGAGCTCGGTGTTGGTCAGCAGCTCGCCCACCGTGCAGTCGCTGCTGGCCCGCAGGACGTGCTCGAGCCCCTGGAGCGGGTGGTCGGAGACGTAGAGGCCGAGCATGTCGCGCTCGAACGCCAGCAGCTGGGTCTTCTCCCAC
>JAOPXY010000091.1 GCA_025964895.1 Aeromicrobium sp.
AGAGATATCAGATCCACCGCGTCGCATCACCGGGAGCACTCATGGCCGACTCATCCTTCGACATCGTCAACAAGATCGATCGTCAGGAGGTCGACAACGCGCTCAACCAGGCGGTCAAGGAGATCAACCAGCGTTACGACTTCAAGGGCACCGGCGCCTCGATCGACTGGAGCGGCGAGTTCGGCATCGAGGTCAAGGCGAACGCCGACGAGCGCGCCCTGGCGGTGCTCGACGTGTTCAAGGACAAGCTGATCAAGCGCGGCATCTCGCTCAAGACCCTCGAGGAGGGTGAGCCTCGCCAGTCCGGCAAGGAGGTGCGCATCTCCTCGACCATCACCGAGGGCATCAGCCAGGAGCAGGCCAAGAAGGTCTCCAAGCTGATCCGCGACGAGGGCCCCAAGGGCGTCAAGGTCCAGATCCAGGGTGACGAGCTGCGCGTGACCAGCAAGAAGCGCGACGACCTGCAGGAGGTCCAGCAGCTGCTCAAGGGTGCCGACCTCGACTTCGCGGTGCAGTTCACCAACTACCGCTAAACCCGCTCATCCCGGGATGGGGTCAGGGGAGGTGGGTGAGGAGGAGGTCGGGCCACGCGCTCAGGACGACCAGGGCCCCCGCCCCCAGGAGGACGGCACTCTTCGCGATGCGCACCGAGACCGGCGGTGACGGGCTGACGTAGGGGTCGCCGTCAGGGCGGTCGCACAGAATCACGACGAGGCGCAGGTAGTACGCCAGACCCAGCATCACGTTGACGCCCATGACGACCGCCAACCACACGTGGTCGGAGTCGACGACGGGGCGGATCACGACGTACTTCGTGACCAGGCCGATGACCGCGGGCGGGAAGCCCGCGAGCGTCAGCCCCGCGAGCACCAGGGGGATGCCCATCCAGGGATCGCTGCGCGCCATGCCGCGCAGCTCCTCGAGACCGGTGCTCCCCCGCAGCCGCAGCACCACTGCGAGCGCCGCGAAGGCGACGAGGTTGGCCAGGGCGTACCCCGCGAGGTACTGCACAGGAGCGGTCAATCCCTCGCTCGTGCCGATCGCGACGGCCGGCGCGAGCAGGAACCCCGCCTGCGCGATCGACGACCACGCCAGCAGCCCGATCGCGTCGTCCTGCCGGAGCGCGCCGACGTTGCCGATCGTCATCGTGACCGCCGCGACGATCCCGACGACCGGCTGCCAGGCGTCGTGCGCGGACGGCAGCGCCACCGAGAGCAGGGTCAGCAACGCACCCAGCGCCGCGGCCTTCGACACGGTTGACAGGAAGCCTGCGACCATGACGGACGTCCCGCCGTACGTGTCGGGGATCCAGACGTGGAACGGCACCGCACCCAGTTTGAAGAGCAGGCCCACGACGGTCAGCACGACCGCGACGGCCACGACGCCGTCCGGCACTCTGGGGTCGGCGAGCCCGTCCCGGAGCTTCGCGTAGTCCAGCGACCCAGCGATCCCGTAGAGCAGCGAGACACCCATCAGGGTGATCGCGGTCGAGACGACGGACGCCAGGAAGAACGTCCACGCCGAGCGGATCGCGACCCGGTCACCCTGACGCAGGCCCACCAGCGCGATCGACGGCAGCGACAGCAGCTCCAGCGCCACCACGAGCGTCACGATGTCCCGAGCGCCGACCATGAGCAGCCCGCCGGCCGCGGCGCTGAGCAGCAGGAAGTGGTACTCCCCCGGCGGCATCGCGTTCTCGAAGTTCATGACGTTCGACGCCACGACGACGAACAGCGTGCCGGCCAGGACGATCGCGGAGAACGCGAACGGGTAGGTGCCGGCGTCGCCGCGCAGGAGCTCGCCGCCCGCCGCCACCAGCGCGACGGTGGCCGGCAGCCCCGATCCGAGCCACGTGCGGCGCGGGTAGAACGCGTCGACCAGCAGCGCCACGAGAGCTCCGGCGAGCACGATCGTGGCCGGGCCGGCGACGGTCCAGTCGATGGGGATCGTCATCGCGCCACCGAGAACCGGATTGGCTCGTACAGGTCGAGCACCAGCGCAGGCACGAGGCCGAGCACGACGATCGCCACGACCAGCGCGCCCATCACGACGGCCTCGCGCCGGCCGAGATCACGATCGCCGTCGTGCGGGACGGGCTCACCCTGCGCCAGCAGGCGGATCGCGCGCACGAAGTAGGCGGTGGTGAGGGCGATGCCGACGAGCGCGAGCCCCAGCCCCGTCCACGCGACCGGCTTGGTCAGCACGTCGCCGACCTCGTACGCGGCCCGCAGCGACAACAGCTCACCCCAGAATCCGGCGAGGCCGGGCAGTCCGAGACTCGCGACCGCAGCGAGCACGAACGTGACGGCGAGCCAGGGCGAGCGCCCGTACAACCCGCGGCCGATGCGGGTCATCGACGCCGTGCCGAAGCGCTCCTTGAGCGATCCGGCCGCGAAGAACAGCAGACCGGTCACGAGGCCGTGCGCGACGGAGCCGAAGACCGCGGCGGCCAGGCCGGCGCTCGACTGGGTCGAGATCGCGAGGACCACGAAGCCCATGTGCCCGATGCTCGAGTAGGCGACGAGCCGCTTCAGGTCGTCCTGCACGTAGCACGCGAGAGCCGACCACACGATGCCGATCGCGCCTGCGATCGCGAGGTAGGGAGCGACGTCCTCGAACCGGTCGAGGACCGTGCTGAACAGGATCAGCCCGTACGTGCCGAGCTTGAGGAAGACCGCCGCGAGCAGCACCGACCCGGCCGTGGGCGCTGCGCTGTGGGCGTCCGGCAGCCAGGTGTGGAACGGGACGATGGGCGTCTTCACCGCGAACCCCAGGCAGACGAGGACGGCCGCCGCCAGGGAGGCGGATCCCGCGTCGAGCACCTGGAGGGTCCCGCCGTCCAGGCCGATGACGACGATGCCGACGAGGAGCAGCGCGGACCCGCCCACGGTAAACATCAAGAACCGAGTGGCGGAGTACCTAGCCCCGTTCTTGAATCTCGACTGGTGCGCGGCGCCAGCGCCCGAACTCGACGTCGAACTCCCCCACCAGGCGATCACGAACCACATCGGTATCAGCGCGAGCTCGAAGAAGACGAAGAACAGCAGCAGGTCGAGCGAGCTGAAGACACCCATCGACGCGGCGCTGATGACGAGCACGAGTCCGACCAGCGCCGGCGAGGTGTCGTCCGCCAGCAGCCACAGGCAGCAGAGCACCCCGATCAAGGCGGTCATGAGCAGGAAGGGCCACGACACGACCGTGACACCCAAGTGCAGGCGGGCACCGAGCGGTTCGATCCACGACACGTCGACCTCGCCGGAGACGTCGGCCCGGCCTTCCCAGACGTCGGCGAACAGCACGAGAGACACCGTCATCGCGCCGGCGCCGAGCCACGCGGCGGTGCGGCCGCGCACGAGTCTGCGACCGATCATGAGCAGCAGTCCGACGAGAGCCGGGACGAGCAGGGCGGCGACGATCACGACACGACCACCCCCACCACGACCAGCACCACGACGCCGGCGGCGAGCACCGTCGCGTACCGCTGGACGTTGCGCGACTGCACCAGCGCGAGACCGCGGGTACCGAGCGCCGCAGCCGCGGCGCCGCCGCGGGGGTAGACGTCGACGGCGTCGCGATCGAGGTCGACGACGGCGCTTGCGACGTCGCCCGTGAGCCGCGGGACCCACCGCGAGAACGGCCGGTCGAGGCCGAGCTCGGCCGCCAGCGGCGCGGGCGCCCAGTCGAGCGACGAGCCACGACGCCACATCAGCAGCACGAGGCCGATGCCCGCAGCGGCGATTACGGTGCTGACGACGCCGATGCCGTGGTGGAAGGGCTGACCGATCGACACCGCGAAGGTCGCGACGGCCAGGACGACGAGTGGGCCGGTCATGGCCAGCGGTGCCTCGTGCGCGTCAAGTCCCCCAGGTGCCGGGCCGAGGAGGGTCTTGAGCCACAGCCGCGTCGCGTAGGCGGCCGTGACGAGTGACGTGATCAGCGCGACGACGAACAGGGCCCACGCCGTGCCGCCCGCGAGAGCGCCGTCGCCCTCCGTCGCGCTTTCCAGCGCGTGGAGCACCGAGTCCTTCGTGAAGAACCCGGCCGTCGGGACGATGCCGGCCAGCGCGGCGAAGCCGATCGTCATGGTCCAGAACGTCACGGGCATGGGTCGGCGCATACCGCCCATCGCCGAGAGAGCACTCGTGCCGACGGCGTGCATGAGGCAGCCGCAGCCGAGGAACAGCAGTGCCTTGAAGACGCCGTGGGCGACGAGGTGATCCAGCCCCGCCTCGGGATCGCTCGCCGCGACCGCCGCGAACATCAGCGCGAGCTGGCTCACGGTCGACCACGCGAGCGCCCGCTTGAGATCGGTCTGCACGAGCGCGAAGAGGGCGCCCATCAGCATCGTGATGCCTGCGATGACGGCCATCGCGGTCAGCGCGACGGTCGAGTCCGCGTAGAACGGCAGCATGCGCGCGGCCAGGTAGACGCCGGCTGCGACCATCGTCGCGGCGTGGATCAGCGCCGTGATGGGCGTCGGGCCGGGCATCGCGTCGGGGAGCCAGGAGTGCAGCGGGAACTGGGCCGACTTGCCGACGACCGCGACGAGCACCAGCAGGCCGATCGCGGTGGCGTTCTTGGCCTCGCCGTCGAGGGGCTGCGCCCCCAGGAGGTCGTACGTGCCGTAGGTCTCGCCGATGACCAGGATCGCCAGCACGAGCCCCAGGTCGGCGATGCGCGTGACGAGGAAGGCCTTCGCCGCGCCCGCCCGTGCCTCTCCCGTCTCCCACTCGTGGCCGATCAGCAGGTACGAGCACAGGCCCATGACCTCCCAGCCGACGAGCAGCACCCACAGGTTCGTCGTGCCGACGACCGCGATCATCGCGACCAGGAACAGGACAATGACCATCGCGTACGAGCGGTAGCGTTGGTGGTGGCCCAGGTAGGCGGTCGAGTAAATCTGCACGAGCAGGCCGACGCCGACCGCGAGCAGGACGATCTGCGCGGATGCCGGGAACAGGAACAGATCCGGCGAGAGGGTCGGCAGCGGCGGCGTGAAGCCGGTGGGATCGGGGGCGTAGGCGAACCAGCCCGGCTCGCTCAGGTGCGGGACCGCCCAGATCGCCGCGACGAGCGCGAGCACCGCCGTCAGAGCGACGTACAGCCAATGGCTGCGCAGGACGGACCTCATCGGCCCACCCCGTCGACGTCGACGGTGCGCAGTGCCCGGAACAGTGCCAGCACGATCGCGAGCCCCAGCCCGATCTCGGCCGCAGCGATCGCGATCGTGAACAGCGTCAGCACCTGACCCGTGTGCAGCTGGTCGGCGAACCACGCGTCGAAGGCCACGAGGTTGAGGTTGACCGCGTTGAGCATGAGCTCGACGCCCAGCAGCATCAGCACCGCGTTGCGCCGCGCGAGGACGCCGTACAGCCCGATCCCGAAGAGGGCGGACGACAGCAGCAGGGGGTAGAGCAGCGGCATCAGCGATCGGATCCTGACCGCGAGATGACGATGGCGCCGATCAGCGCGGCCAGCAGCACGCCGCTGAGGATCTCAAATGGCAGCACCCAGTCGGTGAACAGCGCCTGGCCGATCGAGCCGGCCGTGCCGATCCGCCGGCCCTCGATGTCCTCGCCGCGGAAACCCGCGACCATCGTGGCGCCGAGGCCGATCGCCGCGACGACGCCCAGGGCCGCCGCGATCCACCGGTTGCCGGTGACCTCGGCGGTCGTCGCCGACGTCTGCCGCGTGAGCATCAGCGCGAAGATCACCAGCACGACGACCGATCCGACGTACACCAGCACCTGCACCCAGGCCACGAACTCGGCGGTCATCAGCACGAAGCAGCCGGCGACGGCGCCCAGCGTCACGACGAGCCACAGGGCCGAGTGCACGAGCTGCCCGCTCGTCATCGACAGCAGTGCCGAGCCGGCCGCGACGACGGCGAGCACCAGGAAGACCAGCTCCGTCAGGCTCACTGGTCGGCCTCGCGGGACCGCTCGTACGCGTCGAGCTCCTTGCCCTGCTCGGCGCCCGCGTCGAGGGCCTGCGGCGGCGGGACGGTGTCCATCCACGTGCGCAGCCGGTTCATGTCGTGCGTCAGGTCCTTGAGGTCACCCTCGGCGTACGCGAACTCCGGCGACCAGTGCAGTGCGTCGAACGGGCACACCTCGATGCAGATCGAGCAGTACATGCAGATCGAGTAGTCGATGTCGAACTGGTCGAGGACGTTCTGGCTGCGATCGCGGCCGCCCTCGGTCGCGGCCGGGATGACCTCCTTGTGGGAGTCGATCGTGATGCACCACGACGGGCACTCGCGCGCGCACAGCATGCACGACGTGCAGTTCTCCTCCTGCAGCGCGATGACGCCGCGGCTGCGGGGCGGCAGGTCCGGCTCGACGTCCGGGTAGTGCGCCGTGACGCTGCGACGGGTCAAGTTGCGCAGCGTGACCCGCAGGCCCTGCAGGAGTCCCCTGCCGAAGTACGCCATCACCACACCACCAGGACCGTCGTCAGCGTGACCTGCGCGAGCGCGAGGGGCACCAGCACCTTCCAGGCCAGAGCGTTGACCTGGTCCTCGCGCAGCCGCGGGTACGCGACCCGCGCCCAGATGACGAGGAAAGACACCCCGGCGATCTTGAGCAGCGTCCACGCCCAGCCGAGGTGGTCCGACCACGGTCCGGCCCATCCGCCGAGGAACAGGACGGTCGTCAGGCCGGCGAGCACCACGATGCCGGCGTACTCGGCCAGCAGGAACATCGCGAACCGCATGCCGCCGTACTCCGTCAGCGGACCCATCACGAGCTCGGCATCGGCCAGGGGTGCGTCGAAGGGCGGGCGCTGCAGCTCGGCGAGGCCCGCGACGAAGAACACGATGAGCCCGGGGAGCTGGGCCAGCAGCCACCACGGCTCCCAGGCGTCCGCGATGCCGATCAACGACAGCGTTCCCGCCGCCATCGCGACGCTCGCCGCGGCGAGCACCATGGGCAGCTCGTACGACATGAGCTGCGCCGCGACCCGCATGCCGCCGATGTACGAGTACTTGTTGCCGCTGCCCAGCCCACCCATGAGGGTGCCGAGCACCCCGACACTCATTGCGGCGAGCACGAAGAACAGCCCCAGGTCGAGATCCTGCCCGATCAGGTTGCCCTGCCCGAAGAACGGGCCGAGCGGGATCGCGAGCATCGCCACGAGGTACGGCACCAGCGCGACGGCCGGCGCCAGCTCGAACACGCGGCGGTCGGCGGCGACCGGGGTGATGCTCTCCTTCTGCACGAACTTGATGCCGTCCGCCACGAGCTGCGCCCAGCCGTGGAATCCGCCGGCGGCCATCGGCCCGACCCGGCTCTGCATGTGCGCCATCGCCTTGTGCTCCATCTGGCCGACGAGCAGCGGCAACGTGAGGAATGCCCCCAGCACCAGCAGACATCTCAAGAGAGCGTCCAGCAGCTCACCCATCCGAATCACCCGGACCCCACTCACCGGGTTCCGGGACGCCCGGCGGCTTGATGCGGCGGCGGCCCGGAGAGTGCGCGGACTCCGCGTCGCTCTCGCCCGGCTCCTTCGCGCCGGGCCACGGCTTGGCGACACGCGACGCGAGGACGAACTCCTTGCGCAGGGGATGGCCCTCGAAGCCGTCCGGCAGCAGGAGCGGGTCGACGGCCGCCCCGGCGCCGAAGGAGATCCCGAACATCTCGTGCGTCTCGCGCTCGTGCCACGACGCGCCGGCGAAGACGTCCGTGATCGACGCGACCGCCGGCGACTCCCGGTCGAGGTACGTCACGAGCAGTAGGTGGTCGAGCGTGGGCGCGCGCCGGGCCACGTGCAGGACGAGACGGAAGCCCTCGGGGTGCTCGTCGACCGCCGACAGCCAGTCGAAGTACGTGTAGCCATCGGCCTTGAGGTCGGCGACCGCGTCGTGCCAGCCATCGGACCCGACCACCCGGTGCGGCGGCCCGAACTGGTTCGCCTCGATCGTCACGCCGGCCCTGGTTCCTGGGACGGTCGAGGGATGCGGGGACTGAGCAGGGACGTGGCGGGGCGCGCGTACCGCTCAGCGAGGTTCTCCCCCGCGATCTTGTCCTGCAGCGTGACGATGCCGTTCAGCAGTGCCTCCGGCCGCGGTGGGCAGCCCGGCACGTAGACGTCGACCGGGATGATCTGGTCGACGCCCTTCGTGACGCAGTACGAGTCCCAGTACGGGCCACCGGAGTTGGCGCACGATCCGAAGCTGATGACGTACTTGGGCTCGGGCATCTGGTCGTACAGCCGCTTGATCGCCGGCGCCATCTTGTCGGTGACGGTGCCCGACACGACCATCAGGTCGGCCTGGCGCGGTCCGGGCGCGAACGGGATGACGCCGAGCCGGATGAAGTCGTGTCGCGACATCGACGTCGCGATGAACTCGATCGCGCAGCACGCGAGGCCGAAGTTGAAGACCCACAGGGAGTACTTGCGTCCCCAGTTCAGCAGGTACCGGGCGGCCTTCGGGGCATGCTCGGAGCCGGCGCCGAGCGAGGGCGGGCCGACGGTCGGCGGACCCACCGTCGGGATGGGCAGGTTCACCGCGTCCACGACAACACCCCCTTGCGCCACGCGTACGCGAGCCCCACGACGAGGATCCCGATGAAGACGCCCATCTCGACGGCGGCGGCGCGCCCGATGTCGTCCAGCACGACGGCCCACGGGAACAGGAAGACGGCGTCGACGGCGAAGATGACGTAGAGGAAGGCGTAGACGTAGTACCGGACCGTCGACTGCGACCAGCCCTCGCCGACCGGGTCGACGCCCGACTCGTACGTCGTCCGCTTGTCGCGCGCCGCGACGCGGGGACGCATCAGGCGGTTGCCGCCGAGCATCGCGATCGCGAGGAGGACGCCGACCACGATGATGACGCCGACGGCGAGGTAGCCGTCCAGATAGGCGTCGTCGACGTGGTCGCTCATGGTGACACTCTAGGGACTCTTCGTGGCCACGTGGGAGCGTCAGGGCCGCGTGGTCAGTCGGGGACGCAGCGCGCCCGCGCTCTCGTCGTGCGCGGCGAGCTGCCGCGGCGTCCGTCGAGTCGTGCTCACGACGCCCTCCTTTCTCAACGGGGACTTGTTCCCGGTCTAGTCAGAGTCTGCTCGTGCCGCCTCCCGGGGCCGCGCCCACGGCCACGTCAGCAGTGCCCACACGGCCGCGATGATCGCGATCTCCAGCACGACGAACAGCGGCCACGGGCCCAGGTAGTCCAGCAGCGAGGCATTCTTCGGCAGCCGGTTGACGTACCCGTAGTTGGTGCCGGCCACGACGTTGAAGACGTACGCGCACGCGGCCCACGCCAGGGTGATCGCGACGGTCCCGCGGTACGTGAACCACGTCGGCAGGATGCGCAGCCCCAGCACCAAGAAGAAGGACGCCCACACGATCAGCACGTGCATGCCCCAGAACATCAGGAACCGCGCCTCCGGGAAGTCCGAGGCCAAATCGGGCGTGAGCATGCCCTGCGTCGTCAGGGTGATGCCCCACAGGTACGTGACCGTCGCGCTGAGCCGGCTGCGCGTCCACAGGGCGTGCGCGGCGAACATCCAGGCCAGGTCGCACAGCTGGAAGGGCAGGGACGTCTGCAGGTTCCACTCGTCCGGCGTCAGCTGCAGGATCTGCAGGGGGATCGTGACGCACAGCAGCACGACCGCGAACGCGCGGCGCGCGGTCTGCTCCGCGGGCCGGCCCGCAAGGCGCCGGCCCGCCAGCACGACGAGCACGACGCCGATCGCGAAGATTGCCAGCACCAGCAGGTGCGACGGGCCGTAGGCCTCGAACCGCTCCCCCGCCGCCGACGTCATGCCCGCGAGGCTAACCGATCCCAGCCCTCATCGGTGAGCGGTGGCTTAGCTTAGTCGCCCTTCCCGGCTCTGGGCGGTGCGTGAGTCGCCCGTCCGGGCCCGGATGGCCAACCGCAGCACCGCACTCGAACGCGATAGGCGACCGAGGAAGCTCAGCTGGGCCCGACGCAGGTACCGATTGCGCCAGTTGCTCGCGAAGGCACCGGCGGCCTCGTGGAGCCTGGCCCGGCTGCCGTCCACATCCATGCCGCATCTTAGGCCTCATCGGGCGGGGCGATGAGGGTTCGTGGTTGCTGCAGCTACCTCAAACCCTCATCCTGCGTCCGCCCGTGGTCAGCCCTGGGCCTTCTCGGACACGTGGTTCCACGCCTCCCACGTCTCGAGGCGCTTGGCGTAGTCGGCCTTGGCGATGCCGAGCGGCGCGGTGCCGAAGAACACCCGCAGCGGCGGCTCGTCCGCGTCGACGATCTCGAGGATCGCGGCGGCCGAGGCGTGGGGATCTCCGGGCGTCGAGTTGCGCGACGAGCGCTGCTCCATCGTCTTCCTCCGCAGGTCGGCGTAGGCCGGGTTCTCCTGCGAGTGCGACGCCGAGTCGCCGCTCCAGTCGGTCGAGAAGGCGCCCGGCTCGACCAGCGTCACGTGGATGCCGAAGTCGGCGACCTCCTGCGCCAGCGCCTGCGAGAAGCCCTCGAGGCCCCACTTGGACGCGTGGTACATCCCGACGAGCGGGAATGCCGAGATACCGCCGATCGACGACACCTGGATGATGTGGCCCGAGCCCTGCTCGCGGAGGAAGGGCAGCGCCGCCTGGGTGACCCACAGCGCACCGAACAGGTTGGTCTCGACCTGGGCGCGCGCCTCATCCTCGCTGAGCTCCTCGATGAAGCCGAAGTGCCCGTAGCCGGCATTGTTCACCACGACGTCCAGGCGCCCGAAGTGCTCGTGGGCCTGCTTCACCGCGGCGAAGTCGGCGGCGCGGTCGTTGACGTCGAGCGCGATCGGCAGGAGCGCGTCGCCGTGCTGCTGCACGAGGTCGTCGAGCGACTCGGTGTTGCGAGCGGTCGCGGCGACGCGGTCACCCCGCGCGAGCGCCGCCTCGGTCCACTCGCGCCCGAAGCCGCGGGACGTGCCGGTGATGAACCAGGTCTTGGAGGAGTCAGTCATGCGTCCGACGCTACGACCTGGAGCGCGCTTCAGCGCAACCCGAGCGCTACGGGGCCCGGCGGGGCGCTACGGAACCCGCAGGAACGTCACAGCGAAGTCCGCGGTGTCCGAGAAAGGCCGTAGGTCCCACGTCGCGAAGCGCTGCTCGAGCACCAGGCCGGCCCCGTCGACCGCGGCGTCGAACGAGGACAGCGCGAGCTCGCGGTCGGTCGCGAAGCCGAGGATGATCCGTCCGCCGGGACGCACGTGGCGCGCGATCGACTCCAGCACGCGCTGCTCCGTGCCCGGGGCGACGAACACCATGACGTTGCCGGCCACGACCGCGACGTCGAAGGGCTCCTCGTCGAGGTCGAGCGTGCTGAGATCACCCACGACCCATCGGGGCCCGGGGTGGTCGGCCTCGGCGGCGGCGACCAGCACAGGATCGACGTCGACGCCCACGACCGTGTGCCCTCGGGCGTGGAGCTCGGCTCCCACCCGGCCCGGACCGCAGCCCGCGTCGAGGACGCGCGAGCCGGGCGCCGCGACGGCGTCGACCAGGCGGGCCTCGCCCGCGAGGTCCGCGCCCTCGGCGGCGAGCTGTCGGAAGCGATCGACGTACCACTGCGAGTGGCCGTCCTTCGTCGCGCTGAACCAGCGGGGAATGTCGGTCATGGACCCATCGTCCAGCAGGCGTACGCTCGGCTGGTGAACGGCTCCAAGGGCGGCATCATCTTCGGGGTCGCCGCCTACCTGTGCTGGGGATTCTTCCCACTGTACTGGCCACTCCTGGATCCCGCCGGCGCGCTGGAGGTGCTCGCCCACCGCTTCGTGTGGTCGATGCTCTTCGTCCTCGTCGCGCTGGTCCTGGTCGGCAAGTGGCGGACGTTCCTGGCGATCGCCCGCGACCGCCGCATGATGCTGATCCTGACCGCCGCATCGATCACGATCGCCGGCAACTGGGGCGGCTTCATCTGGGGCGTCACCCACGGTCACGTCATCGAGACGTCGCTGGGCTACTTCATCAACCCGCTCGTCACGGTGCTGCTGGCGGTGTTCGTGCTGAAGGAGACGCTGCGTCCTGCCCAGTGGGCGGCCGTCGCGGTCGGCACCGTCGCCGTCGTGGTGCTGGCCGTCGACTACGGCCGGCCCCCGTGGATCGCGCTGCTCGTCGCGTTCACGTTCGCGGCCTACGGCTTCCTGAAGAAGAAGGCCAATCTCGGGTCCTTCGAGGGACTCGGCATGGAGACCGCGATCCTGTTCCCTGTCGCGCTGTCCTTCCTGGTCGTCCTGCAGCTCAGGGGCGAGCTGACCTTCGGCCACGAGGGGCCGGGCAACGTCGCGCTGCTCATCGGCACGGGCGTCGTCACGGCGATCCCCCTGCTGCTGTTCGGAGCGGCCGCGACCCGGCTGTCGCTGTCGACGATCGGCATCCTGCAGTACCTCGGCCCCATCATCCAGTTCCTGAGCGGGCTCCTGATCTTCGGTGAGGACATGACGAGTGCGCGCTGGGGCGGCTTCGTCATCGTCTGGCTCGCCCTCGTGATCTTCACGATCGACGCGATCACCAATCGGAGGCGGGTCCTGCGCCAGAGTGCCGAGGCCTGCGCGATCTAGCTCCCGGCCGAGGACACTAGCCCGAGCAGGGGATGTTGCTGATCCGATCCGTGGCACCGACGGCGGCGTTGGAGCACTCCACGACGTTGCCGTTCGACCGCGCGTCGCCGAAGACCTGCACCGCGTAGGCGTCGGACGGCACGTCGAACCGGTTGTCACGCAGGATGTTGTCCTCACCCCAGCCGTCGAGGATCTCAAAGACCGCGACCCCGTCACCGGGGGACGACGTGCCGACCGTGCCCTCGACCGTCCAGCCGTTGCCCTTGAGGTCAATCAGCGAGTCGGCCTCCACGGCGTCCGACCCGTCCAGGACGTTGTCGCGGAGGAGCCCGCCGGACGTCCCCTCCTTGACGTCGATCGCCTCCGCGGTCGTGCCGTCGACCCGGTTGCCGATGATGTGGTTGTCGTCGCTGCGGTCGGGCTCGCACTCGGTCAGCTTGCACCAGTTGCTCTTGGCCGAACCGATGTAGATGCCCTCGCCGATCTCGGGCTTCGAGCCGCCGGTGCGGTGCACCGTCATGCCCTGCACGACGTTGCGGCTGCTGTTGCGGCGCAGGTGAACTCCCTCCTCACCGGTGCCGGTGACGATGGTGCCGTCGATCTCGTTGTCCGACGAGCCGTCGAGCACCAGCCCCTTCGCGCCGCCCTGCAGGCTGAGGCCCTGCACCCGCCAGTGCTGCACGCCGTCGAGATGCAGCGTGTAGCCCTCGTCCGAACCCGCGTCGAGCTGCGACGTCGCTTCCCCGCAGAGCACGATCGGAGCGTCCTGCTGGCCGGAGCGGTCCGCCACGAACGTCCCCGTGTACGTGCCCGGGGCCACGACGATCACATCGCCCGGTTCCGCCGTCGCCAGCGCGTCGGTCAGCTCATCGGCTGTCCGCACGATCCGTCCGTCGCCGCACGCGCCGGACGCGGTCGCCGGGCGGCCGTCGCCGTCGGGGTCGCCGCCTGCCCTGCAGCCGGCCAGCACGACGAGCGCCGCGAGCATGACGACCGTCACACGCTGCGACCATCGCGATATCGGCACGGTGGAACCCTCCCACACACTAGAGTCGGCTCGAACGCACGGCCGGAGGCGGGGGCGCGCCGTGGATCGGTGTCACGCACACGTGGCGCATCCACCTCCCCGTCAGGACGTCGCATGTCAGTGCCTTGGGTCGAGCACGTCGGCGACGCGACATGGCTGGTGCCGTTCGGCCTCTTCGGCGCCATCTCGTGGGGCGTCTGGCTGCTGCGCAAGGTGCTGTCGTCGACCGCGAAGCCGACCGTCAACGACTTCGAGACGTCGGTGTCGGTCGTCGTGCCCTCGTTCCACGAGGACCCCGACATCCTGATGCGCTGCCTCGCCACGTGGCGCCACCAGGCCCCCGATCGCATCCTCGTCGTCCTGGACCTCGCGGACACCGAGGCGCAGGAGCGCATCGAGGCGCTCGGCGACCCGACCGTCGAGGCCGTCATGTTCGCGCACACCGGCAAGCGCTCGGCGCTCGGCGCGGGGCTGCGGCTGGTCGACACCGAGCTGGTCCTGCTGGTGGACTCCGACACGGCGTGGGAGGAGGGGCTGCTGGCGGCGGTGCAGATGCCCTTCGCCGATCCGGCCATCGGCGCGGTCAGCACCCGGCAGAACGTCTACCGGCCCATGACCAGCATCTGGCGGCGCGTCGCCGACTGGATCATCGACCTGCGGTACTGCGACTACGCGCCCGCGATGGGCCGCTACGGCGGGGTCATCTGCGCGTCGGGACGGACCGCCGCCTACCGGACGAGCGTCATCGTCCCGCACCTGCAGGCGCTCGAGCACGAGATCTTCATGGGCCGAGAGTGCGTCGCGGGCGACGACGGGCGACTGACGTGGATCGTCCTGTCGCAGGGCTACCGCGTCGGACACCAGGACACCGCCCGCGCGCTCTCGATGTTCCCCGACACCTTCCGTGCCTTCGTCAAGCAGCGGGTCCGGTGGAGCCGCAACTCCTACCGCTGCTACCTCACGGCGATCCGCCACGGCTGGATCTTCCGCGTCCCCTTCATCTCGCAGCTCACCGTCATGCAGATCTTGTTCACGCCCGTCACGATGGCCGTCGCCATGACGTACGTCGTGCTGGCCGTGCGCGGAGACCATCCCGCCGCGGACCTGGGGCTGGCGTCCGCGTGGCTCGTGGTCGGCCGCGGGATCCGCAGCCTGTCGCACCTGCGGCGCCGGCCGCACGACATCTGGCTGCTGCCCCTCGTCACCGCCGTCATCGCCTTCATCGCGCTGCCGATCAAGATCTACGCCCTGGTGACGATGAACAAGCAGGGCTGGCTGACCCGCTCGGCCGACTCGATCGGTGGCGAGGGGCAGGGCGACGCGAGCGTCCTCGACGACACCGCCACCGAGATGCGCCGGTGACGACGCTCGAGGGCCACGAGATCAGCGCGGAGGAACGCGGCGACACGGCCGGGCCCCGCCGCAAGATCGTCACGTTCGCGGCCGTCGTCGTGGTCATCTCCGCCGCCGTCGTCGGCATCGCCGCGGGATCGGATCTCACGTCCGATGACGAGCCCGACGGCACCCGGGTGACGACGGGGTCCGCACGCGCGATCGTCAAGGCCGTCGCGCCGGGCGCGCCCGCGGCCGCCGACATTGCGCAGGCCGAGCTCGTCGACGCCGAGGACGCCCGCATCTACCGCGCCGTGTCCCGCGGGACGACGACGCGGCGGGGTGTCACCACCGTCGCGCTGGACCGACGCGACATCGGTGGCGCCTACGGCATCGACGACCTCGTCGCGCTCGGTGCCGCGACCCGCACGGGCAGCATCGTGACGCTGCACCGGCCCGTCATCGTCCGCACCGGGGCCACCCTGGCGATCAAGGCCCCCGGCCGCACGCTGCGCCTCGCCGGCACCAGGGCCGGCCCGGCCAGCATCGTCGCGTGGGGCGGCTCCCTGACGCTGTCGGGCAGCGCCGAGCGGCCGCTGACGATCGTGGGCTGGGACCGCGTCACGAAGGCCGCCGACACCGACGTCTCGAACGGCCGCGGCTACGTGCGGTCGCACTCGGGGCGGCTGGCGGTCAAGAACGTCATCGTCCGGAATCTCGGCTTCTGGAGCGGCCGCACGGGGGGCCTCGCGGCGACCGGCACGTCCTTCGACCCCGGACGGGCCGTCATCGCGGACACCGCGATCTCCGGGACACACGTGGGCCTCTACCTGATGGGCACCCGGAACGCGCGCGTCGACCGGACCAGCATCAGCGACGCCGACCGCGACGGCGTCGAGCTCGACCGCTCTCGCGGGGCACGGCTCGCCGACGTCACGGTCACGGGGTCCGGTGTCAGCGGCGTCCGCGTGCACGACCAGAGCAGCGCGCTGCGCATCACGGACGGGTCCAGCACGGGCAACGCGGCCTACGGCATCGCGGTCGACGGCCGGCCGCAGGCGGACGGTCCCAACACGGTCGGCTACAACGTCGTCAACGCATCGGGCCTCGACGTCACCGGGACCACCGTCAGCGGCAACGGCTCAGGTGGTGTGCAGGTGACCGGCACGAGCGCCGTCGTGCTGAGCCGACTGCACATCAACCAGGACCACCGCCCCGTCCGCGTCGTCGGGCGCTCGGCGGGGACGTCCGTGCTCGACAGCGACATCGCGACCGGCCGCGGCCCCGTCATCGACCTGGTCGGGCAGGCCACGGACGTCGAGGTGCGCGGCAACACGCTGACCGGAACGACGACCGGCGTCGCGATCGAGGGCGCGCAGGTCGACATCAGCGGGAACCGGATCGTCATCGGCGAGGGCAGGGCGGTGTCGGTGTCGGGCGCCGACGCGGCGGGCTCGGTCGGCGACAACCGCATCTCCGGTATCGGCACCGACGCCTTCGACATCGCCGCGGCATCCACCGGCTTCGACGTGGCCGAGAACGACGTCGCACAGTGGGAGACCAAGCACGCGGCCGTGGAGTGGATCGAGGAGAACCCCTTCGCCCCGCTGTGGGTCGCGATCCTGCTGATCCCCGCGATTGGCCTGAACTTCATCGTGCGCCGGTTCCGCATGCACCGAGACCTGCGCCGCCTGACCGAGGAGACCGTCATCGCGATGGCCAAGACCCGTCGCCACGGGCGTCCCGTCGCGGTCTCGGTCGTGGACGTGGTCGAGGGCGTTGTCGAGACCTCGGCGAGCCCCGCCGTCGTCGCGCCCGACCTCGACCCGCCCGAGATCACCCGCACCGATCGGCTCGTCCACCGCGGCGCGATGGGTCAGTTCGGCTCGGCCGAGGACCTCGCCGTCCATGCCGTCCTGCAGGGCGGCAAGTCGCCCGAGCACGTCGCGAGGACGCTGCAGGTGCCCGTCGCGGTCGTCCACGACTGGCTCCGGCGGTATCAGGCGACGTCCTGAGGTCGATTCGCCGACCGGTGCGAACCCGGCGGAACAGGGCGGGGTCAGCCGAGGCGGGTGACGACGGAGTCGCAGAGCTCCTGGAGGGCGGCACGGGCGGCGGTGTCGGGCAGCTTGGCCAGCAGAACGGTGGCGGCATCGGCCTCGGCGCGCACGTAGGCCCGGGCCTCGGTCAGCGCGGGGTGGACGCGCAGCAGGGACAGGGCCTCGGCGTGCTCGGTGTCGTCGGTCAGCGGGCGGGACAGCAGCGACCGCAGCCGCTCGCTGCCGGCGTCGGTCGACTGCAGGGCGATGAGTGTCGGCAGGGTCGGCACGCCCTCGCGCAGGTCCGTGCCCGGCGTCTTGCCGGAGTCGCCGGTCTCGCTCGCGACGTCGATGATGTCGTCGGCGAGCTGGAAGGCCGCCCCGATGCGCTCGCCGAACTCGGTCAGCGTCTCCTGCACGTCGGTCGGGGCGCCGGCCATCTTCGCGCCGAACAGCGCGGACGTCGCGATGAGCGATCCGGTCTTGTCGGCCACGACGCCCAGGTAGTGCGCCAGCGCGTCCTCGTCGGCGTCCGGGCCGATCGTCTCGCGGATCTGGCCGCGCACGAGGCGCGAGAAGGTGCGGGCCTGGATGCGGACGGCCTCGGGGCCCAGATCGGCGACGAGGTCGGACGCCTGAGCGAACAGGAAGTCGCCGATCAGGATCGCGACGGAGTTGTCCCACCGCGAGTTGGCGCTCGGGGCGCCTCGTCGCAGGGCGGCCTCGTCCATGACGTCGTCGTGGTAGAGCGTCGCGAGGTGGGTCAGCTCGACGACGACGGCGGACCGGGCGACGTCGGGGTGCGACGAGTCGCCGAACTCGGCGCTCAGCATCACCAGCAACGGACGGAACCGCTTGCCGCCGGCGTTGAGCAGGTGCGCGGCCGCCTCGGCGACGAGCTTCTCGGGGCTGTCGACCGCGGCCGACAGCTGCGCCTCGACCTCGCCGACCCCTGCCAGCACGCGTGACTCCAGGGCGGCGTCGGTGAACGAGACACCCAGAGTGGACACGCAGTGCTCCTAGCCGTGAAGGTCGAAGAAGTGGATCAGCGCACGAAGGCGCCCGCGTGCTGCGCGAGGTCCAGCACCGGTCCCGGAATGATACCCAGACCGACGGTGCCCACCACAGCGACGACGATGACCACGGTAGTCAGCACGCTCGGCACCGCGACGGTCGGGCCGTCGCCCACCGGATCGGTGAAGAACATCAGCACGATGACCCGCACGTAGAAGTACGCGGCCAGGGCGCTGATCATCACGCCGATCACGACGAGCCACCAGAATCCGCCGGCGTAGGCGGCGCTGAACACGCCCCACTTGCCGATGAAGCCGCCCGTCAGCGGGATGCCTGCGAACGACAGCATGAAGATCGCGAACGAGCCGGCCAGCAGCGGTGACGTCCGGCCGAGCCCGGCCCACTTCGACAGGTGCGTCGTCTCGCCGCCGGAGTCGCGGACGAGCGTCACGACTGCGAACGCCCCGATCGACGACAATCCGTACACCGCGAGGTAGAACAGGACGCTCGACACCGACGTGATGCGGTCCGAACCGGCGACGCCCGCGTAGACGCCGACGAAGCCCACCAGCAGGAAGCCCGCGTGCGCGATGGAGGAGTACGCCAGCATCCGCTTGACGTCGGTCTGCGAGATCGACACGACCGCGCCGAGGAACATCGTGATGATGGCGATCGCGACGATCGTCGGCCGCCAGTCCCACTGGGAGCCGCCGAAGCCGACGTAGAAGACGCGCAGCAGCGCGAGGAACGCCGCCGCCTTGGTGCCCGCGGCCATGAAGGCCGTGACCGGGGTCGGTGCGCCCTGGTAGACGTCGGGCGTCCACGTGTGGAACGGCGCGGCACCGATCTTGAACAGCAGGCCGACCGCCATCAGCGCGATCGACGCCAGCAGCATGTTCTCGCCGCCGGTGCGGTTGGTCACGGCGGTGTCGATCGCGGACAGCTCGAAGCTGCCGGAGTAGCCGTAGGCCAGCGCGATGCCGTAGAGGAAGAACACCGACGAGAAGGCCCCGAGCAGGAAGTACTTGAGCGCGGCCTCCTGGCTCAGCAGCCGGCGGCGCCTGGCGAGGGCGCACAGCAGGTACAGCGGCAGCGACAGCACCTCGAGGGCCACGAACATCGTCAGCAGGTCGTTCGACGTCGCGAACAGCATCATGCCGACCAGCGCGAACAGCGCCAGGGGGAAGACCTCGGTGTGCTCGACCCGTAGCTGCACGGCCTGGGCCTCCGCGGACGAACCGGGAGCGTCCGCGGCCCGGCCCGTGAACGCGCTGAGCCCGCCCTCGAGCCGGCGCTCGGCGAACAGCAGCATGCTCATGAGGCCGAAGACCAGCAGGATGCCCCACGTGAACACGCCGGGACCGTCGACCGTCAGCGCGCCCTCCCCCGCGACCTGGCCGCGCGCCTGCAGCGGCGCGTCGATGCGGTCGAGATCGGTGTAGACCCAGACCGTGTCGGCGAGGGCCGCGACGATGCCGACGACCGCGAGGACAGCCTGCACGACGAAGCGGGACGCGCGCGGCCAGAACGCCTCGACGAGCACGCCGAGGACGGCGACACCCGTGACGATGAACAGCGGGCCGAGCAGCGAGTACTCGATGGTCGGGGCGTCGATCGGCGGCAGCTCGGCCGATATGAAGGTCGTGATCATCAGTGACCTCCCTCTTCGTCAGTGGGCACGTCTTTGGAGTGCTCCGTGATCAGCGTGGGCGTCCTCGGTGCCGGGTCACCCTTGCCGATGTGGCTGACGACGGTGTCGATGGCCGGATTGATCGCGTTGAGCACGGGCTGCGGGAAGAATCCGAGCCCGATGATCAGCATGATCGCCGGGGTCAGCGCCGCGATCTCACGCGGCTCGAGATCGGTGACGCCCGCGCTGCCGGGATCCAGCGGACCGGTCATGGTGCGCTGGTACATGATCAGGATGTACAGCGCCGCGAGCACGATGCCGAGCGTCGCGACCGCCGCCGCGGGGATCGAGACCGTGAACGTGCCGGCCAGCACCAGGAACTCTGAGACGAACGGGGCCAGTCCGGGCAGCGACAGGCTGGACAGGCCGGCGAGGAGCAGCACGCCGGACAGGATCGGCGCGATCTTCTGGACGCCGCCGAAGTCGGAGATCCGCGCCGAGCCGCGGCGGGAGACCATGATGCCGGTGACGATGAACAGCGCCGCGGTCGAGAGCCCGTGGTTGAACATGTAGAGCGTCGAGCCGGCCATCGACGTCGACGTGAACGCGAAGATGCCCAGGATGATGAAGCCGAAGTGCGACACCGAGGTGAAGGCGATGAGCCGGCGGATGTCATCCTGTCCGATCGCGAGCAGCGCGCCGTAGACGATGCTGACGACCGCGAGGGTCATGATGACGGGGCTGGCCCAGTCGGCGGCCTCGGGGAACAGGTTGAGGCACCACGTGATCATGCCGAACGTGCCGATCTTGTCGACGACGCTGACCATCAGCACCGAGGTGCCCGGGGTCGACTGCGCGGCGGCGTCGGGCAGCCAGGTGTGAAGAGGCCACAGCGGCGCCTTGATCGCGAACGCGGCCATGAAGCCGCAGAACAGCAGCCGCTCCGTCGTCCGGCTCATGTCGAGGTCCGTCAGGTCGGTCAGCAGGTACGAGGCATCGCCCTGGCGGGAGCTGACGACGTAGAGCCCCACGATCGCCGCGAGCATCAGCAGGCCGCCGACGAGGTTGTAGATCAAGAACTTGACCGCGGCGTACGACCTGCCGCCGGGGGTCGTCGTCGGGCCGCCGAAGGTGCCGATCAGGAAGTACAGCGGGATCAGCGTCGCCTCGAACAGGACGTAGAACAAGAACGCGTCGGTCGCGGTGAACGCGCCGATCGCGAGGCCCTCGACCGCGAGCATCCAGGCGAGGTAGGCGTTGGTGCCGCGCGGGTCGGGCAGGCGGTCGTCGAACGACGCCAGGATCACGATCGGCGCGAGGATCGTCGTCAGCAGCACGAGCGTCAGCGCGATGCCGTTGACGCCCACCGCGTAGTGGGCGCCGAACGCGGCGATCCACTCGTGCGTCGAGGTCAGCTGGTAGCCGCCGTCCCCGACGTCGAACCGGGCGAGCACGACGAACGAGACCGCGAGCGTCACCAGCGAGACGCTGAGGGCGATCGCCTTGGCGGGCAGGTGGCCGCCCCTGCCCCGCGGCAGCAGGGCAAGGAGCAGGGCTCCCGCGATCGGAATCGCGGCGAGGATCGACAGGATCATGCGAGGGTCACCGCCAGGAGGCACAGGACGACGACGGCGACGCCGCCGAACATCGTGAGGGCATAGGAACGGACGTAGCCGGTCTGCGGCTTGCGCAACAGCTGCGAGGTGTCGCCGAGCCGGTCGGCGAGGCCCGTGACGAAGCCGTCAATGCCCATCCCGTCCAACCAGACGAGGAACCGGGTCAGGTGCCGCGTGGGCCGGACGACCAGCGTCTCGTTAACCTCGTTGCCGTAGAGCTCGTGGCGGCCCGCGCGGGCGAAGATCGAGACCGAGCTGTCGGCCGGCGTCTCGGCGGCGATCGGCTCGCGGCGGTAGAAGACGACGGCGGCGACGACGCCCAGCAGCACGACCGCCGTGATGATGATCGTCAGCACGATGGCCGGGACCGCGAGCTCGTGGTGCTCGGCGTGACCGACGACCGGCTCGAGCCACTCGGTGATCCAGTCGCCGAGCAGCAGGATGCCGCCGACGGCGGACAGGGCCGCGAGGCCGATGAGCGGCCACGTCATGACGCGGGGCGACTCGTGCGGGTGCACGTCGTCGCGCCAGCGCTTCTGCGACAGGAACGTCAAGATCATGAGCCGGGTCATGTAGAAGGCCGTGACACCGGCGCCGAGCAGCGCGCCGAGGCCGACCCACAGGTTCTCGCCGAACGCGGCCTCGATGATCTTGTCCTTCGACCAGAAGCCCGCGAACGGCGGGACGCCGATGATCGCGAGGTAGCCGAGCCCGAAGGTCGCGAACGTGATCGGCATCATCGTCCGGAGGCCGCCGTAGTGACGCATCTCGACGTCATCGTCCATGCCGTGCATGACCGAGCCGGCCCCGAGGAACATGTTGGCCTTGAAGAAGCCGTGCGTGATGAGGTGGAAGACCGCGAATGCGTAGCCCGCGGGGCCGAGGCCCGCCGCCAGCATCATGTAGCCGATCTGGCTCATCGTCGAGCCGGCCAGCGCCTTCTTGATGTCGTCCTTCGCGCAGCCGATCCACGCACCCGCGAGGAGCGTGACGAGGCCGACGACGATGACGGCGGTGCGAGCCACCTCGGAAGCATCGAAGATCGCGTTGCTGCGGACCACGAGGTAGACCCCCGCGGTGACCATGGTCGCGGCGTGGATCAGCGCTGACACGGGCGTCGGGCCCTCCATCGCGTCGAGCAGCCAGCTCTGTAGGGGCACCTGGGCGGACTTGCCGCACGCGCCCAGCAGGAGCAGCAGGCCCAGCGCGGTCGTCACGGAGTCGCCGGCGCCGGGGGCCGCGGCATCGACCGCGGCGATCGCGGAGGTGCCGAACTGGGCGAACATCAGCATGATCGCGAGCGCCATGCCGATGTCGCCGACCCGGTTGACCACGAAGGCCTTCTTGGCCGCGGCCGCGGCGCTCGGCTTGTGCTGCCAGAAGCCGATCAGCAGGTACGACGCGAGGCCGACGCCCTCCCAGCCGAGGAACAGCACGAGATAGTCACCGGCCAGCACGAGCGTCAGCATCGCCGCGACGAAGATGTTGAGGTAGGCGAAGAAGCGGCGGCGGCGCTCGTCGTGCCCCATGTAGCCGATCGAGTAGACGTGGATCAGCGTGCCGACGCCCGTGATGAGCAGGACGAACAGGCCCGACAGCTGATCGAGCACGAAGCTCATCTCGACGTGGAACGTCCCGGTGTCGATCCAGGTGAACAGGCTGACCGCCTGCGACCGGTGCCCGGCGTCCTCGCCCATGAGCCGGACGAACAGGACGACGCCCAGCACGAAGGAGGCCGCCGAGGCGGCCGTCCCGATCAGGTGCCCGAAGCGGTCGGACTCCTTGCCCCAGATCAGGAGCAGGGCACCGCTGGCCAGCGGGATGGCGATGAGCAGCCACATCAGGTCGAACATCGGGCGCGCCCCTCTACGACTTCAGCAGGCTCGCGTCGTCGACCGAGGTCGTCCGGCGCGCGCGATAGATGGACACGATGATCGACAGGCCCACGACGACCTCGGCGGCGGCGACGACCATCACGAAGAACGCGGCCACCTGCCCGTCGAGATTGCCGTGCTGGCGGGAGAAGCTGACGAAGGCGAGGTTCGTGGCGTTGAGCATCAGCTCGATGCACATGAACACGATGATCGCGTTGCGCCGGACCAGGACGCCGACGGCGCCGATCGTGAACAGGATCAGCGACAGCGTGATGTACTCGTTCACTTCTCGCCCCCGAATCCGTCGGTTCCCCGACCGTCGCGGCCGGCGCGGCGGTCGCGCTGCTCCTCGGTCTCGAGCTGCTCGACCACCTTGTCGATGTCGTCGTCGAAGCCCTCGCGCACCTGACCGCGCTCGACGATGCTGGGCGAGAGCGACGACGCCAGCGGCGTGCCGTCGGGCAGCAGGGCCGGGGTGTCGACCGCGTTGTGGCGGGCGAAGACGCCCGGCGTGGCCTGCGGCCCCGGGTGCCGACCGGACTCGGCGTACTCGCGCATGCGACGCGCCGCGATGTCGGCCTGCGAGTGGCGCGGCGTCAGGCGCTCGGCGTGCGCCAGCACCATCGCGCCGAGTGCCGCCGTGATCAGCAGGGCACTGGTGAACTCGAACGCCAGGACGTACTTGCCGAACAAGAGCTCGGCCAGCCCGTAGGGGTTGCCGTTCTCGTTGGCGTCGCCGAGGCCGACGACGGCGCCCGACACGGTCTGGCCGATCGCCAGCACCACCGTGATGCCGAACAGCAGGCCGATGACGGTCGCGGCGAGCTTCTGCCCGGAGATCGTCTCGCGGACCGCGTCGGACGAGTCGACGCCCACCAGCATCAGCACGAACAGGAACAGCATCATGATCGCGCCGGTGTAGACGATGATCTGCACCGCGAACAGGAACGGCGCGCCCTGCACGGCGTACAGGATCGCGAGGCTGATCATGACGACCGCGAGCGCGAGTGCCGCGTGCACCGCCTTGCGGGCGAAGATCAGGCCGAGGGCGGCGATCACCATGACCGGGGCCAGCAGCCAGAACGTCGTCACGTCGGGTCCTCCGACGTGCTGGAGGGACCGGTGGAGACATCCACGATGGGCAGCTGCTTGCCGCGGTAGTAGTCGTGGTGGTCGTCGCTGATCATCATCTCGTGCGGCGGCTCGACCATGCCCGGCAGCAGCGGTGCGAGCAGGTCGTTCTTCTCGTAGATCAGGTCGGCCCGGTTGTCGTTCGCGAGCTCGTACTCGTTGGTCATCGTCAGCGCGCGGGTCGGGCAGGCCTCGATGCACAGGCCGCACAGGATGCAGCGCAGGTAGTTGATCTGGTAGACGCGGCCGTAGCGCTCGCCGGGGCTGTGCCGATCGCCCTCGGTGTTCGAGGCGCCCTCGACGTAGATCGCGTCGGCGGGGCACGCCCATGCGCACAGCTCGCAGCCGATGCACTTCTCCAGCCCGTCGGGCCAGCGGTTCAGCTGGTGCCGGCCGTGGAACCGCGGCGCCGTCGGCGCCTTCTCGAACGGGTACTGCTCCGTGACGGGTTTGCGGAACATGGTCCGGAACGTCACACCGAAGCCGGCGATCGGGTCCCAGAGGGTCTCCTTGATGGGGCTGCTCATGACTCGCTCCTGGTGGAATCGGGCATGGGGGGAACGGGATAGCCGCCGGCGAACGCGTCCCACTCCTCGGGCTCCGGCTCGGGCTCGGGTTTTTTCTCGGGAATGAAGAACGTCACGAGCACCAGGACACCGGCGGCGATCGCGACCCACATGAGCGTCTGCTGGTCGAGCATGTCCTCGCTCTTGAGCTTGCGGATGAAGGCGACCGCGACGATCCATGCGAGGGAGACCGGGATCAGGATCTTCCAGCCGAAGCTCATGAACTGGTCGTAGCGCATGCGCGGCAGGGTGCCGCGCAGCCAGACGAAGATGAAGATGAAGAACAGGGTCTTGCCGAAGAACCACAGCAGCGGCCAGTAGCCGGTGTTGAAGTAGCCGTCGTTGATCTGTCCGATGCCGAAGGGCGCGCGCCAGCCGCCGAGGAACAGGGTCGTGGCGAGGGCCGAGACGGTCACCATGTTGACGTACTCGGCGAGGAAGAACAGCGCGAACTTCAGCGACGAGTACTCGGTGTGGAAGCCGCCCACCAGCTCGGCCGCGGCCTCGGGCAGGTCGAACGGGGCGCGGTTGGTCTCGCCGACCATCGCGATGCAGTAGATGACGAATGATGGGAACAGCGGGATGAAGTACCACAGATCGGTCTGTGCCTCGACGATCTCCGACGTCGACATCGAGCCGGCGTACATGAACACCGACACGAACGACAGGCCCATCGCGACCTCGTACGAGATGACCTGGGCGCTGGAGCGCAGGCCGCCGAGGAGGGCGTAGATCGAGCCCGACGCCCAGCCGGCCAGCACGATGCCGTAGACGCCGATCGACGTCACGGCCAGCACGTACAGCACCGCGACGGGCAGATCGGTCAGCTGCAGCGGCGTGATGGTGTCGGTGAACGGGATGCGCACCTCGGGCCCGAACGGGATGACCGCCCAGGCCAGGAACGCCGGGATCGTCGCGAGGATCGGCGCCAGGACGTACACCAGCTTGTCGGCGGACTTGACGACGATGTCCTCCTTCAGCGCGAGCTTGACGCCGTCGGCGAGGCTCTGCAGCAGGCCGAAGGGGCCGTGCACGTTGGGCCCGATGCGGTGCTGCATGCGGGCCACGACCCGACGCTCGAACCAGATGTTGAACAGCGTGTAGACCAGCAGCACCACGAAGATCAGGACCGACTTCAGGGCGATGACCCAGAACGGCTCGTTGCCGAAGAGCTCGCTCATGACTGGCCGCCTCCCGCGCTCAGCGTGACCCGGTCGCCGAAGCCGGCGCCGAGCGCGGCGCGGAGGCTGACCCCGGAGTTGGCCGGCGCCCACACGACGCCGTCGGGCAGGTCGGCCACCTCGCTCGGGAACGTGACGCTGCCGCGCTCCGTCGCCAGGGTCGCCGGAGCGCCCGGCTCGACGCCTGCCGCCGTGAGGGTCGCGACGCTCGCCCGCAGCACCGCGGGGCGTGCGGTGGCCTTGAGCTGGGGCTGCCCGTCCTGGCTGCGCGCGTCGTCGATCAGCAGGCGCCACGAGTCGAGCACGACGGTGCGCCCTCTACTCCGTGAGCTGGTCGAAGGGGCCTTCGGCTCGACGGCGGGGGCGGTCGCCCGTGCGCCGTCCCAGGGGCCCAGGTCGGTCATGGCCCGGCGGGCGGCGGCGACTGTGCGGAAGCCCAGCGGCGTGCCCATCTCCTCGGCGATGCCGGCGAGGACCCGGATGTCGGTCAGCGAGTTCGGCTCGTCCAGCACGGCGTCGAAGCTGCGGACGCGGCCCTCCCAGTTGACGAACATGCCGGGCTTCTCGACGACCGGCGCGATCGGCAGGACGACGTCGGCCACGGCGGTCACGTCGCTGTGCCGCACCTCGAGGCTCACGACGAAGTCCGCCGCGGCGAGCCCGGCCCGGGCCGTCGCCGGATCGGGCAGGTCGTCGAGCTCGACGCCCGCGACCACGAGCGCCCTGACGGTGCCGGAGGCCGCGGCGGCTAGCATCTCGCCTGTGTCGCGGCCCTTCGTTGCCGTGATGTTCTTGACTCCCCAGGCGGCGGCGAGATCGGCCCGCGCCTCGGGATCGTGCAGCGGGCGCCCGCCGGGCAGCAGGGTGGGCAGGCAGCC
>JAOPXY010000100.1 GCA_025964895.1 Aeromicrobium sp.
TCTTGTTCCACGTCGTCACGAACACGTCCTGGGTGGCATCCTCGGCCTCCCGGTCGTCACGCAGCACGCTGTAGGCCTGCCAGTAGACGGGCCGGACGTACCGGTCGTAGAGCAGCCCGAACGCCAGCCGGTCGCCGGCGGCGGCGCGCGCGAGCAGCTCCCCGTCCCCGGTGACGGGGCCGTCGTGGCCCAGCGTCGGTGATCGCACCGGCGGCTCCGATCTGTGCAGCGGCAGCGGGGTGTGCCTTTCACCCACTCATGTCCGGACCGCGCCTACCGTCTCACGGACCGTGCCGCCTAGTCAGCCGTGCGGGGGTGACGTAGTCCTTTGGAGTCATCTTTTCGAACATTGGTTTAATCCCATTGACACGGGACCTAAGTCCCGGTCTATGGTCCTCTCAGGGAGCAGTCACCGATCCGGTGGCTCGAATCACCAAGGGGAGAAAAAGATGTCGAAGTTCACTTTTGCGCTCGCGTTCATGACCGCCACGCTGGTCCAGGGCAAGGACCGCCGCGAGGAGAAGGGCGCCAGCGCCGTGGAGTACGCGATCCTCGTCGCCGCCATCATCGCGGTCGTCGCCGCGGCTGTCGCCGCCATCGGCACTGACCTGACGGACAAGTTCAGCCGCCTGTTCGACTAGGCCTGAGCGAGCGCAGACCCACCCCTCCGGACCGGCCTCGGGCCGGGCCGGAGGGGTTTCGTCCATCACGTGTCGGGGAGGGAGACCCACGGTGAAGCAGGAACGAGGAGCGGCGGCCGTCGAGTTCGCCCTGGTGGTCCCGGTGCTGATGGCCGTCGTGTTCGGCATCGTCGAGGTGGGCACGTTCCACCAGCGTCAGATCCAGCTGAGCAACGGCGCCATGATCGGCGCCCGGTCGATCGCGCACGGGTCGACGGTCGCCACGGCCACGACGATCGCGGCCGATGCGGCCGACGTGGCCTCGTCCGAGGTGACGGTCGGTTCCTGCACCTCGTCCGGTGCGAGCGTCACCGTCACGATCACCTCGTCGAAGGCAGCGGTGACGGGCCTGTTCGGAAGCTCCTTCTCGATCTCCGGCAAGGGCGTGGCCAGGTGCGAGTGACCGACCCACGTCGCGACGAGCAGGGCGCCATCGCCGTCATGGTCGCGCTGCTCATGGTGGTGCTGCTCGGCGTGGCGGCCCTGACGGTCGACTACGGCGCGTACTCGGTGCAGCAGCGGCGGGTGCAGAACGCCGCCGACGCCCGCGCCCTGGCCATTGCGCAGGAGTGCGCCAAGGCGCCGACCTCGGCGGCGTGCACGACCGGGTCGGCGGGCTCGACGTACGTCGCCAGCAACGTGGACGCCAAGGCGACCGCCTCCGCGCCGGTCTTCTCGGGCCAGACCGTCACGGTCTCGGTGGATCGTCCGGTCGACATGGCCTTCGCCCGGCTCGGCAAGCTGATGTCGGACAGTGACGGTGACACGGTGGCAAAGGGCCGGGCCAAGGCCTCGTGGAACAACGTCCCGTCCGTCGTGGGCGGGGAGTCGTTCCTCCCGATCGGCATCAACGTCTGCACGTTCTCGGCCGCCACGAGCGCCGGGACGTCCTATCCCTCGTCGTCCGTGACGATCCAAGGCGGTCTGATCTCGGGGCTGCTCAGCACCGTGACGGCGAAGTCATGCGCTCAGCCGGGAGGCGGCACGGCGACCGGCCAGGTCGACCGGTACATCTGGCTGACCGGCCTCCTCGGCTTCCTGGACGTGATGGACTTCGGCGCCTGCAACTACCGGACGGGTCCGCTGACGACGAACTTCGCGGTGAGCACCGTCAACAGCCTGCTGGGCGTGCCGTTGGGGTGCACCGGCAAGGTCTCCAAGCTGAAGGTCGGCGACGTGCTGGCGATGCCGATCTACAAGGCGACGGGCGTCCAGGTGAGCGCGCTCAACACCGTGAACCTGAGCCTGGACTTCGACGCGCAGGTCATCGGCTACGCCGCGTTCCAGGTCGAGGGGTGGAAGTTCGGGCTCTTCGGGTCCGCCCAGTCCAGTCCCGCTCCGTGCAGCGGCATCCTGAACCTCGACTACTGCCTCAAGGGCAAGTTCATCCGGTCCACCGACAACAAGGCAGCACTGGCGTACGCCAAGAAGGGCGGGATCAACCTCGATCTCGGCCTGGCCACGATCAAGATCGAGGACCTCCCCCAATGAACAAGAGGATCGCGTGAACAAGAGGATCGCGGCGGTCGTCGCCACCATCGTGCTGGCCATCGCCGGCGTCACCGCCCTGCTGCTGCACGCCAGCAAGGCGGAGGAACGGGCCTTCGACGGCGCCGAGATGGTCGAGGTGCTCCGCGTCGACAAGGACGTCGCTGCCGGGGCCTCGGCGGCGGACGTCGAGGGTGCGGTGGAGCGGGTGGAGCTCCCGGCCGCGGCGGTCCCTGACGGGGCGCTCGCCAGCCTCGACGGTGTCGCCGACCAGGTGACGGTGGTCGTCCTCGTGCCGGGCGACCTGCTGGTGCCGGCGAAGTTCGGCGAGCCTAGCGGCGCCAAGAAGGGTGAGCTGCCGGAGGGACTGCAGAGGATCTCGGTGCAGGTCCTGCCGGCCCCCGGTGCCGCGGGGAAGCTGGCCCAGGGAGACCTGGCCGGCATCCTCGCGAGCTACGGGAGCGCGCCGGAGGGCAGGACGGGATTCATCGCCGATCAGGTGCTGGTGCTCGACGTCGACAAGGGCGTGCTCGAGGGCGGCGGCGGTGACGGCCTGCTCGTGACCCTGGCCGTCGACGGCGCCACCGCGGCGAAGATCAGCAATGCGGCGACCTTCGGCACGCTGTGGCTGACCGAGCAGGACGAACGGACGAAGGCGGCCTCCAAGGGCACCGTCGAGTCCAAGAACGTCTTCGGATGAGCCGGCTGACGCTCGTGTGCGTCGAGGAGTCCCTGGCGGCCGGCATCGAGGCCCTGCCAGGACACGTGGTGGTCCGCCTGGGCAGCGATGACCTCGGCGGGCTCGCCGGGATCCTCTCGTCCGCGGACTCGCCGGACGTGCTGGTGCTGGGCGAGGAGCTGCCCCTGGAGAGCTCCCTGCACTTCTCTGCGTCCGTGTCCGAGCACCACCCGGAGGTGGAGGTCGTCCTGGTGCGCGACGTCACCGGTGACCTGCCGCTGCGAGCCCTGCGTGCCGGGGTGCGCGACATCGTGCCGCCCGCCGCCGACGCCGAGATGCTCGGCGAGGCCTTCAGCCGGCCCAACCGCCTCCCGCGGCGCACCACGGGCGAGAGCGCCCTCCCGCAGACGGCGCCGGGACCCGTCCACGACGGCCGCGTCGTCGTCGTGACGTCGCCGAAGGGTGGCGTGGGCAAGACGACCGTCGCCACGAACCTCGCCCTGGCCTTCGGCAAGGACAACCCCGGAGACGTCGTGCTGGTGGACCTTGACCTGCAGTTCGGGGACGTCGACACGATGCTCGACATCCGGCCGCACCACACGATCGCGGACGTCTTCGACGGGTCCGGTGCCTTCGACGCACTCGTGATGCGCACCTACCTGACGGTCCACGACTCGGGCATCAGCGTCCTGTGCGGTGCTCCCTCGCCCGACGTGGCCGACCGGATCAGCGGTCCGGACGTCGGCAAGCTCATCGACGAGCTCTCGCGCCAGTTCCGCCACGTCGTCGTCGACACGTCGGCCGGGATCACCGAGTGGACGCTAGCCGCGCTGGAGCAGGCCTCGAACCTGGTCCTGCTGTCGAGCATGGACGTCGCGTGCATTCGGGGCATGCGCAAGGAGATCGACGTGCTGGCCGAGCTGGGGCTCATGCCGCAGGCACGGACCGTGGTGCTGAACATGGCGGACCGGCAATCCGGCATGAAGGTCAAGGACGTGGAGAACGTCATCGGCGTCCCGGTCGACAACGTCCTGCCGAGGGCCCGTGAGGTGCACCTCGCGGGCAACCACGGGGCACCCATGGTCCTCAGTCGCCGGAAGTCCTCGTTCAGCAAGGGCATCCGGCACCTCGCCGAGGCGATCCAGGCGCAGGAGCACGTGCGCCATCATCGCCGCGTGGAGCTCGCATGAGCAGCCTCAGCGACCGCCTCGCGGCGCTGCGCGAGCAGGTGGACGTGGCCGACGTCGTGACGGCCACGCAGCCGCAGGCACCGGAGGACGACGTCACGCTGCGGCGCCAGAACGATGCTTTGTCGGGCCTGAAACGACGGGTGACCGACGAGCTGTTCGCACGGCTCGGCGCCCGCGTCTCCGACTCGTCACTGACCGACGACCAGCTGAGCTCGTTCGTCCGGACCGAGCTCGGCGTGATCCTCGAGCAGGAGCAGACCGTCCTCAGCGCCGATGAGAAGAAGCGCGTCATCCGCTCGATCGAGGACGACGCCCTTGGACTCGGCCCCATTCAGCAGCTCCTCGACGACGAGTCGATCAGCGAGATCATGGTCAACGCGTACGACCAGATCTACGTCGAGCGGGGCGGTCGCCTGGTCCCCAGTCCCCGGGTCTTCACGAGCGAGGAGCACCTGCGCATGGTGATCGAACGCATCGTGGCCCGCGTCGGCCGCCGGATCGACGAGTCGTCGCCGCTGGTCGACGCCCGGCTCGTGGACGGGTCCCGCGTCAACGCCGTCATCCCGCCGCTGGCGGTCAACGGTTCGTCGCTGACGATCCGCAAGTTCTCCACCAAGCCGCTCACCGTGAAGGACCTGGTCGGGCTGGGGACGATGTCCGCGGACGTGGCCGACGTGCTGCGGGCCTGCGTCGAGGGCCGACTCAACATCCTCGTGTCGGGAGGCACGGGCACGGGCAAGACGACGCTGCTGAACGTCCTGTCGTCCTTCATCCCCGCGACCGAACGGATCGTGACGATCGAGGACGCCGTCGAGCTGCAGCTGCAGCAGCGCCACGTCGTCCGGCTGGAGAGCCGCCCGCCCAATGTGGAGGGCCGCGGCGAGGTCACGATCCGCGATCTCGTGCGCAACTCGTTGCGCATGCGGCCGGACCGTATTGTGGTCGGTGAGTGCCGCGGCGGCGAGGCGCTCGACATGCTGCAGGCGATGAACACCGGCCACGACGGATCCATCTCGACGCTGCACGCCAACTCTCCGCGCGACGCCCTGGCCCGTCTCGAGACGCTCGTGCTGATGGCCGGGATGGACCTGCCGCTGCGTGCCATCCGCGAGCAGGCCGCGTCCGCGGTCGACCTGCTGGTGCAGATCTCCCGCCTCCGCGACGGCACGCGCCGGATCACCAGCGTCACCGAGGTCCAGGGGCTGGAGGGCGACACCATCGTGCTGCAGGACGTCTTCGCCTTCGATCACGCGGCGGGCGTGGATGCTCACGGCGCCGTGCTCGGCTCGCTGCGATCGACGGGGCTCCGGCCGCGATTCACCGAGCGGCTCGACGACTTCGGAGTTGCCTACTCGCGCGACGCGTTCAGCGGGCGGCGGTGACCTGATGCTGGCGCTCGGTCTGCTCCTGGTCGTCCTGTCGGTCGGCTCCCTCGCCTACCTGCTGCTCGTGGAGCCGCGGGTCGCCGTCGAACGACGCTCGATCGGGCCGGTGACGCGGCGGGGATCGATGGAAGCGGTGTCGGACCGTCTGGTCTCGGCGGTCGACGTGGTGCTGAGGAGGCGCGGGTGGGTGCCGTTCACGGCTGCCGAGCTCGAGCTGTCCGGTGTGGCGGCGTCCGTCGCGGCGGTCGTGACCGCCGTCCTGGTGCTCGGCGCCAGCCTGTGCGCGGCCACGACCCTGCTGACCGGGAACGTCCTGCTGGGCCTGTTCGCCGCTGCCGCCGTGCCGGCCGCCGCAAAGCTCGCGCTGGTCGTGAAGGGGTCGCGCAGGCGCGCGGACTTCGCCGGTCAGCTCCAGGACAGTCTCCAGCTCATCGCCGCCGCTCTGCGGGCAGGCCAGAGCCTCGCGCGTGCCCTGGACTCGGTGTCGCGCGAGGCGCCCACCCCCATGTCGTCGGAGATGGCGCGGGTTGTCAACGAGAACCGCTTGGGCCGCGACATCGTCGTGGCGATGCACGGGACCGCCGACCGGATGCAGAACGAGGACTTCCGCTGGATCGCCGACGCCGTGTCCATCCAGCGGCAGAGCGGCGGCAACCTCAACGAGGTGCTCGACCGGGTCAGCGAGACCCTTCGTGAGCGGGCGGCCATCCGCGAGAAGGTCAAGTCGCTGGCGGCCGAGGGTGTCTACTCGGCCCTCATCATCATGGCCCTCCCGATCTTCGTGATGCTCGTCTACGTGGCCACGAACCGGACGTATGCGGCGATCCTGTTCACGACCAGGACCGGCCTCATCGCGTTGGGCCTCGGCCTCGTGATGTACGTGATCGGCGGGCTGTGGATGCGGTCCATCGTGAAGGTGAAGGTCTGATCATGGATGGCTTCCTCGTGCTCGGCATCCTGCTTCTCGTCGCGGCCGCGGTCGCGGCCCTGTTCGCGAGCGGTGTTGTCGGCATCTCCGACGCCGGTGTCCGTCAGCGCCTGGGTGGCCGGCCCGCCGTCGAGGACGAGCCGGCCCAGCTGCGGACCGTCGCCGAGTCGGACGCGGCGGGGTGGGTGCGCCGCATCGTCTCGCCCTCGGCGCTCGCGACGGTCGAGCGGGACGTCCAGCTCGCCGGGCGACCCGAGGGCTTCACCGTCGCCAGGATCCTCGTCCTCAAGACCGTGGTGCCCGTCGTCGTCATCCTTCTCGGCGTCCTGACGGCCGCGAGCAAGGGCATCACCCCCTTCGGACTCATCCTGTGGTTCATCCTCGTGGCCGGCGCGTACGTGCTGCCGGGCGTGCTGATCGGCATGCGGGCGACCGCGCGGCAGGACGCGATCGACCTGTCGCTGCCGGACGTGCTCGACCAGCTGACGATCTCGATCGACGCTGGACTGTCGCTCGAGACCGCGATCTCGAGGACGAGCGAGCGACTGACGGGACCGCTGGCCGACGAGCTGCGGCGCACCATGCAGGACGTCCAGCTCGGCATGACCCGGCACGACGCGTACGTCGCCCTGGGACGCCGCAACGACTCGGAGAACCTACGCCGGTTCGTGCGCAGCATGACCCAGGCGCAGGAGTTCGGCGTCCCGGTGTCGCAGGTCGTCCGGCAGCAGTCCGCCGAGCTGCGTCAGCGCAGGCAGCTGGTGGCGGAGGCCCGCGCGAGCAAGGTGCCCGTCAAGCTCCTGTTCCCGATGATGGTGTGCATCTTCCCGGTGCTGTTCATCGTCGCCCTGACCCCGCCGATCGTGAACGCCGCCGCGAACTGGTAGGCGGCGTCTGGGCTCAGCCTCCGAAGGGGTCCTGCTCCAGGCCGGTGTCGGACCCCGGGTCCAGTGACTCCGGATCCAGCGACTCGGGGTCGGTCGTGCCCGGGTCGGTGCTCGCGTCCGGGTCGACCGGCGCCGTGGTGCCGTTGTCGGTGACGTAGACGAGGCGGCCGTCGGCGAGGCGGTAGACCGTGCCGACAGGGGTCCCGCGGCCGGCGGTCTTGACGCCCTCGCTCGGTACGGGCTGGGGGGTCTGACCCGGCTGCAGGGGGATCTCCGAGAGTGTCGGCTTCACGAGGCCGCCGTCGTTGACGGCGTCGGTCAGCCCGAGCGACGACAGGGCCGCGATGAGGAATCCGACCGCGAGCACGATGCCGATGTCGAACATGTTCACCAGGCCGTCGAGCGGATCGCCGGCCCGGTCCTGGTGGACGCGTGCGCGCGGGGTGACCTTGATCATGAGCCGGCGCCCGGGAGCGGCGGGCCGGGCACGAGCGGCGGCAGCGTCGTCGTCGGCGCAGTCTCCGCCGTCGTCGACGTCGAGGTCGCCGGGGCCGTCGACGGCGTGGCCGGGGGCTCGGACGGTGCGATCGAGTCGGCCGCGGAGCCGTCGTCGGTCAGGATCGCCGCGACGTACTCGAGATCGGAGAAGTCCTGGCCGTAGAGGCGCTCGCGCGACAGCGACAGGGCCAGGGCCAGGACGCCGATCAGGATGCCCAGCACCGTGATGCTGAACGCGAGCCGGAGGTTCTCGGTCAGCGCGTCGACGTCGCCGCGGGCCAGACCGTCCAGAGCGGGAGCGAGCGGGATGAGCGTGCCCATCAGGCCGAGGGCGGGACCGAGGCGGACCAGCAGCCGGGTGCGTCCGAGGCGCGACTGGCGGCCGAAGTCGAAGTCGGCGAGCTCCTTGGCGATGCGGGTGTCGGCTCCGGGCTTGGCGACGGCGCTGATGAGGACGCGGAACGCCTTGCCGACGGGCGAGCTCCACGCGACGGTCTGCAGCAGGGCCGAGGCCTCGTCCATGCGGTTCTCATCGACCGCGCGGCGGGCGGACGCGCCGGCCTTCGCGAGCGCCGAGAACGTCCGGCCGCGGCGCTTGACCAGCTCGGCGATGAAGGCGCCGACCTCGACGAGCACGGCGGCCAGCGCGAGCAGGGTCAGGATCACCACCGGCAGCTCGAGCACCTCCGCGACGCGGAAGATGATGTCGTAGATCTTGTCGCTCATGCACGTCTCCTGAGGTGGCGCAGTCGGTGTCGGAACCATCGTGTCTCGCTCGCGGCCCCGATGCCGATCAGCAGCGCGGCGGCCAGGATCGCGGTGATCCAGGTCGCGACGCGCGTGCGCATGGCCTGCTGCGTGGCGGGGGCGGGTGTCGCGGTGTTCTCGGTGCCCGGAATGGTCTCGGGGGTGCCTCCGGGGACGATCTCGGCACCGGCCAGCACGAAGCCCTCGACCGGCACGAGCCCGTCGTCGACGGGCGGCTGCTCGACCTCCTCCTCGACGGGGGGCTCCTCGATCTCGTTCTCGCTGGGCGGGGAGAGGTCGCTCGGGAACGGGTCGTACGGCGGCAGGGTGCCGCCACCGCCGATCACACCGCCGCCGCTACCACTCCCACCACCGCCGGTGCCGCCGCCCGTGCCGCTGGTCGGCGCCTTCGGCGGGTTGGCGACCTTGATCTCGACCGCGGAGGAGCGCCCGTACGATCCGTCGTTCGTCCGGACCATGGCAGCCACGGGGTACGTGCCCTTCTTGGCGTACGACTTGGTGGGCGACTCGCGGGTGGTGCTCTTGACCGATCCGTCGCCGAAGTCCCAGACGACCGACCTGATCCCGGTCTTCTCGGCATACGACACCTCGAAGGTCGTCTTGGCGCCCCGCTCCAGGCTTGTGCCGGCGCTCGACGTCACCGTCGGCGTCAGCAGTTTGCCGGTCGTGTGCACCGTGATGTCGAGCCGGTCGGCCACCTGGAAGTAGTCCGACGCATTGGTGTCCTCGTCCAGGTCACGCAGGGGTCGCACGTAGCCGAGCTTGCCGCTGCCCGTGATGAACACCGCGGGCTGCAGCTGGTCGTAGAAGGGGTAGTCCGTCACATCGGGCTTGCCGTCGCCGTTGAGGTCCGCGTCGGGGTCGACCAGGTCTCCTGCCGACAGCACAGCAGGGACCCCGGCGAGGTTGGGTGTCTCGACGTAGGTCTCCTTGCCCAGGGACGGCGAGCCGGCCTCCGCCAGCAGGGCGCTGATGCCGACCCGATCCCCCTTGGCGATGCCCTTCTGGGCCCTGCCGCCCTTCGAGGCGGGGTTCTTCCGCAACGTGTAGGGGGCGTTCCCGAGACCATCGGTCGCTGCGAGATCGCGCAGTTCCGCAGCAGTGACGATCTTCTCGCTGAGCGTCTTGTCCTTGCCGAACTTCGTCTCGACGTAGGTGATGACGACGCAGGGCAGCTCGGGGCACGCGACCTCGTCGGTCACCGCGGCCGTGCTGGCGGGTGTCGGGACGAGGCCCAGGCCGGCCGTCGCGAGCACGATCGCGAACAGCGCCGACGCACGACGGCGTGGGTGCGATGCCGCTGACGATCTCACTGGCGATCTCCCCTCCGTCGCTGGCGATGGGCATGTCCGTCCATTATCACCGTCGGTGGCTCGCCGTGCCGGGGAGCCCTCGGGAACCCTACGTTGTGACCGGGACGTGTGCGAGTCACGCACCGAATGGGCCATTCGCGACTCCCTGAAACACTAGGATTCAGGTGGCCCGGGGGTCAGCACACATCTGAGGGAAGAGGATCGTGACGACGCGCAGCTTCGCCGAGCGCAAGTACGAGGTCGCCGTCATGGCTCTCGCACTCCTGTCGTTCCTCTTCCGGTCCTCCCAGTGGCGTCTCGGACCGCCCGACATCACGATCGTGGCCGTCGTCGCACTGGCCCTCGTGCCGCTCGCGGTGCGGACGCAGGTCACGATCTCCCGCGGCGAGACCGACCTGACGCTCGGCGCGTCCGCCGCGGCACTGTTCGCGTCCGACGTCACCCGCACGGCGTCGGTGCTGCCGATCTGGGCGCTCCTGGTGAGCATCAGCTACGCGGTCTTCTACCGCGACGAGACCTGGGGCCAGTTCAGGGCGGCGATCCAGGTCCTGGGCGGCGCGGCGCTGATCCGCGCGGCCGAGATCACCCAGGTCGGGGTGCAGCCGTATGCCCGCGTGTTCACAGGGCTCGCCGCCTACTTCGCCGTGATCACGCTGCTCGAGCTGGGCCGGCGTTTCGTCGCCCCGTCGCCCGACGAGGGTCGGACACTGCACCTGCGCTGGACGTGGACCCTCGTGGTCGGGCTGACGGTCTTCTACATCGGCTGCGCCCTCGCGGCCCTGCGCCGGCTCGAGACCGGCATCCACCTGCCGGTCGTCTGGAGCCTCGTGGTGCTCGTGGTGGGGCTGTCGGGCGTCGTCGTCGGCCAGAAGATGCGCGTGCGCGAGCTGAGCCGCAGCGTCCACGCGATCTCGGGCGCCTCCGTCGCGATGCCGTGGCGCAAGGACGAGATCGACGAGACGCTGGCGGCGTGGGGCGCCAAGGGACTCCGGGCGAACAAGGTCGTCGTGCGCGGCGAGCCGGGGACACGGTACGACTTCAGCGTCCCCCTCAGGGACGGCCGCCACGTCGTGGCGGAGCGGTCGGCGGGCGACCTGCCGTTCACCCACGTCGAGCGCAACGTGCTCCAGGCGCTGGCCAACATGTGCGACGCGTCCCGCCGCGAGTCCGACCAGCTGGAGGAGCTGCGCGACCGCGCCAACACCGACGGGCTCACGGGGCTGCCGAACTACACGTACTTCCGCGACCTCCTGGCCGACGTCAGCCGCACCCGTCGTCAGGGGGAGTCGATCGCGATCGTCTTCATCGATCTCGACGGGTTCAAGGAGGTCAACGACCGGTACGGGCACCTGACCGGCGACGGGGCGATCCAGGTGCTCGCGTCGCGGCTGGTGCAGCACCTGGGCGACAGCCAGACGGTCACGCGGTTCGGGGGTGACGAGTTCGCGGTGCTGATGCGCGACGTCCCCGACTACACCTCCCTCCTGCAGGAGTGCGAGCGTCTCGCAGCCGTCGTGACCGAGCCCATCGTGATCGGTCGCGACACGATCCACATCCGTGCGAGCTTCGGCTCGGCCATGTCGACCAGCCCCGACGACAACCTCGAGGAGCTCGTCCGCGCGGCCGACCAGCAGATGTACCAGCGCAAGCGGGCCGTCCACGCGGGTGACGGCGAGGTCACGTCGCGCGTCGACGAGGCGGTGCGGCTCGCGATCGTGAGCGGCACGATCGTCGCGGCGTTCCAGCCGATCGTCGACGTCGAGCGCGACGAGATCCGGGGCGTCGAGGCCCTCGTGCGGTGCGCCGATCCCCAGCTGGGGTCCATCCCGCCGCAGGTCATCGTCGAGTCGGCGATCCGGCTGAACATGCTCGACGACATGTCCATGCACGTCCTTGAGCAGTCGATCGCGACGCTGACGGCGGCGCGGGCCTTCGTGCCGGACCTGCGGACGTTCACGATCAACCTCGAGCTCGAGCAGATGATGACGTGGACGCCGCTGCTGGAGCGAATCGCGGCGTGCAAGGACGAGCACGACCTCGTTGTGGTCGTGGAGATCTCCGAGCGCTCAATCGGCTTCTGGTCCGACGCCAACGCACACATCAGCCTGCGCCTGCAGGAGGGCGGTGCCCAGATCGCGATCGACGACTTCGGCGCGGGGTACGCAGGACTGGGCTCGCTCTACCTGCCGCGCGTTGACATCGTCAAGCTCGACCGGAGCCTGCTGACGAGGCTGGAGGACCCCAGGCAGAGGCTCGTGGTCAGCCGGACGATGGACATGCTCAACGACCTGGGCTTCTTCGTCATCGCCGAGGGGGTCACGACCGAGACCGAGGCCACGATGCTCCGCGAGGCCGGCGCCACGCACCTGCAGGGATATCTGTTCGGCATGCCCGAGGACGGCGACACGACGGTGCGCCGGTTCCGCGAGCACGGCCTCGCGCCGCTGCCGGGCGGCCTCGACGGGTCGCCGCGACCCGCTGGCGTGCCGCCGCAGCACCGATGATCGTGCGGGTGGCCTCGGTCGTCGTGGGACGTCATTCGTCGTGCGCGGAACGCAGGGCGAAGTCGAGCCGCTGCTCGATGACGGCGAGCGCGACCTCGAGCAGCGTCTGCGATCTGGAGTACGCGTGGGCGCGCAGGAGGGCGGCGGCGTCGTCGGCGCAGACGTTGAGCTGGGCGGCGACCATGCCGGTCGCCTGGTAGATCCGCGAGCGCTCGGCCCACGAGCCCGTGACGGCCTGGTCGGGTGTCAGGAGGGACGGATGGCGCAGCAGCGCCGTCCCGACCGCGTCCGCGACGCGCTGGACGGTCGCGAGCTCCTCGGTCAGCCATCCCTCGGCGCGATGCAGCAGCAGCACACCGATCACGACCCGCGCCGGCTGCATCGGCACCGCCCAGAAGGTACCGGACAGCTTGTACTGCAGGGCCAGGTCGGCCAGGTGTGGCCACTGGTCGATGCTGTGGGCGCCGACGGTCGCGACATACGTCTCGCCGGTCCGGGAGGCGGCCCGCCCGGGGCCCTCGCAGACGATGTCCTCGAGGTGCCCGAGCCGGGCCGTGGACCGGTCGACGGCGGCGACCAGCACGCGGCTGCCGAGCGACAGCTCCATCGTCAGGGACGCGCCATCGGCGCCCGTGACGTCGCGTGCCAGCTCGCACAGGTGGTCGGCGTAGGAGTCGTCCGGCACGATCGACGCCAGGCGAGCAGCGAGATCCACGAGCGCGCTACGGTCTTCTTCTGCCATCACGCCTCCAGAAATCTGAGACGATTGTCTCATTTCGGGGGGTCACGGGTCCAGCACTCGACGCCGCGCTCAGATCCAGCGGTTCCACCACATGCGGTCGCGCCACGACGCGTACGGAATCAGGTCGTCGGTGTAGACGGGGTGGAAGAACCAGAACGCCACGACGGAGGCGACGAGGAACAGGCCGACCGTCAGTCCAATGACGTAGCGGTGCCGCGGCGACGTCCCCGACCGGATCAGGGCGTCGATCACGAGGCAGAGGGCGATGATCGTGAACGGCACGAACACGACGGCGTAGAAGGAGAAGATGGGCCGGTCGGCGAAGCGGAACCACGGCAGCCAGCACACGAGGACCCCGACGACGGGGACGGCCCAGGTCGACGACCGGGTGCGGATCCAGGCCGCGGCGGCGGCGACCAGGGCCAGGATGCCGGTCCACCAGATGATCGGGTTGCCGAGGATCAGGATCTCCCGGACGCACGTGTCGCCCTCCGCCTGCCCGCACCGGGTCGAGGCGGGGAGGTCGAACTGGGCGTCCGCGCCGACGGGACGCCACTGGAGCAGCCACGTGCCGGGATCGGACTGGTAGGGGTGCGTGGCGGAGTTGAGGTCGGAGGCGTGGAAGTCGTACGTCATGACGTGGAAGTGCCACAGCGACCGGAACGCGTCCCGGGTCTCGCCCAGGAAGCCCGTCGTGGGCCGGTCGACGTAGCTGCCCCAGGGCGCCGAGTAGTCGCCGTACCCGTGGCCGAAGCGCGCCTCGTACACCTCGTGGTGGAGCAGGAAGCCGGTCCACGTGACGAGGTAGACGAGCACCGCGACGCCGACGATCGAGACGAAGGCGGGCGGTCCCACGACGAGCATGCGCCGCAGCCAGCCGTGGCCCCGGCCGGTGTCGCGGCGCGCCCGCACCTCCCACAGCACGGCGAGCACCCCGAACGCGGCCAGGACGTACACGCCGCTCCACTTGGTCGCGCACGCCATGCCGAAGCTGACGCCGGCGAGCAGCTGCCACGGGCGGACGAACCGGTAGCGGTCGAGCCGGTCGCGGATCCAGTCGCGGTCGGCCACGAGGCATGCGACGCCGCAGACGACCCAGAACGCCAGGAAGATGTCGAGCAGTGCCAGCCGCGACATCACGAAGTGCATGCCGTCGACGGTCAGCAGCAGCGCCGCGATGCAGGCGACCGTGACCGACCCGGTGAGGCGCAGCACGAGGCGCGCCAGCACCAGCACCGTCAGGGCGCCCACGGCGACGCCGGACACGCGCCAGCCGAACGAGTCGAACCCGAACACCCACTCGCCGAGCGCGATGACCCACTTCCCGCCGTCGGGGTGCACGATCCACGACGGTTCGCCGGTGAGGATGCCCGTCAGGTCGCCCTTGACGATCTGGGCGTTGGCCTGGTCGGTGAAGTCCTGCACGTAGCCGTGCTGCAGCAGCGACCACGCGTCCTTGGCGTAGTACGTCTCGTCGAACACGAACGTGTTGGGGTACCCGAGGTTCCACGCCCGCAGCACGAAGGCCAGCACCGCGATGCCGATCGGGCCGATCCACCCCCACGCGCGATGCGGGATGCGCGCCAGGACCGTCACACGCCTCAGCCTAGATGAGCCCCGGGCGCGGTCGATTCTCCACCGTCTCAGGGGGGTGCGGTGCTTCCTCCACCGTATGAGGCCCATTTCCGGCCCGTACGGTGGAGAATCCACCGCCCCGGCGGTGTCCACAGGGTTGAGGGGTCGAACGGGATGTCCACCGCCGTCCGACGACGTCTGTCGCCTGGACGCTCCGGCGAGGTCGTCTGGGGGATGCGCACTCCACGACCCGTGCCCGAGCACCTCCGTCACCGGACCTTCAGCCGCGACGAGGCACTCGCGGCGGGGATCAGCGCCCGGATGCTGGAGCACCGCCGGTTCCGGGAGGTCTATCCCCGCGTCTACTGCCTCCGTGACCTCATGATCCCACCCGCCGAGCAGATCGCGGCGGCGCGGCGCAACCTCCCGCCGGACGCCAGAACCACCCACGTGACCCGTCTGCGCGAGCTCGGGTACGAGCAGGGACCCGTCGAGCCGCTGCACTTCGTCGTGCCCCGGGACCTACATCTCGATGTCGAGGGCATCACCCTGCACCGGACGGTGCTCATGCCACCGAACGACGGCATCGGAGTGTGCGGGGAGGCGGTGTTCGTGTCGCTCGCGCACACCGAGCGGATGATCGACCTGATCGTGATCGGCGACTGGATGTTGCGCGAGGGCCACCTGACCCTCGATGCGTTGCGCGCCTTCGTAAACGCGACGCCGTGGCGGCCGGGTGCCTCGGAAGCCCTTGCCGTCGTCCCTCACCTCGACGCTCGCGCGAGATCGCCCAAGGAGTCCGAGATGCGGGCCGTCGTGATGTTCAGCGGTCTCCCGACCCCGGAGATCAATGCGGAGGTGCGCGACGCGGCGGGCGAGCTGGTCGGCATCGGTGACCTCGTCTACCGGAGGTGGCGGCTGCTGGTCGAGTACGAGGGACGGCAGCACGCGCTGGACACCGGTCAGTTCAACCGCGACATCGACCGGTACGGCAGCTTCCGCACCCTCGGCTGGGGCTACCACCAGGTCACCAACGAACGCCTGGCCCGGCCCCGGGTCATGGTGCTCCGGATCCACGACGAGCTCGTGCGTCGCGGCTACGACGGTCCGCCGCCGGAATTCGGTCGACTCTGGAACTCCCTGTTCCGGCCCGTGGCGCTCCTGAAGCGGCGTCGCGGTGAATTCTCCACCGTCTGAGCCGCAATCTGCCCCCAGAAGGTGGAGAATCCACCGCGTCCGGGGGAGGAGGGGGGCGGCTGCGAGACTGGGGCCATGCTGATCCTCGCCGCGACCCCCATCGGGCAGGTCGCCGACGCCAGCGGCCGCCTGGCCGAGGCGCTCGCGACCGCAGACGTGGTCGCCGCGGAGGACACGCGCCGGCTCAAGCGGCTCGCGTCCGAGCTGGGCGTCGAGATCGGCGGCCGGATCGTGTCGTACTTCGAGGGCAACGAGGAGCGCCGCACGCCCGAGCTGGCCGCGTTCCTCGCCGACGGCCTGACGATCGTCCTGGTGACCGACGCCGGCATGCCGAGCGTGTCCGACCCGGGCTACCGGCTCGTCGTCGCGGCGATCGAGGCCGACATCAAGGTGACCTCGATCCCGGGGCCGTCCGCCGTGCTCACCGCCCTGGCCGTCTCGGGCCTCCCGGTCGACCGGTTCTGCTTCGAGGGCTTCCTGCCCCGCAAGGCCGGCGAGCGGACGACGATCCTGACCGAGCTGGCGGCCGAGCGCCGCACCATGGTGTTCTTCGAGTCGCCCCACCGCACCGAGGCCTCGCTGCGCGCGATGGCCGACGTCTGGGGCGCCGACCGTCCCGCCGCGGTGTGCCGCGAGCTGACCAAGACGTACGAGGAGGTCGCCCGCGGCGGGCTGGGCGAGCTCGTCGAGTGGGCGGCGAACCAGGAGCAGGGCGTGCGCGGCGAGGTCACGATCGTCGTCGCCGGCGCCACGGCCGAGCGTCGCACGTACGCGCCGAACGACCTCAGGGCGCTCGTCGCGGCGCGCCAGGGCGACGGCCTGAGCCGAAAGGACGCGATCGAGCAGGTGGCGGGGGAGACCGGCGTCCGCAAGAAGGACGTCTACGACGCCGCGCACTCGTGAGACGCCCCATGCACGCCCACTAGGATTGGGCGCGTGTCCGCCGAAACGTTCTACGTCACCACGCCCATCTACTACGTCAACGATGCGCCCCACATCGGGCACGGCTACACGACCGTCATGGGCGACATCATCACCAGGTGGCACCGGCAGCGCGGCGAGAAGGTCTGGTACACGACCGGCACCGACGAGCACGGCGAGAAGGTCCTCCGCAAGGCGCAGGCCAACGGCGTCACGCCGCAGGAGTGGGTCGACAAGCTCGTCGAGGAGGAGTGGCGCCCGCTGCTGAGGACGATCGACGCGGCCAACGACGACTTCACCCGCACGACGGACCTGCGCCACCTCGAGGGCGCGCAGGCGTTCTGGACCGCCCTCAACGAGCGCGGCGCGGTCTACCAGGGCTCGTTCACGGGCTGGTACAGCGTCGGCAGCGAGGAGTTCGTCGGTGACGACGACGTCGTCGACGGCGAGGGCGACGACGAGGGCATCAAGGTCTCCAAGCTCGACGGCAGTCGGGTCGAGCTGATCTCCGAGGACAACTACTTCTTCCGGCTCAGCGACTACCAGCAGAAGCTGCTCGACTTCTACGAGGCCAACCCGACGTTCATCCAGCCCGAGTCGGCCCGCAACGAGGTCATCTCGTTCGTGAGCCGCGGCCTGCGCGACCTGTCGATCTCGCGGTCGACGTTCGACTGGGGCATCCCGGTCCCGTGGGACGCCGACCACATCTTCTACGTCTGGATCGAGGCGCTGCTGAGCTACGCGACGTCGGTCGGCTACGGCAGCGACCGCGAGCGGTTCGACGAGGTGTGGCCGGCCAGCATCCACCTGGTCGGCAAGGACATCGCGCGCTTCCACGCCGTCATCTGGCCCGCGATGCTGATGGCCGCGGGGGAGCACGTCCCGCACCGCGTCTTCGCCCACGGCTGGCTGCTGGTCGGCGGGCAGAAGATGAGCAAGTCCAAGGCCAACGGCATCCGGCCCGACGAGCTCGTCGACACGTTCGGCTCGGACGCCTACCGCTACTACTTCGCCCGCGCCCTGACGTTCGGCAGCGACGGCTCGATCTCGTGGGAGGACATCAACGCGCGCTACCACGCCGAGCTCGCCAACGGCTTCGGCAACCTGGCATCGCGGGTCGCCGCGATGATCGGCAAGTACTTCGGCGGGACGCTGCCGGCATCCGGCGAGCACACCGACGCCGAGCTGACGGTCGTCGACACGGTCGTCGACGCGGTCCGCGACGCCGACGCCGCGATCGAGGCGGTCGCCCCGCAGGACGCGCTCGCGGCCATCTGGCGCATCGTGGACGAGCTCAACGGCTACATCACGAGCCAGGAGCCCTGGAAGGTCGCGAAAACGGCGGCATCGGGGGAGGGCAACGCCGGTGACCGCCTCGCCACGATCCTCAACACGACGGCCGAGGGCCTGCGCGTCCTGGCCGTCGTGCTGAACCCGGTCATGCCCAAGGCGTCCGCGGTGCTGTGGGAGTCGCTCGGGGCCGAGGCCGCCTTGGGCGCGCTCGCCGACCAGCGCATCGACGCCGTCGCGGCGTGGGGCCAGCTGCCGGCCGGCACCACGGTCACCAAGCCCGCGTCGCTGTTCCCCCGCATCGAGACCGCTCCCACCGCATGACGTGGACCGACGGGTGGCCGGCGACGCCTGACGCGCTGCCGTCGCCGGTCGTCGACAACCACTGCCACCTCGACCACCGGGCGTACAGCAAGGCCAGCTCCGACGGGCAGAGCGAGGGCGGCCTGTTGATCCCCGTCGACGAGGCGCTCGACCGGGCGGCCGCCGTCAACGTGACGCGTATCGTGCAGGTCGGGTGCGATCTCGAGGGCTCTCGGTGGGCGGTCGAGACCGCGGCGGCGTACGACTCGGTGGTGGCGGCGGTCGCCCTGCACCCCAACGAGGCGCCGCTGCTCGCGGCGGCCGGCGAGCTCGACGCGGCGCTCGCCGAGATCGACCGGCTTGCCGGCAGCGGCGACCACGTCCGTGCGGTGGGCGAGACCGGGCTCGACTACTTCCGCACCGGCGAGGACGGCCGCGAGGCTCAGCACGCGTCCTTCCGCGAGCACGTCCGGATCGCGAAGCGGCACGACAAGACGCTCGTGATCCACGACCGTGACGCGCACGACGACGTCCTCGCGGTGATCGACGACGAGGGTGCCCCCGACCGGTGGGTCATGCACTGCTTCTCCGGCAATGCGGACTTCGCGCGGGCCTGCGTCGAGCGCGGCGCCCACCTGTCGTTCGCCGGCACCGTGACGTTCAAGAACGCCGAGAACCTGCGCGAAGCGCTCCGGGTGACACCGACCGACCGTATTCTGGTCGAGACCGATGCGCCGTTCCTCACACCGGTGCCGCATCGCGGGCAGCCGAACGCGTCGTTCCTGATCCCGCTCACCGTGCGGTTCATGGCTGAAATGGCAGGGTTGTCGGTCGAGGACCTGTGTCGGGCGATCGACGAGAACACGGACCGGGCGTTCGGTGGCGCCTGGGCGCAACGGATTTGACGGAAGGAGCGGCGTCGCTATGGTGGAAAGTCGGCCCAGTCATCGACTTCCGAGGAATGCAGTGCCCCCACAGAAGAACAGCAGGACCGCGGGACATCGCGCCAAGCGGCGTCAGCGTAAGTCCTTCCCGATCCTCGCGCTGAATCTCGCCATCGTCATGGTGCTCGCGGGAGGCACCGCCGCCTACGGCGCGTTGAGCCAGACCGTGACCCTCACCGTCGACGGTCGCAGCGACACCGTCCGCACGTTCGGCGGCACCGTGGGCGACGTCCTCGCCGATCACGGTGTCGAGGTCCGCTCGATCGACCGGCTCAACCACGCCGCGACCAGCGCCGTCTCCGAGGTGGAGACGATCGACGTCGCGTACGGCAAGCCCGTCACCCTCACGGTCGACGGAGCGGTCTCCGAGCACGTGGTGTTCGAGCGCACGGTCGGCAGCGCCCTGACCGAGCTCGGCATCGCACCCGTCGACGGCTCGTTCGTGTCGGCGAAGTCGTCGGCCGCGGTCCCGCGCGGCGGCATGACCCTGGTCGTCAGCACGCCCAAGACCGTCACGGTCGTCGCGGACGGTCAGAAGAAGACGCTCACGACGACCGAGCCCACGGTCGCCGAGGTACTCGACGAGGCAGGCGTCGCGGTCGACGCCGACGACGAGGTCAAGCCCGCGGCGGACGCGTTCGTCACCGCCGCCGACAAGCTCCGCGTCGTCCGCATCGAGAAGGTCGACAAGACCGAGACGGTCAAGGTCGATCACGAGACCGAGGTCAAGGAGGATCCCGAGGCGCTCGTCGGCGAGACCGAGGTCGTCAAGGACGGCAAGAACGGCACGAACCGGGAGCACGTCACGCTGGTCTACGCCGACGGCAAGCTGCGCGAGCGGGTCGTCCGTGCGTCCGAGCCGGTCAGCAGGCCGGTCACCGAGGTCGTGACCCGTGGCACGAGCCGCACGCCCCCCGACAGCGTCTGGGACAAGATCGCCCGGTGCGAGTCCGGTGGCAACTGGTCGATCAACACCGGCAACGGCTACTACGGCGGGCTGCAGTTCAGCGCCGCGACGTGGAAGAGCGTCGGTGGGCCGGGGCTCCCGCACGAGAACAGCCGCGAGGTCCAGATCAAGTACGCCAAGATCCTGCAGGCCCGCTCGGGCTGGGGTCAGTGGGGCTGCGCCGGGGCGAGGTTCGACTGACGCCCGGCCTCCCCCCGACACCTGCCAGGCTGCTCGGGGCCGCTGACGTCCGACGCCTGGCCGAGTCGTGCGGGATCCGTCCCACGAAGCAGCGCGGGCAGAACTTCGTCCACGACGCCAACACCGTCCGACGCATCGTCAAGGCGTCCGGCATCACGCCGGACGACGTCGTGGTCGAGATCGGGCCCGGCCTGGGCTCGCTGACCCTGGGGCTGCTCGAGGTCGCGGCGCACGTCACGGCGGTCGAGATCGACGAGGTGCTGGCGGGCCAGCTGCCGCAGACGATCGCCGAGTACGCGCCGGACCACGCCGGATCGTTCGAGCTCGTCGTCGCCGACGCCATGAAGGTCACCGAGCTGCCCGGCCCCGAGCCGACGGCGCTGGTGGCCAATCTGCCCTACAACGTGTCGGTGCCGGTGCTGCTGACGTTCTTCGAGCGGTTCGCGTCGATTCGCACGGGCCTGGTCATGGTGCAGGCCGAGGTCGCACACCGGCTCGCCGCCGGCCCCGGGTCGAAGACCTACGGCATCCCCAGCGTCAAGGCCGCCTGGTACGCCGACATGAGGCTCGCCGGCTCGGTCGGGCGCAACGTCTTCTGGCCCATGCCCAACGTCGAGTCGTCGCTCGTGGCGTGGACGCGGCGCGAGCCGCCCGGCGACGAGGCCCTGCGGCAGCGGACGTTCGCGGTCGCCGACGCGGCCTTCGCGCAGCGCCGCAAGACGATGCGGGCGGCGCTGGCGACGCTGGCCGGCTCCGGTGCCCTGGCCGAGGAGGCGCTGACTGCCGCGGGCATCTCACCGCAGGCGCGCGGCGAGCAGCTCACGGTCGAGGAGTTCGCCCGCCTCGCCACGCAGCTCTGACCAGGGGCGACGGCTCAGGCCGCGGCGGGTTCCGGTTCTGCCGCGTGCTTCGCGTGGACGGCGCCGAGCACCGTGACGACGAGGGTGATGCCGCCGCTCAGCACGAGCCCCGCGCCGAGCTCCCACCGAAGAAGCGCGGCACCCGCGGCCGCGCCGGCCAGGATCAGCAGCACCGCCGAGAAGCGCCGCAGGCTGTGGCCCGTGCCCTTGCCGCTGCCCAGCACCGAGTCGGCAGCTAGTCCCGTGATGGTCGACGTGACGACGACGGTCGTGACGTCCTTGACCGCGATGAACCGTGCGGTCGCGGCCTGGACGCCCATCGCCGCTCCGAGCACGGTCGTGATGCTCAGGGCGACCGGCTCGGTGAAGTCGTCCAGGGCGAACAGGACGCCGGCGACGACCAGCATCGTGAGGGCGACGAGCCCGAACAGCACCGTCGTGCGGCGCGTCCAGCCCGGTCCGGCGACCCGCAGCACGCGTCCGCCGAGGGCGGCGCCGGCCATGAAGCCGGCGAGTGCCAGCACGGGGCCGAGGACCGGGAGGTCGTCGGCGCCGGTGAGCGCCATGCCCAGGATCACGACGTTGCCGGTCATGTTGCCCGTGAAGACCCGGTCGAGGCCGAGGTAGCCGACCGCGTCGATGACACCGGTCGAGAACGTGAGGGCGAGCATCAGCGAAAGGTGGAATCCGTCGCGGGGGACGGCAGCAAGTCGGCGGATCACCCCATGATTGTGGATGGAACGCCGAGGCGGTGTGCCACCGGGGCGACCTGGGTGCCGTCTACGCTGGCCGCATGCCCCAGCCAGCGGACGCGGGATGATCATCCCCGTCGTCGACCGCCGCACGTGGCGAGTCGTCGGCAACCCGCTCGTCGTCGCGACGGGGCGCGGTGTCCTCGACGGTGAGACCGTCGCGGTCAAGGATCTGTTCGCCGTCGCGGGCCACCGGATCGGCGCCGGCAATCCGACCTGGCTGCAGCACTCGGCGACCGAGTCGCGGCACGCCGAGGCCGTCGGGAGGCTGCTCGATGCGGGCGCGGGCGTCGTGGGCATCGCGCGCACCGACGAGTTCGCGTACAGCCTCGCGGGCACCAACGCGCACCACGGCGCGCCACCCAACCTGCGCGCCCCGGGGCGCATCCCGGGCGGCTCCAGCTCGGGATCGGCGACCGCCGTCGCGACGGGCCAAGTCACGATCGGGCTCGGCACCGACACCGGCGGCTCGATCCGGGTGCCGGCGGCCTACCAGGGCCTGTGGGGGATCCGGACGACGCACGGGGCGGTGTCGGTTGACGGGCTGCTGCCGCTCGCGCCGTCCTTCGACACGGTCGGCTGGCTCACGAAGGCCCCAGGGCTGCTGGCCGCAGTCGGCGACGTGCTGCTGCCGCCCGACACCTTCTTGCCCGGTGATCTCGTGACGGCTCCGGCCCTCACCGCCCTCGCGGATGCGGACGTCGCGGAGGCCGTGGCGCGGGCCGCCGCCAGGTCGGGAGCCACGCAGATCGACTGGCCGCTGGCCGCCCTGCCCGACTGGCTCGGTGCCCTGCAGGCCCTGCAGGCGTTCGAGGCGTGGCGAGTGCACGGCGCGTGGCTCGCGGCGCGGATGGACAGCCTCGGGCCCGACGTGCGGTCCAGGTTCGAGCGCGCCGCGTCGCAGCCGCCCGAGGTCGGCGCCGCGGCCGCCGAGGAGACGCAGCGAGCGCGGGCCGCGATCCGTGGGCTGCTGGGAGATCGTGTGCTCCTACTGCCGTCGGCGTCGTCGGTGCCTCCACCGATCGGAGATCCCGCGGCGCTCGACGCGGTGCGCCAGGCCACGATGCAGCTGACCTGCCTCGCGGGCCTGGGCGGGCTCCCCGCCGTCAGCATCCCGGTGCAGACGACCGACGGCCTCCCTGCGGGCGCGTGCCTCGTCGGCCCAGCCGGCTCGGACCGTGCGCTGATCGAGCTCGCGGGGAGCCTGCCCCAGATTTAACCCCCGTGAAACTCGCGTGCCGTTTCGCGTGTCATCTGCGGCCGTACGTTTCGTGACGTGGACCTTGACTCGTTCAACCTGCTCCCGCCGGACGCGGCTGCCGAGCTCGTGCGTCCGTGCGCCGATGTGCCGACCTGGATCGCCGACGTGGTCGCCGGCCGGCCGTACGACGACGTCGACAGCCTCCTGACGTTCGCCGAGGCCGCGGCCGCGGCGTGGGGCGATGCCGAGATCGACGCGGCTCTCGCGCACCACCCACGGATAGGGGAGCGTCCCGCCGGCGACGCTGCCGAGGCGCGGCTGTCACGGGCCGAGCAGTCCGGGCTCGACGGCCACGGGCACGAGCAGGCGCTCGCCCACGGCAACCGCGCCTACGAGGAGACGTTCGGCCGGATCTTCCTCATCCGGGCGGCCGGACGCTCCGCGACCGAGGTGCTCGATCAGCTCACGCGGCGACTCGACAACGACCCGGTCACCGAGACCGCCGTCGTCGCCGGCCAGCTCCGCGAGATCGCGCTGCTGCGACTCGAAGGGATCCTCACCGCATGACCACCGTCTCCACCCATGTGCTCGACTCCGCGCTCGGGCTGCCCGCCGCCGGCCTGGACGTCGTCCTGGCCGGCGCGGACGGCATCTTCCTGGCCGCCGCGACGACCGACGACGACGGCCGCATCGTCTGGGGGCACGACCTGGATCCCGGGCCGGCCGTCCTGACGTTCGCGACGGGGGAGTGGTTCGGCGCCGGTGAGCGGGCGACGTTCTTCCCGTCCGTCACGCTGACGGTCGAGCTGTCCGGGGAGCACGCGCACGTCGCGCTGCTGCTCGGCCCGTACTCCTACACGACGTACAAGGGGTCGTGATGGCGACCGGCGACATCGTGCTGGGCGAGAACCAGTACGGCAAGGCGGAGGTGCGGCTGGTTCGGGTCTCGCGGGACGGGGCCGTCCACTCGCTCGAGGACCTCAACGTCACGTCCCAGCTGCGCGGCGACTTCGCCGCGTGCCACACCGACGGCGACAACGCACAGGTCGTGGCGACCGACACGCAGAAGAACACGGTCTACGCGTACGCCCGTGAGCACGGGATCGGGTCGCCGGAGGAGTTCCTGATCCGCCTCGGCCGGCACTTCGTCGACGACTTCCCGTGGGTCACGGGCGGACGGTGGGCGGCCGAGCAGTACGCGTGGCAGCGCATCACGGTGGACGGGCAGCCGCACGACCACTCCTTCGTGCGCACGGGGCAGGAGACGCGCACCGCGGTCGTGCAGATCGCAGGCGACGAGACGCACGTCGTCGCCGGCCTGACCGACTGCACGGTCCTGAAGTCGACCGGCTCGGAGTTCCACGGCTTCCCCCGCGACCGCTACACGACGCTGCCGGAGACCGACGACCGCATCCTGGCGACGTCGGTGACGGCGTGGTGGCGGTACGCGGACCTGCCGCCCGACCCCACCTCCGCCTCCTTCGACTTCGACGGGGCCTACGCATCGGTGCGCGACACGATGCTCGCGACGTTCGCGACGTTCCACTCGCTCGCGCTGCAGCAGACGCTGTTCGCGATGGGCAAGGCGGTGCTGGAGACGCACCCGGGCATCGCCGAGATCAAGTTCTCGATGCCCAACAAGCACCACTTCCTGGTCGACCTGGCGCCGTTCGGCCTCGACAACCCCAACGAGGTGTTCTTCGCCGCCGACCGTCCCTACGGGCTGATCCAGGCCACGGTGCTGCGCGAGGGCGCGCCGTCCGCCCCGGCGGCCTGGGCCACGATCCCCGGATTCGCGTGAGCGGGGCCAGGGGATGAGGATCGACGCGATCCAGGCCCGGCGCGTGCTGGTCGACGGCGAGTTCGTGCCCGCGACCGTCACGCTCGAGCACGGCAAGATCACGTCGATCGGCGCCCACGACGACAGCCCGGAGGGCATGATCCTGCGCCCCGCGGACTCGGCCTACGTCGTGCCCGGCATCGTCGACACCCACGTGCACATTAACGAGCCGGGACGCGCGACGTGGGAGGGCTTCTTCACCGCGACCGAGGCCGCGGCCCTCGGCGGCGCGACGACGCTGATCGACATGCCCCTCAACAGCATCCCGCCGACGACGACCGTCGCGCACCTGGAGCTCAAGCGGCAGGCGGCGACCGACCAGCTGATGGTCGACGTGGGCTTCTGGGGAGGAGCGGTGCCCGGCAACCTCGCCGATCTCGAGCCCCTGTGGGACGCCGGCGTGTTCGGCTTCAAGTGCTTTCTGGCCGACTCCGGCGTCGCGGAGTTCCCGCCGCTGGACCCGGCGCAGTTCCGGGCCGCGCTGGGCGAGATCGCCCGCTTCGGGGGACTCATGATCGTCCACGCGGAGGACGCCCGGGTGCTGGCCGCGGCCCCGTCGCCGCCGACCCGGTCGTACCGCGACTTCGTCCTGTCGCGGCCGGACGAGGCCGAGACCGCCGCGATCCGCCAGGTGCTCGACGGCGCCCGCGAGACCGGCGCCCGCGTGCACGTCCTGCACCTGTCGAGCGCACGGGCGCTCGATCTCATCGCCGACGCGCGGGCCGAGGGGCTGCCCGTCACGGTCGAGACCTGCCCGCACTACCTGAGCTTCAGCGCCGAGACGATCCCGGACGCCGCCCCGCAGTTCAAGTGCTGCCCGCCGATCCGCGACGGCGGCAACCGGGAGGCGCTGTGGCAGGCGCTGCGCGAGGGCATCATCGACTGCATCGTCAGCGACCACTCGCCCGCCACGGCCGAGGAGAAGGGGCGCGGCGACGGCGACCTGCAGCAGGCCTGGGGCGGCGTGTCCGGCCTGCAGGTGGGCTTCAGCGTCCTCGCGCAGGAGGCCCGGCGGCGCGCGATCCCGCTGGCCGACCTCAGCGGCTGGATGTCGCGCAACACCGCCGATCTCGTCGGCCTGGCGAACAAGGGCCGCATCGAGGTCGGCGCGGACGCCGACTTCGCGGTCTACGACACGAATGCCGAGTTCCGCATCGAGGCGACCCGCCTGGCGCACCGCAACCCGATCTCGGCCTACGACGGCCTCCGCTACGGCGGGCGCATCACGCGCTCGGTCGTCCGCGGCAACGCGATCGACGTCGAGCGCGTCGACCACACCTTCGGAAGGCAGCTGAGCCGGTGACGACCTTCGAGCAGTTCAATCCGCCGACCCGGCTGCTGATGGGCCCCGGGCCGGTGAACGCCGACCCCCGCGTGCTGCGGGCGATGTCGGCCCAGCTGGTCGGCCAGTACGACCCGGCGATGACGACGGCCATGAACGAGACGATGGAGCTCTACCGGTCGGTGTTCCGCACCGGCAACGAGCAGACGTTCCTCGTCGACGGCACGTCGCGGGCCGGCATCGAGGCCGCGCTCGTGAGCCTCGTGGAGCCCGGCGACCGCGTGCTGGTGCCGGTGTTCGGCCGCTTCGGCCTGCTGCTGGCCGAGATCGCGGCTCGCTGCGGCGCAGAGGTCCACACGATCGAGGTGCCGTGGGGGCAGGTCTTCGCGCCGGAGCAGATCGAGGCGGCGATCGTCGGGGTGCGCCCGAAGGTGCTGGCGATCGTGCAGGGCGACACCGCCACGACGATGTGCCAGCCGCTGGCCGATCTCGGCGAGATCTGCCGCCGTCACGACGTCCTGTTCTACTGCGACGCCACCGCGTCCCTCGGCGGCAACGACTTCGAGCTCGACGCGTGGGGGCTCGACGTCGTCACGGCAGGGCTGCAGAAGTGCCTCGGCGGACCGTCCGGCAGCGCCCCGATCAGCATCTCGCCGCGGGCGGTCGACGTCATCGACGGCCGCCGCCACGTCGAGGCGGGACTTGTCACACCGGGCGCCGACGACCCCGAGGTCGGCGTCCGCATCGGGTCGAACTACTTCGACCTCGCGATGATCATGGACTACTGGGGCCCGAAGCGGCTCAATCACCACACCGAGGCCACGTCGATGCTCTACGGCGCCCGCGAGTGCGCCCGGCTGCTGGTCGCCGAGGGGATGGACGCCGCGATCGAGCGGCACCGGCTGCACGGTGCGGCGATGCTCGCGGGGGTGCGGGGGCTGGGCCTCGAGGTCTTCGGCGACGAGTCCCACCGGATGAACAACGTCGTCGCGGTGCTCATCCCGGACGGGCTGGACGGCGACGGCGCTCGGGCGGCGATGCTCGACGACTTCGGCATCGAGATCGGCACATCCTTCGGACCCCTGCACGGGCTGGTCTGGCGCATCGGCACGATGGGCCACAACGCGCGCAAGGACGCCGTCCTGGTCACCCTCGCCGCGCTCGAACAGGTGCTGCGCGCCGGGGGCGTCGCGGTGACCGGTGGTGGCGGCGTCGCAGCGGCTCGCGAGGTGTACCGATGACCTCGGCGCAAATGGTGCTCGACCGGTGCACCGAGCTCGACCGATACTCCGCGCACGTGTCGCGGCTCGAGCGCGTCTACCTCTCGCCGCAGCACGCGGCCGCGAACGCCGCGACGGCCGACTGGATGACCCAGGCCGGCCTGCGGACGTGGCAGGACGCGGCCGGCAACCAGTACGGCCGCCGCGAGGGGCGCGAGCCCGGTCTGCCGGCCCTGCTGCTCGGCTCCCACCTCGACACGGTGCCGGACGCGGGGTCGTACGACGGCATGCTCGGCGTCGTCATGGCGATCGCGGTCGTCGAACGACTCGGCGCCCGCATGGACGACTTCCCGTTCGCCGTGGAGGTCGTGGGATTCAGCGACGAGGAGGGCACCCGCTTCGGCAAGGCGCTGCTGGGCAGCTGCGCGGCCGCCGGCACGTGGGACCCGGACTGGTGGGAGCTGCGCGACAAGAACGGCACGACCCTGCACGCCGCGTTCCGCGAGTTCGGCCTCGACCCGCGACGCGTCGGGGAGGCAGCCCGGCGGCCCGATGAGCTCGTGGGCTACCTCGAGGCCCACATCGAGCAGGGCCCCTACCTCGAGGCTGCGGACGCCTCGCTGGGCTTCGTCACGACAATCGCGGGCGCGCGCCGGTTCCGGCTCAGCATCGTGGGGGAAGCCCGGCACGCCGGGGGCACGCCCTACCCGCGCCGGCGCGACGCCCTCGTCGGGGCGGCGGAGGCGATCACCGCGATCGAGCGGCTCGCGCGGGCGTCGGACTGTATCGCGACGGTTGGCCGGATCGAGGTCACGCCCGGCGCGGTCAACGTCATCCCCGGCCGGGCCGACCTGAGCCTCGACCTGCGGGCGGAGAGCGACGCGGCCCGTGACGCCATGTGGACGACGATGCTGGCCGAGATCGAGCGGCTGTGCGCCGCACGATCGCTCGGCGTCCGCTGGGTCGAGACGCACACCGCGCCGTCCATGCCGTGCGCCGCGCGACTGACCGACGCCGTCGTCGACGGCATCCGGTCGACCGGTGACCCCGACCCCATGGGGATGTGGAGCCGCGCGGGGCACGACGGCATGGCGATCGGTGCCGTGACCGACATCGGGATGCTGTTCGTGCGCTGCTTCGACGGCATCAGCCACCACCCCGGCGAACGCGTCCGCGACGTGGACGTCGCCCGCGGGCTCGACGCCTTCGAGCGGGCCGTCCTCAACCTGGCGGGAGCCGCATCGTGAACGAGCTGCGCATCGACGAGCGGATCGCCGAGCGGTACACGGGCCTGTCGCCCCAGGAGCGGCGGGCGGCCGACGTGCTGCTGGACCACCTCGACGACCTCGCGATCTACCGGGCTGCCGAGCTCGCCGATCTCGCGGGGGTCTCGAAGGCGACGATGAGCCGGCTGTTCCGACACCTGGGCTTCGACGACTTCGGCGAGGTGCGAGAGCACCTGCGCGGGCTGCGCAGCCAGGGGGTCCCGGTCACGATCGAGGGCGCGCCCAGCCTCGTGGCCCACCTGGAGCACGAGATTGCGAACCTGCGGTCGGCGATGTCGCGGCTCGACGAGGACCGGCTCGACGTCGCCGCGACGCTCGTCGCGGGGGCGCAGCGCGTCGTCGTGCTGGGCCTGCGCAACAGCTACGCGGTCGCGCTGCACCTGCGCCAGCAGCTGAGCCAGGCACGCGCCGGGGTGACCCTGGCGCCGCAGCCGGGACAGTCGCTGTCGGAAGAGCTGCTCGGGATCGAGGCGATCGACGCCGTCGTCGTCGTGGGCTTCCGCCGGCGGCCCGACAACCTCGAGGAGCTGCTGGAGATCGTGCACGCGGCGGGCACGCCGATCGTCCTGCTGGCCGATCCGTCCGCGCGGGCGCTCGCCGCCCACGCGACGGTGTGGCTCGAGTGCCCGCTGACGACGGCCTCGGCGTTCGACAGCTACGCCGCCGCGATGAGCGTCGTCGCGGTGCTGGCCGACCGGGTCCTCGACCGCGTGGGCGACGCCGGCGAGGAGCGGGTCACGGCGATCGACGCGTCGTACCGGTCGCTCCGCGAGATCGAGACCGCGTGACGGGGGGCAGCGCATGGACCTGAACCGCGTCACGTCGCTGCGGGCCGCCCGCGCGCGCGACGACCTGCGCCTGGCGCCCGGGGAGACGGTGCTGGCCGGCGGGTCGTGGCTGTTCTCCGAGCCGCAGGAGATCAGCGGCCTCGTGGACCTGACGACGATGGGCTGGGAGCCGTGGACGGTCCACGACCGCGGGCTCAGCGTCGCCGCGACGTGCACGATCGCCGAGCTCATGGACGTCCCCGCGGTGTGGACGGCGTCGCCGCTGTTCCGCCAGTGCGCCGAGGCCCTGCTGATGTCGTTCAAGATCTGGGGCACCGCGACGGTGGGCGGCAACCTGTGCTTGGCCCTGCCCGCCGGGGCCATGATCTCGCTGGCCACGGCGCTGGACGCCGTCGTCGTGATCTGGCGTCCCGACGGCACCGAGCGACGCGAGCTCGTCGCCGAGCTGGTGCTGGGGGTGCGGCACACGACCCTGCAGTCGGGCGAGGTGGTCAGGTCGCTCGAGATCCCGATCGGATCGCTCCGGGCGCGCACCGCGTTCCGTCGGTTCTCCCTCGCCCCGCTGGGACGGTCGTCCGCGATCGTCATCGGCCGCCTGGACGACGACGGGCGGCTGACCCTCACCGTGACGGCGGCGACCCCGCGGCCGTACGTCTTCCGCTTCGGCAGCCCGCCGACGGACGACGAGCTGCAGAACCTGTTCGCGTCCGTGCACGGCTGGTACGACGACGCGCACGGTGCGCCCGACTGGCGCAAGGCCGTGACATTGGAGCTCGCGTACGACGTGTGCGAGGAGCTGAGGGCGTCATGATCAGCGTCAATGGCACCCCGCACGACGCGGAGCCGCGCCCCGGGCAGTGCCTGCGCACGTACCTGCGCGAGCAGGGCGCGGTCGAGGTCAAGAAGGGCTGCGACGCGGGCGACTGCGGCGCCTGCTCGGTGCTGGTCGACGGCACGGCCACCCACTCGTGCATCTATCCGGCCGCACGCGCCGTCGGCCGGGACGTCACGACGGTCGCCGGCCTCGGCTCGCCGGACCGGCTGCATCCGGTGCAGCAGCAGTTCGTCGACGCGGCGGGCTTCCAGTGCGGCTTCTGCACCGCGGGCATGATCGTCACTGCCTCGACGCTGCGCGACGTCACCGCCGATGAGCTGCCGCGCGTCATGAAGGGCAACCTGTGCCGGTGCACGGGCTACCGCTCGATCCGCGATGCCATCGCCGGCACCGTCAACACGTCCCGCCCCGCGGCCGGGGAGGCCTACGGGACGTCGGTCGCGGCGCCGGCCGCCGTGGGTGTCGTGACCGGCGTGGAGCGGTTCGCCCTCGACGAGCCCACGACCGGCCTGCGCACCCCGCTGCTGCACGTCGCGGTGCTCGGCAGCCCGCACGCGCACGCCCGCATCACGGCAATCGACACGACCCGGGCGCAGGCGCTCGCCGGCGTCGAGCTGGTGCTGACGCACGAGGACGTCCCGGACGTGCTGTTCTCGACCGGCCGGCACGAGAACCGGCTCGACGACCCCGACGACACGCGCATCCTCGACCCGGTCGTCCGCTTCCGCGGGCAGCGCGTCGCGATCGTGGTGGCCGAGACCGTCGCGCTCGCCGAGGAGGCCTGCCGGCTCCTCGACGTCGCGTACGAGCTGCTGCCGGCGGTGTTCGACCCGCACGAGGCACGCCGTGCCGGGGCGCCGCTGGTGCACGGCGACAAGGAGCCGCTGACGTCCAGGATCAGCGACCCGGGGCGCAACGTCGTCGCCCAGCTGCACGCCGAGATCGGCGACGTCGACGCCGCGCTGGAGCACGCGCACGCCCGGACGTCCGGCACGTGGCAGACCGCGCGGGTCACGCACGCCTCGCTGGAGACCCACGGCGCGCGGGCCTGGCTCGCCGACGACGGTTCGCTCGTGGTGCGCACGAGCTCCCAGGTGCCGTTCCTCGTGCGCACCGAGCTGGCGCGCATCCTGGACCTGCCGGTCGAGCGGGTCCGCGTCGTCGTGGGACGCGTCGGCGGCGGCTTCGGCGGCAAGCAGGAGCTCATCGTCGAGGACGTCGTAGGGCTGGCCGCGCTGCGCACGGGACGTCCGGTGCAGTACGAGCTGACCCGCGAGGACCAGTTCACGATCGTGCCGTGCCGTCACCCCATGACGGTGTCGGTCGACCTCGGCGCCGACGCCGACGGCACCCTGACCGCGATGCGGGTCGACGTCGTCACCGACACCGGCGCGTACGGCAACCACGGCCCCGGCGTCATGTTCCACGGCTGCCATGAGTCGGTCGCGGTGTACCGCTGCGCCAACAAGCGGGTCGACGCCGAGGCGGTCTACACCAACAACCTGCCGTCCGGCGCGTTCCGCGGCTACGGCCTCGGACAGGTGATCTTCGCGATCGAGTCGGCGATGGACGAGCTGGCGCGCGAGCTGGGGCTCGACCCGATCGAGCTGCGCCGCCGCAACGTCATCGTGCCGGGCGATCCGATGATCGTCGCGGCGGTCGAGGAGACCGACCTGACCTACGGGTCGTACGGCCTCGACCAGTGCCTCGACCTCGTCGACGACGCGCTCGCGTCCGGCCGCGGGGAGCCGGCCCCCGACGGCTGGCTCGTCGGCTCGGGCTCGGCGCTCGCGATGATCGCGACGATCCCGCCCCGCGGACACCACTCGAACGTCCGGGTCTCGGTCGATCCCACCGGGACCTACACGGTCGACGTCGGGACGGCGGAGTTCGGCAACGGCACCACCACGGTGCACGTGCAGCTCGTCGCGCAGGAGCTCGGGACGACGCCGGACCGCGTGCGGGTGCGCCAGTCGGACACCGCGACGTCGGGCTACGACACGGGTGCCTACGGCTCGACCGGCTCGGTCGTCGCGGGCAGGGCGGTGCAGGTCGCGGCCGAGCGGCTGCGCGCCGAGCTGCTGACCCTCGCCGCGCGGCGCCTCGGTGTCGCGACGGGCGCGTGCACGCTCGGGCCGGACGGCGTGGCGGGGCCCGGCACGTCCCTCGCGTTCGACGAGCTGGTCGTCGAGTCGCTGTCGGCCGAGGGGTCCCACGACGGGACGCCGCGGTCGATCGCGTTCAACGTCCACGGCTTCCGCGTCGCGGTCGACCCCGCGACGGGCGAGGTGCGGATCCTCTCGTCGGTGCAGGCGGCTGACGCGGGCGTCGTCATCAACCCCGAGCAGCTCCGGGGCCAGATCGAGGGCGGGGTGGGGCAGGGCATCGGCTCGGCGCTGTACGAGGAGATGGTGCTGCGTGACGGCGAGGTGCTGACGCGGACGTTCCGCGACTACCGCGTCCCGCAGATGGCCGACCTGCCCGTGACCGAGGTGCTGTTCGCCGACACCGTCGACGAGCTGGGCCCGCGGGGCGCCAAGTCGATGAGCGAGGCGCCCTACAACCCCGTGGCCCCCGCGCTCGCCAACGCGATCCGTGACGCGACGGGCGTCCGTCCGCACGAGCTGCCCATGAGCCGCGATCGGCTCTGGCGGCTGCTGAACACCTGACCCGACCGCCCGACCCGACCACCGAGAGGGACGACCCATGACCCACGACACCGACCACGGCTGGCTGGCCCAGGCGATCGACCTGGCCGTCGCCAACGTGGCGGCTGGCGGCGGCCCGTTCGGCGCCGTCATCGTCCGCGACAACCTGCTCGTCGCCACCGGTCAGAACCGGGTGACGCGCGATCTCGACCCCACCGCCCACGCCGAGGTCGAGGCGATCCGCGCTGCGTGCGCCACGGTCGGCGCCTTCTCCCTCGCCGGCATGACGCTCTACACGTCCTGCGAGCCGTGCCCCCTGTGTGTCTCGGCATCGCTATGGGCGCGCCTCGACCGCGTCGTGTACGCCGCCGACCGCGAGGACGCCGCCCGCGGTGGCTTCGACGACCGGGAGTTCTACGAGCTGTTCGCCCGCGACCGCGCCACCTGGCCCACCCGCATCGACGAGCTGCGCCCCACCCACGCCGGCGCCCCCTTCGACGCCTGGATGGACCACACCGCACGAGTCGACTACTGACCCCCGGCCGCCTCCGCCGCCTCCGCCGCCTCCGCCAAGATCTGGGCACGTCCGGGGGTCGACAGGGGTGTTTGGGCTCGGGACGTGCCCACATTTTGGGGGGCCCGCTCGGCGAAGTTTAACCGCGACGTAATCAGCGGGGGCCGATCGTGAAACCCGGCGCTCCTAACGTCAGCGACACGTAACGGGGGTTTCGTCTCACGCGCGCCGGTCCTGGGCCGGCGCGCACCATCAGAACTGGAGTGCACATGACCATTTCCTTCCGCCGGGGCACGCGCCTCGCGGCCGTCGCGACCGTCGCCGGTCTGACGCTGGCCGCCTGTGGATCCTCCGACTCCGAGGGCGGCGACGAGGGTGGATCGACCGCGGCCGACGGCTTCGGCGAGCTGTCCGTCCAGCTGTCGTGGATCAAGAATGCCGAGTTCGCCGGCGAGTTCATGGCCGACTCGAAGGGCTACTTCAAGGAGGCCGGGTTCAGCTCGGTCAACCTGCTGACGGGTCCCGTCGCGCAGGAGGAGATCGTCGCGACGGGCAAGGCCGACTTCGGCCTCAGCAACGCCGTCTCGACGGCCTCGGCCGTCGCCAACTCCGACTTCCCGCTCAAGATCGTCGGCACGACGTACCAGAAGAACCCCTTCACGATCCTGTCGCTGGCTGACGGCGGCAACATCAAGACGCCGCAGGACCTGATCGGCAAGAAGATCGGCGTCCAGGACCCCAACCTGAGCCTGTTCAAGGCGCTGCTCGCGGCGAACGGCATCGACGAGGACGAGGTCGAGATCGTCCCGAACGGCTTCGACGTCGCCCCGCTGGAGGACAAGCAGATCGACGGCCTCGTCGCGTACGTGACGAACGAGTCGCTGCTGGTCAAGGGACACGGCTTCGACACCGTCGACCTGCCGTTCGCCGACAACGGGCTGCCGTTCGTCGCGGAGAGCGTCATGACGACCGACGAGACGATCGAGAAGTCGCCCGAGAAGGTCAAGGCGTTCCTGGAGGCCGAGATCAAGGGCTGGAAGGACGCCTGCTCCGACATCGAGGGCGGCGCCAAGCTGGCCGTCGACACGTACGGCAAGGACATCGACCCGCCGCTCGAGCTGGAGAAGGAGATCGAGCAGGCCCAGGCCCAGTGCGACGACCTCGTCGTCAACGACGAGACCGCGGCCAACGGACTGTTCACGATCAGCGATGCGGCGATCGCCGACAACATCAAGTCCCTCAAGACCGCCGGCATCGACATCGAGGCCGACGACCTGTTCGACATGTCGCTGCTGACCGAGCTGCTCAAGGAGAAGCCCGAGCTGGCGCAGGGCTGAGTGAGCGGACAGACGGGAACGAGAACGGACGACTGAGGCAGTGACGATCGAGACCACCATGCCGGCCGGCGGAGCGGGCGAACCCAGCTCCGCCGGCACCGGCCTGCACATCCAGGACCTGTCGAAGACCTTCACGGTCGGACGCAAGGAGGTCATCGCGCTCGAGGGCGCGACCCTGCACACCGACAAGGGCAGCTTCCTGTCGCTGCTGGGACCGTCCGGCTGCGGCAAGTCGACGATCCTGAGGATCCTCGCGGGGCTGGAGACCCCCACGAGTGGCCGCGCGGTCGTCGACGGCAAGTCACCCGCGGAGCTGCGCCGGGCGCACGAGCTCGGCATCGCGTTCCAGGACGCGGCGCTGCTGCCGTGGCGATCGGTCGAGTCGAACATCCGCCTGCCGTTCCAGGTGTCGGGGGAGAAGCCCGACGAGTCGCTGGTCCGCGAGCTCATCAAGCTCGTGGGGCTCGAGGGGTTCGAGAAGGCGCGGCCCGCGCAGCTGTCCGGCGGCATGCGGCAGCGCGTGTCGATCGCCCGGTCGCTCGTCGTCAAGCCGTCCGTGCTGCTGCTCGACGAGCCGTTCGGCGCGCTCGACGACATGACGCGTCAGCGGCTCAACCTGGAGCTGCTGCGCATCTGGACCGAGAAGCCCGCGACGACGCTCATGGTCACGCACGGCATCGCGGAGGCGATCTTCCTGTCAGACAAGGTCGCGGTCATGAGCCCACGGCCCGGGCGCATCCAGGAGGTCATCGACGTGGACCTGCCACGTCCGCGTCTGCCGGAGATGATGCGCACGCCGGAGTTCCACCAGCTGCACGACCACGCGTCGGAGCTCCTGTTCGGCGCCGGCGGCGCCGCGGTCGACTGATGGGCGAGAACGAGCGCCTGCGCACGGCGACGATCGGCGCGATCGGCGTCGTCACCACGATCGCCGTGTGGTGGGTCGTGGCGGCGACGGTCCTGAGCGACTTCCAGATCCCGACCCCGCCGGAGATCGTGGACGTCTTCCGCGAGCGCGGGCTCGGCTACTACCAGCGGGTCTTCTCGATCACGCTGAAGGAGGCGGGCTGGGGCTACCTGGTCGGCGTGGGGCTCGCGCTCACCACGGCCGTCGTGGTGCTGCTGGTCCCGGTCATCGAGCCGCTCGTCATGCAGTTCGCCGTCATCACGTACTGCCTGCCGATCGTGGTGCTCGCGCCGATCCTGATCACGGTGCACGAGATTCCCGAGAAGGGCGGGCTGTCGGCGACCGCGATCGACCTGGCCGCGGTCTCGGTGTTCTTCACGACCGTCGTGGGCGCGGTGCTCGGCTTCCGCACCGTCGACCGGTCGACGCTCGACGTCGTCTCGGTGTACGGCGGCAGCCGGTTCCAGCAGCTGCGCCGGGTGCGGCTCGTCTCGGCGCTGCCGGCCCTGTTCAGCACCTTGCAGATCGCTGCGCCCGCCGCCTTCCTCGGCGCGCTGCTGGGCGAGTACTTCGACCGGCACCTCGAGATCGGCGTCGGGCCGTCGCTGATCCTCAGCCAGAACAATCGCGAAACGGCGCTCGCGTGGTCCCTCGGCCTCGGCTGCGCCGTGGTGTCCGGCCTGGCGTACCTCGTCCTGGGCCTCATCGGTCGCATCGTCGCGCCGTGGTCGCGGGGGGTGTCGGCATGAGTCGGGCGGCGATCATCGGACGTCCGCTGCTCAACCTGGCCTTCGTCCTCGCCGCTGCCGTGGCGGCCTGGTACGCCCTGGTCAGCCTGACCGGCGTCAGTGAGCTCACGACGCGCCTGCCGCAGGACGTCGTCGGCTACCTGTTCACCGAGGAGGACGCCGGCGAGAACCGCTCCGAGGTGCTGGGCGCCCTCGGCCAGACGCTTATCGACGCCGGCATCGGCTTCGCCGCGGGCCTCACCGTGGCGACGCTCCTCGCGACGGCCATGGTGCTGTGGAAGGGCATCGAGGCGGCAACGATGCCGATGGTCATGGTCGTCCGCACCATTCCGCTCGTCGCCCTCGCGCCCGTCATCACGCTGCTGTTCGGCAACGGCTTCTGGTGCGTCGCGGTCATGAGCGGCATCGTCGTGCTGTTCCCGGCGCTCGTGAACATCGCGTTCGGGCTGCGATCCGTGACACCGCAGATGCGCGACGTCGTGACGGTGTACGGCGGCACGTCGTGGGACGTCCTGCGCCGGGTCGCGTACCCCACCGCGCTCCCATCGATCTTCGCGGCGATCCGCATCTCGGTGCCCGGCGCCATCACGGGCGCGCTGATCGCGGAGTACTTCACGACGACCGACAGCGTCGGCAAGGCCGTCAACACCTCGCTCGCGCTGTATCAGTACGACCAGCTCTGGTCGCTCATCGTCGTCGTGACGCTCGTGTCGGTCGTGGGCTACATGCTCGCGCAGCTCGCGGAGTCGTTCGTCCTGGCGCGATACGGCCAGGGCACGGAGCGGGGCTGAGCGGGGCATGGCCGCGAGCCCGCGACGTCGCTCGATCTTCGCATCGAGGCTCGTCAACACGACGCCGGACGGCGAGCAGCCGCGCGTGCTGCCCGACCTCCGTCGCGCGATCCTCGACGGCGACGAGCCGCCGGGGACCGTCATCCCGATCGATGCGGTCGCGCGGTTCTTCGGGGTCAGCCAGATCCCGGTGCGCGAGTCGCTCAAGATCCTGACCGGGGAGGGGCTCGTCGAGCACCGTCCGCACATCGGGTACCGCGTCACGAAGCTGCGCTTCGAGGAGTTCCGCGAGATGTACGACGTCCGGCAGGCCCTCGAGACCTCCGCCCTGCGAGCCGCCGTCCAGCACGCGGCGATCGAGGATGACCGGCTCGTCGGCTCGATCCACGAGGCGCTGGCCGAGGCCACGCGCCGCGGTGACGAGAAGAGTTACCACGCCCAGTCGCGGCGGTTCCACATGGCGCTGATCACGCCGTCGGGCATGCAGCGGCTGCTGCGCATGTACGAGTCGGCGTGGAACATCACCGAGCCGGCCCGGCCCATGGCGCGCGTGTCGGAGGCGGGGCGCGCCCAGTTCCACGGCGACCACGACCGCATGGTCGATGCGTTCGTCGCCCGCGACGCGGACCGGCTCATCGCGGAGTCGATGCACCACTACGGGCACCTGCGCGACGCGATCGCCATGTTCGCCGACGACCCGGACGTGTTCCTCGGGCCCTGAACTTCCTATATCTCTCCCGTAACCGCCGCTTGACGCGTGGACGGGGGCAGGCGAAACACCGCGCTCCTAGCGTCGTGCCCACGCGATCGACCACACCGAGGAGCACACATGACGGACATCAGGAGCGACGGCGACGTCGTCGAGGCGGCCGGCTACCCGCCGGGCCAGGGCTGGGTCAAGAAGGGCTACGACCCGCGGCTGGCCAACGAGGACCTCGCCCCGCTGGAGAACCAGAGCTGGAGCACGTACAACATCTTCGCGTTCTGGATGTCCGACGTGCACAGCGTCGGCGGCTACGTCACCGCCGGCAGCCTGTTCGCCCTGGGCCTGACGAGCTGGCAGGTGTTCGTGAGCCTCATCGTCGGCATCTGCATCGTGCAGTTCTTCTGCAACCTGATCGCGAAGCCCAGCCAGGTCGCGGGCGTCCCGTACCCCGTCATCAGCCGCGCCTCGTTCGGCGTGCGCGGCGCCAACATCCCGGCGATCATCCGCGGACTCATCGCGGTGGCCTGGTACGGCGTGCAGACGTTCCTCGCCGCGACGTCGCTCAACATCGTGTTCATCAAGCTGTGGCCTGGCCTCGGCAGGTACGCCGACGTCGACCAGCACGGCTTCCTGGGCCTCTCGGCGCTGGGCTACGTCAGCTTCGCGATCCTGTGGGTGGTGCAGGCGGCGGTCTTCTGGCGCGGCATGGAGTCGATTCGCAGGTTCATCGACTTCTGCGGCCCGGCCGTCTACGCCGTCATGTTCGTGCTGTGCGGCTACATGCTGTGGAAGGCGGACTTCGACATCAGCCTCAACCTGTCGGACGTCGAGCTGAGCGGCTGGGAGACCGTCACCACGATGCTGGGCGCGATCGCGCTGGTCGTGTCGTACTTCTCCGGCCCGATGCTCAACTTCGGCGACTTCGCCCGCTACGGCAACAGCTTCGACTCGGTCAAGAAGGGCAACTTCTGGGGCCTGCCGGTCAACTTCGTCATCTTCTCGCTGCTCGTCGTGCTGACGGCGTCGGCGACCGTCCCGGTGTTCGGTGAGCTGCTGACCGATCCGGTGCACACGGTCGAGGCGATCGACACCCACGTGGCGATCCTGCTCGGCGGTCTGACGTTTGTCATCGCGACGGTGGGCATCAACATCGTGGCCAACTTCATCTCGCCGGCGTTCGACTTCTCCAACGTCTCGCCGCAGAAGATCAGCTGGCGCATGGGCGGCATGATCGCGGCCGTCGGCTCGATCCTGCTGACGCCGTGGAACTGGTACTCCGACCCGGACGCGATCTTCTGGACCCTCGGCCTGCTGGGTGCCCTCATCGGCCCGCTGTTCGGCATCCTGATCGCGGACTACTACATCATCCGCAGGCAGCACGTCATCGTCGACGACCTGTTCACGCTCGACGAGAGCGGCGAGTACTTCTACACCAAGGGCTACAACCCGGCCGCCGTCTACGCCGTCATCTTCGCAGGTTCCATCGCGATCCTCAGCGTCGTGATCCCGAAGCTCGCCGACGTCGTGACGTGGCTGCCCGACTACAGCTGGTTCCTCGGCTGCGGACTTGGCTTCGTCAGCTACTGGCTGCTCGCGCTGCGGCTGAACGTGGCGGGTTTCGCCGACCGCCGGGCCGTCGGCGCGACGGCCGCCTGACGCCGATGCGGATCCTCGTCGTCAACCCGAACACCACGGCGTCGATGACCGCCACGATCGGCGCGTGCGCCCGGGCCGTCGCCGGCCCGGGCGTCACCGTCGAGGCGGTCAACCCGGCGACCGGCCCGGTCTCGATCGAGAGCCACCACGACGACGCGATGAGCGTCCCAGGGGTCCTGGTCGAGCTCGCCGCCGGGGAGGCCGCGGGCGCGGACGCGTACGTCATCGCGTGCTTCGGCGACCCGGGACTGCTCGCGGCGCGCGAGCTCGTGCGCGGACCCGTCGTCGGGATCGCCGAGGCCGCGATGCGGACCGCGGCGTACCTGGGCCGCGGCTTCAGCGTCGTCACGACGATGGAGCGGACCGTCGGGCACACGTGGGACCTGGCCCGCGCCTACGGGCTGGAGCGGCAGTGCAGGGGCGTGCACGCGACGGGCATCCCGGTCGTCGAGCTGGAGACCGACCCCGAGGCGTACGCGACCGTGCTGGGTGCGTCGCGGGCAGCGCTCGACACGGACGGGTCCGAGGTCATCGTGCTCGGGTGCGCCGGGATGGCCGACCTGTGCGCCCGCCTGCAACGTGACCTGGGCGTGCCGGTCGTCGACGGCGTCGCAGCCGCGACGCTGACCGCCCGGTCGCTGGTCGAGCTGGGGCTGGCGACCAGCCCACGGGGCGAGTTCGCGCCGCTGCCGCACCAGGCACCGATGATGGGACCAGCGGTGAGCCACTAGGTTGAACGGGTGAGCCAAGCGAACGTCCGTGTCCCCGCGAAGATCAACCTGTGCCTGGGCGTCGGACCGGTCCGCGACGACGGCTACCACCCCCTCGCGACGGTGTACCAGGCCGTGGACCTGCACGACGAGGTGCGCGCGACCGCCCGCGAGGACGGCGAGATCACGGTTGCGGTGCACAGCGAGCTCGACGTCCGCGTCGCGGGCGAGATCGCGTTCGTCCCCGAGGACGACGACAACCTCGCGATCAAGGCCGCCCGGCTGCTGCGCGAGCGCACCGGGGTTACGGCCGGCGTCGACCTGGCGATCCGCAAGGTCATCCCGGTCGCGGGCGGCATGGCTGGGGGATCGGCCGACGCCGCCGCGGCGCTCGTCGCATGCAACGAGGCGTGGGGGACGGGCCTGTCGCGCGCGGCACTGGAGACCCTCGCGGCCAGGCTGGGCAGCGACGTCCCGTTCCTGCTGCACGGCGGCAACGCGATCGGCGGTGGGCGCGGCGAGACTGTCAGCCCCGTTCTCGCCCGCGGCTCGTACCACTGGGTCTTCGCGATGGCCCACGAGGGACTCTCGACCAAGGCCGTGTTCGCCGAGTTCGACCGGCTCAACGCCCACCGGACGGTGCGCTCCCCGGAGGTGCCCGACGCGCTGCTCGCGGCGCTCCGGGCCGGCGACGCGGAGGCATTGGGCGATGCGCTGTCGAACGACCTGACGGAGGCGGCGCTGTCGCTGCGCCCCGAGCTCGGCGACACGCTCGGCATCGGCCTGCAGGCCGGTGCCCTCGGCGCGATCCTGTCCGGCTCCGGCCCGACCGCGCTGTTCCTGGCCGCGAGCGAGCAGCACAGCCTCGACATCGCCTTCGCGCTGAGCAGCACCGCCGGCTGCGCCGACGTCGTCCAGTCCCGCGGCCCCGTCACGGGCGCCCGCCTGACCTGACCCTCCGGGCGGACGGACGATGAGGGGTTGTGGCCGCTGGCGCTGCCCGAGTCGCTCATCGTCCGTCCGAAGGGGTCGAGGGTTGTCAGGCGGCACGCCAGCCGAGCGACCAGAACATGCGCTGCAGCTGGCTGGTGACGATCTCGCGGTCGTGGCGAATCGCGTGGGACGTGAAGAGCAGGAGTCGGCGACCGTCGATCACGACCTCGTTGCCGCGCAGCAGGTCCTTGTCCCACTGGGCGATGCGCTGGTGCTGAATGCCGTGCACCTCGACGGCCAGCCGCAGGTCGTCCCACGAGGCGTCGAGGTAGTAGTGGCCGTCCGGCCCCTTGACCCGTCGCTGACGGGTGGGCGCCGGGAGATCGGCGGCGATCCGGATCTCGTCGAAGTCCCGCTCCGGCAGTGAGTGGATGCCTCCGGCCGCGTCGAGGATCGACTCGCGGATCAGCGCGCGGCGACGGCACGTCCCACGGCGGTCCAGGGCCTGGTGCATGAGCCGTTCGTCGACGAGCCCCTGCTGCATCCCGGCGATCACGATCGTGCGGGCGAATCGGTCGTTCGCGCACCAGCTCGCCGCGTCGATCAGGCTGCGCGCCGGTCGCGTTCGACGAGGTTCGCGGAGGGGATGGACGTCGTCGGCTCCGAGGTCGACGCTCCAGTGAGTGACGAACGTGGTCCCCGAAGGCCGGTCCGCCCCTTCGGGCAGGACGACGAACGGCTGCTCGGGAGGGAAGCCGTCGAGGTTGTCGTGCCGGAGCGCGCTCAGACCACCGAGTGCCGAGCCTCGCGCGCAGGCATGCAGCGCGACAAGCTCGATCTCGTCGACCGACAGGGGGCCGGAGTGGGTGACGACGATCCCGCGTCGCGGCGATTGGAACTTGCCCACGGCGACGGCGTGGCGGACGGCACCACGGCCGTGGATGGCGACGAGCTCAGCGGTGCGGAAGACGGTCTTCATGAGTCGACCGTCGCGCGGGACGTCATCGAGGCACCAACGCCTCGAGCGTTCCTGTGGACGGTGCCTCCGTCCCGGATCACCTGTGGACGGACGGAGGATGAGGGCATGTGGCAGTGCCGGCTACCCGTACCCCTCATCGTCCGTTCAGCCCCGGGTCCGTCGTGACGGAGGATGAGGGCATGTGGCAGTGCTGGCTACCCGTACCCCTCATCGTCCGTCCAGCCAGCCCCCGCGACCCCACCCACCAGCGGGTGGGAAAGGGCGCCGGGTCAGGACTCCAGGAGGGTCGTGAGCTCCAGCCAGCGCTCCTCGAGGCCGGCGACCTTGGCCTCGAGCTCGGCGACTTCCTTCGACATCGCCAGCAGGCCCGGGACGTCCGAGGGATCGTGCTCGGCCATCGCCTTGTGCAGGTCGTCGATGCGACCGGACGCCTTCTCCATCTTGCGGTCGATCGAGCCGACCTCCTTGCGGGTCGTGCGCTCCTCGGCGCTCGAGAGCTTCGACACCTTGACGTGGCCCGCGCTCGACGGATTCGTCGCGGCCGGGGTGCCCGACGACTCCTTGCGCAGGCGCAGGTACTGGTCGACGCCGCCGGGCAGATGGCGGAAGTGCCCGTCGAGGATCGCGTACTGCTGGTCGGTGATGCGCTCCAGCAGGTACCGGTCGTGCGAGACGACAAGCAGCGTGCCGGGCCACGAGTCGAGAAGATCCTCCATCGCGGCCAGCATGTCGGTGTCGAGGTCGTTGGTCGGCTCGTCGAGCACCAGGACGTTGGGCTCGTCGAGCAGGATCAGCAGCAGCTGCAAACGGCGCTTCTGGCCACCCGACAGGTCTCGCACCGGCGTCGACATCTGTGCGCTGGAGAAACCGAGCCGCTCCAGCAGCTGCGACGGCGTCATCTCCTTGCCGCCCGAGACGTACGCGGTCCGCTGGCGGCCGACGACATCGCTGACCCGGTCGTCACCGACGTCCTTGAGCTCGTCGAGCTCCTGCGTGAGCGTGACGACCTTGACAGTCTTGCCCTTCTTGACCCGCCCGGTCGTCGGCTCGACCTTGCCGGTCACGAGGCCCAGCAGCGTCGACTTGCCCGCGCCGTTGGCGCCGAGGATGCCGGTCCGCTCGCCGGGACCGACGCGCCACTCGATGCCCTTCAGCACCTCCTTGTCGGGCTCGCCGGGGATCGACGACGGGTACGACACCGAGACGTCGAGGATGTCGACGACGTCCTTGCCCAGTCGCGACGTCGCCATCTGCTTGAGCTGGATGGGGTCGCGGGCCGGCGGCTCGTCGGCGATCAGCTCGTTGGCGGCGTCGATGCGGAACTTGGGCTTCGACGTGCGGGCGGGCGCGCCGCGGCGCAGCCACGCGAGCTCCTTGCGCATGAGGTTCTGCCGCTTCGACTCGGTCGCCGATGCGTGGCGGTCGCGCTCGACGCGCTGCAGGATGTACGCCGCGTAGCCGCCCTCGAATGGCTCGACGATGCCGTCGTGCACCTCCCACGTCGCGGTGCAGACCTCGTCGAGGAACCACCGGTCGTGCGTCACGACGAGCAGGCCGCCGGCGTTGGTCGACCACCGCTTCTTGAGGTGCCCCGCGAGCCACGTGATGCCCTCGACGTCCAGGTGGTTGGTCGGCTCGTCGAGGAACAGGACGTCGTCGTCGCCGACCAGCAGCCTGGCCAGCGCGACCCGGCGCCGCTGGCCGCCCGAGAGCGTCCCGACGGTCGCGTCCCACGGGATGTCGGACGCGAGCCCGGCGATGACGTCGCGGATCTTGGCGTCGCCGGCCCACTCGTAGTCCTGCTTGTCGCCGACGATCGCGCGCCCCACGGTGCCGGTCTGGTCGAGGGTGTCGGTCTGGTCGAGCATGCCGATCGTGACGCCGCCGCGGGTTGTCACGCGTCCGGAGTCGGGCTGCAGGGTGCCGGCGAAGATGCGCAGCAGCGTCGACTTGCCGTCGCCGTTGCGGCCGACGATGCCGATCCGGTCACCTTCGTCGATGCCGATCGTCACGGACTCGAACACGGTCTTGGTCGGGAAGTCGAGCGCGATCTGTTCCACGCCGAGGAGATGAGCCACCGCAGGAGTCTATGGCCCCGGCCCCGAGGCGAACGCCGCGCGTCAGCGGTCGAAGGGCTGCGACAGCTTGCGCAACGACGACGCGATCCCGTCGGCCTCGTCGGCGCCCACTCCCGCCAGCAGGTCGTGCTCGCGGGCGATCAATGCGTCGAGCGCGCCGTCGACCGCGGCCATGCCGGCCGCGGACAGCCGCACCTGGACGCCGCGACGGTCGGCCGGGTCGGGCAGGCGGACGACGAGGCCCTTGTGCACGAGGCGGTCGACCCGGTTCGTCATGGTGCCGCTCGTGACGAGCGTCTCCTGCACGAGCCGGCCAGGGGAGAGCTGATAGGGCCGCCCGGCCCGGCGCAGCGCCGAGAGGACGTCGAATTCGGACGGCTCGAGACCGTGGGCCGCGAAGGCCTCCTTGCGGGCCCGGTCCAGGTGGAGGGCGAGCCGGGTCACGCGACTCAGGACGTGCATCGGGGCCACGTCGAGGTCGGGGCGCTCGCGCTTCCACGCGGCGATGAGCCGGTCGACATCGTCCTCCATGCCAGCAGGGTACCAACTGTCGTCAAGATTCTTGATGTCGAGATTGTTCCCGACGGGAGGCGTAGCGTGCTGCCTATGGCCACCTGGGATCCCACCCGCTATCTCCGGTACGCCGACGAGCGCTCGCGCCCGTTCGCCGAGCTCGTCGTCAGGGTCGACGGCGATCCCCGGACGATCGTCGACCTCGGCTGCGGCCCGGGCCACCTCACGGCCGTTCTGCGGGCCCGGTGGCCCGAGGCGACGGTGCTCGGTGTCGACTCGTCGCCGGAGATGATCGACCGCGCCCGTGCCGGCAACCACGACGCCGACGCGTCGTACGAGCTGGCGGACGTCAGCACGTGGGAGCCCGACGGTCCGGTCGACCTGATTGTCTCCAACGCGCTGTTCCAGTGGGTGCCCGACCGGCTCGCCGTGATCGACCGGCTCCGGGGCCACGTCGCCCCCGGCGGGACGTTCGCCCTGCAGACGCCGAACAACTACGCCGCCCCCAGCCACCGCCTGCTCGACGAGATCGCCTCCCGTACCCCGTACGGCGAGTTGACGGGGGGTCTGCACGAGGACCGCGGCACGCCGGCCGCGACGTACCTGGACCTGTTCAGCCGTGCCGGCTGGGCGACGGACGCCTGGGAGACCACCTACCTGCACGTCCTGCCGGGGGAGGATCCCGTCCTCGACTGGATCTCCGGCACCGGCGCGCGCCCCGTCCTCGAGGCGCTGCCGGACGATCTCCGAGTCCAGTTCGTGGCCGAGTACGGCGCCGCCCTGCGCGAGGCGTATCCGCGGCAGCCGTGGGGGACGGTCCTGCCCTTCGCGCGGGTCTTAGCCGTCGCCCGAAGAACGGCCTGACTCCGGTACGCTGGCGGCGTTGTCTCAGCCCCACGTGGGTTCGGACAGCGTTCCCCGGTTGGTCTGCCGGCAGGGCCCGCCGCACTTTGAATGCGGACAAGCGACGTAGGTTCGACTCCTACCCGGGGAGCCAAGGCCTCCAGTGAGGCAACCCGCACGACGTCGTCGACGAAGGAGTCCGGTGAGCACGCACTCGCATCCCGAACAGGTCACGGCCATCGTGCTGGCGGCGGGCTCTGGGAGACGGATGAAGTCCGCCCGCGCCAAGGTGCTGCACGAGATCGCCGGCCGCAGCATGATCGAGCACGCGCTGGTGGCGGTCGCCGAGGCCGGCGTCCGCACGACGGTCGCCGTCGTCGGCCACGACCGCGATCAGGTCTCCGCGGCGATCGCGGCCCACGACCCGTCCGTCGTGCTCGCGGTGCAAGAGCAGCAGAACGGCACGGGGCACGCGGTCCACGTCGCGCTCGAGTCGCTCGACACCCCGCCGGAGGGCACCGTCGTCGTGACGTATGGCGACGTGCCGCTGCTGTCGTCGCAGACCCTGTCCGAGCTGCTGGTCGACCACCGCGCCGCCGCGCGAATCGTCACGATCCTCACCGCCGAGGTCGGCGACCCCACGGGCTACGGCCGCATCGTGCGCGACCGTGACGGCGCCGTCACGGCGATCCGCGAGCACCGGGACGCCGACGACGTCGAGCGTTCGATCCGCGAGATCAACAGCGGCATCCTCGTGGTCGATGCGGAATTCCTCCGTCACGCCGTCGCGAGCCTCGAGACGGACAACGCCCAGGGCGAGCTGTACCTGACCGACATCGTGGGCAGGGCCGTCGCGGAGGGACGCCCCGTGGGCGCCCACGTGCTGGAGGACGTCTGGCAGACCGAGGGCGTCAACGACCGCGTGCAGCTCGCCCGGATCGGCCGCGAGCTGAACCGGCGCATCACGACGCACTGGATGACCGAGGGCGTCACGATCGTCGATCCGGACACTACCTGGATCGACTCGGCCGTCACGCTCGCCGCCGACGTCACGATCCTTCCTGGCACGCAGCTGCTCGGCGCGACGGTCGTCGCCGCGGGCGCCACGATCGGACCCGACACGACGCTGTGCAACGTCGAGGTCGGCGAGCGCGCGACGATCGTCCGCACGCACGGCTCCGACGCCGTCGTCGGGGCGGACGCCACGGTCGGTCCGTTCGCGTACCTGCGCCCGGGTGCCGAGCTGGGCGAGGGCGGCAAGATCGGCACGTTCGTCGAGGTCAAGAACTCGCAGATCGCCGCCGGCGCCAAGGTGCCGCACCTGTCGTACGTCGGGGACGCGACGATCGGCGAGGGCACCAACATCGGTGCCGGCACGATCTTCGCCAACTACGACGGCGTCAACAAGAACCGCACGACCGTCGGACGCCATGCGCGCACCGCCTCGAACAACACATTCGTGGCCCCCGTGGACATCGGCGACGGCGCCCACACGGGTGCGGGAACGACAGTCCGTCACGACGTCCCGCCGGGGGCGCTGGCCGTCGGCACGAGCGGACAGAGGAACATTGAGGGGTGGGTCGCCGACAGGCGTCCCGGTTCGACGTCCGACCGAGCCGCGCGCGAGGCCCAGAGCGCACCGACCGCCGAGCGCACGGAACATTGAGCTCAAACCGAAGCTGGAGTCAACGATGAGTAGCCTGTCCCGTCGCACACCGACCCGGAACATGCTGCTGTTCTCCGGCCGCGCGCATCCCACCCTGGCGAGGGAGGTTGCCGACCTCTTGGAGATCGAGGTCGTCCCCACCACGGCGTACGACTTCGCGAACGGCGAGATCTACGTGCGCTTCGACGAGTCGGTCCGCGGCTGCGACGCCTTCGTGCTCCAGAGCCACGCGGCGCCGATCAACGAGGCGATCATGGAGCAGCTCATCATGATCGACGCGCTCAAGCGCGCGTCCGCCAAGCGCATCACCGTGATCCTGCCGTTCTACGGCTACGCCCGCCAGGACAAGAAGCACCTCGGGCGCGAGCCCATCTCGGCGCGGCTCATGGCCGATCTGTTCCTCACCGCGGGCGCCGATCGGCTCATGACGGTCGACCTGCACACGGCGCAGATCCAGGGCTTCTTCGACGGGCCCGTCGACCACCTGCTCGCGATGCCGATCCTGACCCGTCACGTGAAGAAGCGCTACGGCAAGAAGGATCTCGCGGTCGTCTCGCCGGACGCCGGGCGCATCAAGGTGGCCGAGCAGTGGGCCGCGGCGCTCGGCGGGGCGCCGCTGGCGTTCATCCACAAGACCCGCGATCCCCGCCGGCCGAACGAGTCGAAGGCCAACCGTGTTGTCGGCGACGTCACCGGCCGGGTCTGCATCCTGGTCGACGACCTCATCGACACCGGCGGCACGATCGTGCAGGCCGCCGAGGCGCTGATGGCCGACGGCGCCGAGGACGTCGTGATCGCCGCGACGCACGCGGTGTTCTCCGGTCCCGCGGTCGACCGGCTCAAGAACTCCACGGCGTGCGAGGTCATCGTGACCAACACGCTGCCGATCGAGGACGACAAGCGGTTCGACAAGCTGACGGTGCTGTCGATCGCGCCCCTGCTGGCACAGGCCACGGCGGCGGTCTTCGAAGAAGGCTCCGTCACCTCCCTGTTCAAGACCTGAGACCGAGGGCGCGAAGCGCCCGGCTCAGCCCTGACGCAGGCTGATGGTCACGTCGCGGGTGCGTCCGGGGCGGAGCTTGCCGATGGTGAAGCGATCGGCGAGGTACCCGTTCCCGGCGGCGACCTCCAGCCGGTAGGAGCCCGCCGTCAGTCCGCGCATCGACAGGTTGCCGGCGGAGACCTTCTGGACCCAGTACTCGCCCGTGCTCTTGTTGACGGCCGTGACGTAGACGACGCCGCGGGCCTTGGCGCCACCGGCGCGGACGAAGCCTCGAATCGCGCTGGGCTTCTTGGCCAGCACGAACGACACCTTGTGCCACGAGCGCAGCTTGACCTTGCGCACCAGCTTGCTCTTGCCGACGCGACGCTTCGCCGAGTCGTAGGCGAAGACGCGGTACGAGTCGTTGCCCAGGCCGGCGAGCGCGTACTCGCCGTTCTTGTTCGCGTTGACCGTGATGACCTGGCCGCTGCTGCTGCCGATGGCCCGGATGAGCGCGTTCTTGGCGCCGCGGGTCTTGCCCTTGATCTTGACCTTCACGGTGCCGCCGATCGCGCCGCCGCGATGCAGCCGGACGTTCTTCTGCACCGCGCTGGAGCCGACCCGGACGGGCACGTCGAGCCGGGCCGCGTACGCCTTCGTGTCGTACGCCGGACGAGCGTCGACGAACTGCAGGCGGTACCGGCCCGCGCCGGGCGACGTCATCTCGTAGACGCCGTTGGCGCGCACCTTGGTCTGCCGGATGTAGGTGAAGTCGTCGGTGAACAGCAGCACCTTGACGGTCTTGATCGGCTTGCCCGTCGACGCGTCGGTGACCCGTCCGTACAGCTCGGGACGATCGACGGCCTGCACCGGAGACGAGACGCCGACCATGACGCCGAGCGCGACGAGGAACGAGACGAGGGCGACCGCGATCGGGCGGTGACGAGCGAGCATGGGGGTATCTCCATCCGGCGGATACCGGGCGGCACCTGCACGGGCTCATTTTAGACCGATGCCGCGGGCTCCGTCCTGACGAATCGCGCGCTCGCCCGTGTCATCGCTCACCCGTTTCCGGTGAGCTCGCGGTGTCCACGGCCGATAGACTGGGGCGTCTTGTCCAGAAACGGCGTCGAAGCCGGCATTGCGAAGTAGGTGGATGGTGTCGACTGCTCTGGACGAGCCCCGTCGGGGTCGCCGACGCCGGGGGCTGGTGCTGATCCCGGTCGTCTTGTTCGTCGTGGTCTTCGTGCTGGCGCGGATGGGGGTCGGGATGTTCGGTGGCTCGTCGCAGGACGACAACCTCTTCCTCGGTGCCCCGCCGCTGACCTCACCCGACACGGCCGCCGCGGGTGCGGCGGTCACCGCCACGGGCGGCGACCAGCAGATCCTGCAGCGACTCGCGGACGTCCCGCAGGCGACGTGGCTGACGCCGGAGGCGTTCCCCCTCGACCAGGTGGGCGGCGTCGTGGCGAAAGTCGCGGCCGCGGGGGAGCGGACGGGACGGACGGCGGTATTCGTCGTGTACGGCATCACCGACCGCGACTGCAGCGGCGGCTACTCCAGCGGCGGTCTGCCGGCTGACCAGTACGGCCAGTGGGTCCATCGCATCGGCGAGGCAGCCGGGCGCGGCACCGTCATGATCGTCGAGCCCGATGCGCTCGCGACCGCGTCCGAGTGCGGCCAGGGCGAGCAGCGCACGAGCCTCCTGCGCGCGGCCGTCGAGGAGCTCGCGAGCCAGGGCCCCACGGTGTACCTCGACGCGGGACACGCCAGCTGGACCCCGCCCCAGGAGATGGCCGATCTGCTGCGGGCCGCGGGTGTCGACGAGGCGCGCGGCTTCTCGACCAACGTCGCGGGGTACGAGTCCGAGGCCGACGAGCAGACGTACGACGAGGCGCTCAGCGCGGCGCTCGGCGGCAGCCACTGGGTGACCGACACCGGGCGAAACGGCTTGGGCTCCAACGGCGAGTGGTGCAACCCTGACGGCCGCGCGTTGGGGCGTGAGCCGGAGGCTGTCGACGGTGGTGGACTGGACGCCTACCTGTGGATCAAGCCCCCCGGCGAGAGCGATGGGACGTGCGGTGGAGGCCCCGAGGCGGGCGTGTTCTGGACCGAGCGGGCGCTGTCCCTCGCGCGCTCTGCTGGCTGGTGACGTGTCCCTGTGAGACGGGGATCTCGGAACGATAAAGCAATTCGGGCAGCAGCCGACCCTGACCCGCCCGTAGGATAAAAAATATGGAAGACGTACAGGACCCGAAGCTGGCCGTCATCATCGAAGATGATGCGGACGTCCGGCATCTCCTGAAGACCGTTCTGACGCAGTCCGGCTTCCAGACGATTCTGACCACGAACGGTGCCGACGGCATCGAGGCGGTCCGCACCCACAACCCCGTCCTGACGACGCTCGACGTGTCGATGCCGGGCATGGACGGCTTCGCCGCCGCCAAGCGCATCCGGGAGTTCAGCGCTACCTACATCGTGATGCTGACGGCCCTCGACGACGAGATCGACGTCGTGCAGGGACTCGACTCCGGCGCGGACGACTACCTCATCAAGCCGTTCCGTCCCCGTGAGCTGCGAGCGCGCATCGAGACCATCATGCGCCGTCCGCGCGATCGCTCGGGCGTCGCCGCCGGTGCGGGGGAGGTCGCGGCGGTGTCCGCCCCGGTCCACCAGGTGCCCGTCTACCAGACGGTGCCGGTCTACCAGGTGCCGGTCCAGCACGTCCCGCACCCGCCGGCCGCTCCCGTCCCGGCACCGGCGTTCGAGCCGCAGCCGGCGTACCAGCCCGCGCAGCCGGCGTACCAGCCCGCTCCGGTCGCCTACGAGAGCCAGCCCCCGCCGGTCGGCACCCGGCCCGTCCGACAGCCCGTGCGTGAGCCCGAGCCGGCCCCGGCACCTGACGGGGGCGGCTGGCTCGGGCACCGCGGCCTGCAGCTCAACACCCAGACCCGCCTCACGCAGGTCGACGGGCGCGGTGTCGAGCTGACCCGCAGCGAGTTCGATCTGCTGGCCACCCTGATGGGCTCGGGCCGCCGGGTCCGCAGCAAGGCCGACCTCGTGCTGGCGCTGCGCGGTGAGAGCTACGTGACGACGTACTACGTCAACGACGCCGACAAGCGCGCCGTCGAAGTGCACATGGCCAACCTGCGCCGCAAGATCGGCGACTCCTCGGCCACGCCGCGGTTCATCGAGACGGTCCGCGGCGTCGGCTACCGCCTCGCCTCCGACCGCGACGCCTGACCCCGAACGCTGACGGGGTACTTGTCGCCCCTCGAGGGGAGACTTGTCGCCCCATGCGAGGGGCAGCAAGTACCCCGTCGAGGGGCAACAAGTACCCCCTCGGCGTTGGGGGCGGGGCGGGTCAGCCAGCGTTGACGGGGATCTCGGCGGCCACGGTGGGGGTGTCGGAGGCGAAGATTGCGATCGGCACCTCATGGCGGATCGTCTCGGTCGAGTAGCTCTTCGAGCCGGCCGAGCGCTGGATGCGCACCGTGGCGCGGAACGTCAGGGTGAGTCCCCTGGTGTCCGCCGCGAGATCACCGATGGCCTGGTTGCGCAGCTCGAAGGCGCCCTTCGGCGAGGTGATGAGCATGCCGTACTTCGATGTCACGGGCTCGGGGTCGAACGTGATGCTCTTGGCCTTCTCGTCCAGTGCGTAAGGCGTCTGCACCGTGCCGGACGTCGCGGTCGTGGCCGACTCGACCTCGATGCGGTCGAGGTAGACCTTGCGTTTGGTCTTGAACGGATCACGCAGGTCCCGGTCGAGGTCGTAGGCGCCGAACGTGAACGAGAAGTACTTGTTGCCCAGCGGGAACCACTCGTTGGTGCGGGGCGTCGCCTTCGTCGGGTACATGTTGTAGACGAAGTCGACACCGTCGATGTCGACGTGAGACTGGAACGTCCCGTCGCGCGTGAACTGCGAGTCGAACGTCGGGGTGGGCGACGGCGTGGGGCTCGCCGTCGCCGAGGCCTGGGGCCGGCTGCCGAAGCCGTCGAGGCTGCTGCACCCGCTCAGCGCTGCCAGAGCGGCGATGGCGACGACGGCAGCCGTCGCACGGCGGTGGAGGGGTGAGATCACGGCGTTGCTCCTGAGACGTGGGGTGGGAGTGGGAGTGCGAACCAAGGAGGCGCGATGATCCATCATGCCTTGAAACCCTTGTGGCGCTTCAGCAGCTTGAGCGCCATCCACGCGGTCTGCAGGATCGTGATGATGCCGAGCACGGTCCAGCCGACGAACAGGACGTCGGACTGCAGCACGGTGGGCAGCTGTGCCCAGATCGCGACGGCGCCGGAGAGGACGATCGCCACGACCGCGATCGGGGCGAAGTGGGCGTAGCCGCCGCCGCCGCTCTCGGCCTTGGCCTGAAGGGCCCAGTTGTCGGTCTGCGAGCTGCTGGCGAACTTGGTCCACGAGCGGGCGAAGTGCCCCAGCCGGATCCACATGTAGATCTCGGCCGGGAAGAACAACACGGCGAACAGGTAGTCCCGCTTGTTCGCGTTGTGCATCGCGTGGGCGGTGCGCAGGTTCAGCAGCATCGCCATGATCGTCGGCACGATCCACAAGATGACGAAGACGAAGGCGTTGAGCATCAGCGACGTGATGACGAGGAAGAAGAAGCCCAGGCGGGTGAAGCCGTTCGTGACCATCGAGATGTTCTCGAACCAGCGCAGCCGCAGGTTGGGGTGCAGCGGCTGGCCCTTCGTGTCGCCGCGCTGACCGGGCCACATGAGGTCGATCGCGCCGGTGTTCCACTTGACCTGCTGCGCGTCGAGCGACTGCAGGGTCGTCATGCCGCCGACGTTGGCGCGCGCGTGGGCGCTGATCTTGGTGAGGTAGCCGGCGCTCTTGATCTCCAGCGACAGGAGGGAGTCCTCGATCTCGCTGTCGCGCACCCACGGGTAGCGCTGGTGGGTCTGCTTGACGACGGCGCGCAGGGCCGTGGTCGAGAAGATCGAGTACTGCCCGCCGAGCACGGCCATGTTGCGTCCGCGCAGCAGGTTCTGCATGTTGAACGCGGCGAACTGGGCGCGCTGGCCGGCGATGAGGAACTTGCTCATCAGGGTGTCGAGGCCACTGTCGTCGATGCTGTAGATCGCGGAGATGCCGCCGATGCGCTCGTCGTCCTCGATCTCGCGGACGAGGTACTCGATCGCGTGCGGGTCGGCGGTGGTGTCGCCGTCGACGCCGAGGAAGAAGTCCATGCCCTCGACGAGGGTGTAGCCATAGTTGAGGGCGCCGACCTTCTTGTCGGGGTTCTCGCCGATGTCGTGGACGAAGATCTCGGTCATCTGCTCCTCCGCGCCCTCGCCGCGGATGTGCAGGCCGGCGAAGTGGCTGGCGATCTCGACGGTCGCATCGGTCGTGTTGTTGACGATGACGTGGATTGCGTCGGGGAGGCGGGTCTGCGCCAGGAGCGAGTCGAGGACGTCGGCGATCGCGTCCTCCTCGTTGTACGCGGGGATGACACAGCCGACCGTCGACCGGTACGTCGGGAGCGCCTCGATGTTCGCGAGGAACTCGTCGGCGTACTCGCCCATGGCCGGGTCGATGGAGGAGGCGCGGTCGGCGTAGCCGATGCCGTCGTCGGTCATGTGCTGCTCCTTGTGCGGGGGACGTGTGCCGTCCCGTGCCCCCCAGCCTGAGCCATCAATGTCAGGTTTGGCTCAGGTCCGCCTCAAGATTGGGTCAGTTCTCGTCTCCGGGGCGAGGTGTGCGTCACGCCCGGGCGCGTTCCAGGCCCGCATCGGCCTTCGCCAGCAGCGACTCGAGGGTCGTCGAGGTGTCGGCGGAGTGGCTGGTGCCGAAGCTCGCGTCGACCCGCAGCATCATGTCGTCACCGACCGTCGCCTCCGTGAGACCGGTCTCCACCGCCTCGACGATCGTCAGCGGCACGGCCGGCACGGGCGCGACGACGAGGACGACGAACCGGCCGGCGCCGAGGTAGCCGACGAGGGCGTCGGCCGGCACCCGCCTGCGCAGGATGCCGGAGAAGTGGACGAGCGCGTGATCGCCGGCCTCGCGTCCGAACGCCGAGTTCAGCTCGTCGAGGTGATCGATCTCGGCCAGGACGAGCCCGACGTGGTGCCCGGCGAATGTCGCCCGCTCGATGCGGTCGCGGGCGTCGTCGCGGAACGCGTCGGCCGTGAGGACGTCGAGATTCGTGCGCCGGCGGGCCTCGGTGCTCATCGACCACCAGTTGCCCGCGCGCTCGACGCGCAGGGCCGACAGGCAGATCGCCGCGACGACGAAGGCGGCGACGAACGGCAGCACCGTGGTCTCGGTCGGCGGGCGGCTGATCCGGCCGTCGCCCGTCGCCGCGGCACTGATGGCGGCGCCGATGATGTACCAGCCGCCGAACAGGAAGAACGTGAGCTGCAGGATGCGGCAGTTCAGGTTCCGCCGCATCCCAGCCCGCACGAGCTCGGCGGCCGTCAGCCACGCGAAGACGCCGATCGTGCCGAGGCGGATCGCGGCGCTGAGGTCGAGATCGGGCGTCGACGACCGGGTCAGCGTGGGGACCATGACGACGAGCGCCACGACGCACGGGACCCACGTCAGCGAGCGGGGCTTCCCGTCGAGCAGCCGGCAACCGGCCCACATCGCACCGACGGCGAAGACCGAGGACGCGTCGACGACCGCCACCACGACGGCAGGCATCGTCCCGTCGCCGTAGATCGCCTCCAGTCCGGTGACGCAGAGCGCGGCGGCGAACGACGCCGTCCAGGCACGGTTGGCCTCGTCGTTGTGCCGCAGCGCGGCGGTCGTGGCGAACACGGCCGTGACGAGCACCGTGGCCAGCGCCGAGGCGATCAGCAGGGTCTCGAGATCGAGGTTCATGGGACGTCAGCTCTCCTCGGTGGGGCGGTCGGGGCCGATGGCGACATCGGCAGGGCGCGGGTCGTCCGGAGCTGGCGCCGGCTCGGGGAGGTCGCCACGCGGGATGCGGACGCAGACCTCGGTGCCGCGGCCCGGCTCGCTGTCGACCTCGATCGTGCCCTCGTGCAGGACGACGATCTCGCGCGAGATGCTCAGGCCGAGCCCCGTGCCGTGGACCGTCGAGCCGCGCACCGACTCGGCGCGGTAGAACCGCTCGAACAGGCCCTTCTGCTCCTCCAGCGACATGCCACGACCCGTGTCGGCGATGTGGATCTCGACCGCGGGACCGTCGAGGGCGTCCGGCGAGGCGGCCACCGTCACGATGATCCGTCCACCCGCCCGGTTGTACTTGACGGCGTTCGACAGGACGTTGTCGATCACCTGACGCAGCCGGAAGGCGTCGGCGACCGCCTCGACGCCGCTGTCGATGTCGAGCGACATCGACAGGAGCCGCTCGTTGGCGAGCGGACGGATCGCGTCGACGGAGTCCTGCACGAGAGCCGACACGTCGCACGGTTCGCGGCGCAGGGAGATTTGGTTGGCGGGGCTCGTCGACCGTGCCGCGAGCAGATCGCTGACCAGGGAGTTCAGGCGTTGCGTATTGGCCAGCGCGATGTCGAGCATCCCGCGCGTGTCGTCTGGCAGCCCGTCGGTCTCGAGGGCGAGGTCGACGTAGCCCAGGATCGAGCTGAGCGGCGTGCGGAGCTCGTGCGACATCGAGGTGACCAGGTCGTCGCGGTCGGCGATGGCCCGCACCTCCGCCGACACGTCGCGGAGCACGACCACGGCACGGCTGACCTCGCCCACCTCGTCGTGCAGCAGGCGGGCGCTCACGTCGATCGTGAAGCGGGTACCGGTCCGGTGCCCGATCCAGTACGTCTCGGAGTCGATCGCCTCGCCCGACAGCACGCGCAGGTGCGGGAACTCTGCGGGCAGCAACGGCGTGACCTTGTCGGACCGGTACAGCGGGAACCGGTGGAACGGCGTGTTGCCGGGCAGGTCCAGCTGCGACAGCAACGCCCGCGCGGCCCGGTTGGACGTCAGGGTCTCGCCGTGGCGGTCGACGCCCAGCACCGCGAACTGGACGGCGTCGAGCGCCTCGCGGACCGTCGCCTCCTGGATGCGTGCCCGTCCCAGGGCGTCCTCCAGCATGCGGGTCTGCCGGCGCAGCAGGATGCGCTGGGACTCGACGCGGCGGCTCGTCGTGTACATCACGCCGGCCACGAAGGCCAGGGTGACCGACAGGCTGGCCGCGGAGATGGGGGTCGTCGTGACGCTCGGCTGGAGGACGTCGAGCTCGGTGAGCGTCGCCTGCGCGACCAGCATCCCGCTGGCGAGGGCGGGCCCGGCGACGCAGCCGAGCCGGCCGAACGACGTCGCGAGCCAGATGACCGGGAAGATCAGCAGGATCCCGAACCCGCTCTGCGGCTCGGCGATGCGGAGCAGGCCGATCGCGGCGATGTCGCACAGTGGCACGACCATCTGCAGGCGCATCGGAAACGCGAGCCACGGCACCGTGGCGGAGGCGATCGTGACCCACAGGACGGCCGTGAGGCCCAGGAAGAACGCCGGGCTGTCGTCGATGCCGTCGGGGGACAGGGCGACCGTGATGCAGACGACGAGCGCGACAGCACCGGCCAGCATGACCTGCGACCTGAAGACGCTGTCGCCGAATCGCGAGGTCAGGGACCCGGGAACCCGGTCGCGATCGGGGGTGACCTCCATGGCGGCAGCGTACCGGTCCTGGCTCCTGGCGTGATTTCCCGACCGAGCGGGCCTGCGATAGACTCAACCGGTTGCCTCGGCGAGGGTCCGTCTTCGGACCGTGATCGACAAGGCGCTCCACAGGAGTGCTGTGTCGAGCTTGCCGGTGACGATGCCTTCGTTCGTATCATCCGTCTTCAGCATCACCCACCGCCGACACTTCAGGAGTTCCCCCGTGGCCGAGATCAAGATCGCCGCAGAAGCACGTACCGAGTTCGGCAAGGGTGCCGCGCGCCGCATCCGCCGCGAGAACAAGGTCCCCGCGGTCCTCTACGGACACGGCGGAGATCCGATCCACCTGACCCTGCCGGGCCACCAGCTCATGCTGGCGCTCAAGGGCTCCGCGAACGCGCTGCTGACGATCGACGTCGGCTCCGACACGCACCTCGCGATCCCCAAGCAGGTTCAGCGTGACCCGCTGAAGGGCTTCATCGAGCACGCCGACCTTCTGATCGTCCGCAAGGGCGAGAAGGTCACCGTCGACGTCCGCATCAGCACCGTCGGCGACGCGGTCAGCGGCAACCTGGTGGTCCTGGAGAACTCGTCGATCTCGATCGAGGCCGAGGCGACCCACATCCCGGAGGCCTTCGAGGTCTCGGTCGAGGGCCTCACCGCCGGCGACCAGATCCTCGCCAAGGACATCGAGCTGCCCAGGGGCTCGAGCCTGGCCGTCGACGAGGAGACGCTCATCGTCAACGTCACCGCCGCGCCCACCGAGGCCCAGCTCGACGCCGAGCTCGCCGAGGCGGAGGCCGAGGCCGGCATCGAGCACGACGCCTCCGACGCCGACGCGGCCCAGGCGGGCGAATCCACCGAGGGCGAGGCTGCGGAGAGCACCGAGTCCGAGTGACCTGGTTGGTCGTCGGGCTCGGCAATCCGGGCCCGACGTACTCCAGCACGCGTCACAACGTCGGTTACATGGTGGCCGACGTGCTGGCAGCGCGCATGGGTGGGACGCCGCTCGGCGGCTCGAAGAATCTCGGCTGGAAGAAGCACAAGTCCGGCCGGGCCGACGTGGTGGAGGGACGGCTCGCCGGCGAACGGGTCGTGCTGGGCCGCCCGCGCTCGTACATGAACGAGAGCGGCGGCCCTGTCTCGACCCTTGCGAAGTTCTTCGACGTCGAGGCCGATCACCTGATCGTGATCCACGACGAGCTGGACCTCGACTTCGGCCGCCTGCGCGTCAAGCTGGGCGGCGGCGACAACGGTCACAACGGGCTGCGCTCCATCCGCCAGTCCATCGCCACCGGTGACTTCTACCGGGTGCGCTGCGGCATCGGCCGCCCGCCCGGCCGTCAGACCGTCGAGGACTACGTGCTCAAGTCGTACTCCACGGCCGAGCGCAAGGAGCTCCCGCTGACGGTGGAGCTCGCGGCGGACGCCGTGGAGAGCCTGCTCTCGACCGACCTCGCCACGACCCAGAGCGCCTTCAACTCCTGAGGGTGGACGACCGGACGGCTCGGCCTGCGAGGGTCGTCCGTATACGATCGGGGCGGTGACGTAGCGCGCGCGCCGGACCCGAGATCGGACTGACCAGATGAAGAAGAACCTCGTGTGGTGGGTCGTGGGCCTCGTCCTGCTGGCGGTCGTGGTCGTGGTGGGGTTCGCCACGACGGGTGACGACGACGAGGACGATCCGGTCGACG
>JAOPXY010000101.1 GCA_025964895.1 Aeromicrobium sp.
GCGACCCCGTCCATCGGGCAATCACACGGGGAACAGTCACGTGCTTCTGTGCGTTCTCTCAGGTGAAGGGTCAACCATCGAGGCATGAAGGCAGATGACGTGACGACCGCGACGCTCGACCGGACCCCTCCGGACTGGGAGGGCATCGTCGCGGAGCACTCGACGCGCGTGTACCGCCTCGCGTACCGGCTCACCGGCAACCGTCACGACGCCGAGGACCTGACGCAGGACGTCTTCATCCGGGTTTTCCGCTCGCTCGACACGTACGAGCCCGGCAACTTCCCCGGCTGGCTGCACCGCATCACGACGAATCTGTTCCTCGATCGCGTGCGGCGCAAGTCCCGCCTGCGCATGGACGGCTTCGGCGAGGGCGCCGAGGACCGGCTGCTGAGCCACGAGGTGCTGCCCGAGTCGGCCGTGCACGATGCGAACTTCGATCCCGACATCGAGATGGCGCTCGCGTCGCTGTCCGACGAGTTCCGTGTCGCCGTGGTGCTGTGCGACATCGAAGGTCTCTCCTACGAGGAGATCTCCGACGTGCTGGGCATCAAGCTCGGCACGGTGCGCTCGCGCATCCATCGCGGACGCACCCAGCTGCGCGAGACGCTCGCCCACCGCGCCCCCACGTCGGGACGCACCAGGTTCGTGGGTCCGGTCGGCGCCTGATGCCACACCTGGGAGCCGACGTCGCCGCATACGTGGACGGACAGCTGTCCGATGCCGCGATGCGCGACGCGTCGACCCATCTGGCGTCGTGCGACGCCTGCGAGAAGGCCGTGCGCCAGCAGCGGCTGCTGAAGTCGCGGATGTCGACCGTCGCGACACCGACGCCGCCTGCCGCCCTGCTGGCATCGCTCGCCGGCCTGGCCGCCGAGCCGCCGGCCCGCGAGCACTGGTGGACGAGATGGGGCCGTTCCGTCCCGTTCCGCGCCGGGGTGGTGCTGGTCAGCGCGTCGCTCGCGGTCATCGCGGCCGCCTACGTCGTCGGTGGGCCTCGCGAGCGCATCGGCGACGAGGTCGCGCCGCCTTACGACCGCTACGCCGCGACCTTCCACGGGACGTCCGTGATCCCCGTCGGCAACGCCATCACCGAGGCCGCCATGGTCGAGCTCGACGACTCCGGCTGGCCGTGCCACCAGACGCTGGCCGACGACCTGCACCGCGTCTCCGGCGCGTTGACCAACGACGACGAGGTCGTCTCCCTGAGCTACTCCGACGGACGGTCGTCGCTGAGACTGTTCGAGCAGATCGGTGTGCTCGACCCGGCGGCGCTCGACGGCTTCGAGGCGCAGGAGATGGCCGGCGCCCAGGTGTGGGTGCGCGACGGCGATCCCATGATCGTGACGTGGGACGACGACGGGACGGTCTTCACGATCGTGACGGACGTCAGCCGTGACCGGATCGTCCGCGCGGTCGCCGACCTGCCGAACGGGTCGGGCGAGCGTGACCTGGGGGAGCGAGTCGGCGACGGACTGAGTCGCATGTCGGCGTGGATCGGTGCCGCCTGAGGCGGTGGCCGGGCCGGCGGTGATCGGGACGGTTCAGGTCGACTCGGTGTCGAACGGCGGGATCTCGCCGGGACGCAGGATGCGCGTTTCCTTGGTGGCCGCCGGTGTCGTGTCGTCGTCGAGCAGGTTGCGCCGCACGATCTCGCGCGGATCGAGGTCACGCAGGTTCAGGTCCGACAGGTCCTGACCGATCTCGCGGCCGAGGTCGTTCTTGGCGTTGTCGGCCATGCGGCGCACGGTGCGGACGAAGCCGCCGGCCTGCTTGGCGAGCTCGGGGAGCTTATCGGGACCGAACACCAGCAGGGCGACCACCAGGATCAGCCCGATCTCCGGCACACCCATCCCGAACACGGGACCGAGCCTACAGTCGTCCGGCGGGTGCCAGGCCCAGCTGCATGCCGACGAGTCCGCGCGAGCGTCCGCTGAGCTGGTCGGCGACGCCCTGCAGGATCTTGGCGGACTCCGAGTCCGGGTCGGACTCGACGATGGGGTTGCCCGCGTCGCCGCCCTCGCGGAGCGTCTGGTCGAGCGGGATCTGGCCGAGCAGAGGCACGTCGTAGCCGAAGCGTCCGCTGAGCGTCGCGGCGACCTTGGCCGCGCCGCCGGACCCGAAGATCTCCATGCGCTCACCGCCGGGGATCTGTAGGTACGACATGTTCTCGATGACGCCGGCCACGCGCTGGTGCATCATCGAGGCCATCGTTCCGGCGCGCTCGGCGACATCGGCGGCCGCGGGCTGCGGGGTCGTGACGACGACGATCTCGGCGTTGGGGAGGTGCTGACCGAGGCTGATGGCCATGTCGCCGGTGCCCGGCGGGAGGTCGAGCAGCAGCGCGTCGAGGTCGCCCCAGTACACGTCGCTGAGCATCTGGACGAGCGCGCGGTCTAGCATCGGGCCGCGCCAGGCGACGACCTGGTCCTTGCGGGGCTTGAGCATGCCGATGCTGATGACCTTGAGGCCCTTGATCGGGACCGGCATGATCATGTCCTCGACCTGGGTGGGCCGGATGTCGCCGACGCCCAGCATGTCGGGGATCGAGTGGCCGTAGATGTCGGCGTCGACGATGCCGACCTTGAGGCCGCGCTTGACCATCGCGAGCGCGAGGTTGACCGTGACGGTCGACTTGCCGACGCCGCCCTTGCCCGAGGCGATCGCGAACACCTTGGTGAGGGAGCCGGGCTGCGCGAAGGGCACCTCGCGGTCGGCACGGCCGCCGCGGAGCATCGTCTGCATGTCCTTGCGCTGCTCGTCGCTCATGACGCCCATGTCGACGAGCACGGCCGCGGCGGGGGCAACGGTGCCGACGGCGGCGGTCACGTCGCGGGTCAGCGTGTCCTTCAATGGGCAGCCCGAGACCGTCAGCAGGATGCGCACCGTGATCTGGTGGTCCTCGATCGTGATCGTGTCGACCATGCCGAGCTCGGTGATGGGGCGCTTGATCTCGGGGTCGTTGACGCCCTCGAGGGCCGTGCGGATCTGCTCTTCGGTCACTGCTGCCATGCCTCCATGGTACGTGGGGGACCCGCACCGGAAGGCTGAGTGTGACCTAACCACGGGTCCGCTGCGAGGATGGGGTCGTGGGACACCTCGACCTCAACGGCATCGGCTTCACGCTGTCGGACGGTCGACCCTTGCTCGACGAGGTGAGCCTGCGCGTGGGCGAGGGGGCCAAGGTCGCGCTGATCGGGCCCAACGGCACCGGCAAGACGACGCTGACCCGGATCGCGACGGGCGACCTCGCACCGCACGGCGGCGCGGTCACGGTGTCGGGCGGACTCGGCGTCATGCGCCAGTTCATCGGCTCGGTCCGCGACGAGACGACGGTGCGCGACCTCCTGGTCTCCGTCGCGCCCTCCGCCGTCCGCACAGCGGCCGCGGACGTCGACCGCACCGAGCTGATGATGATCGAGCGTGACGAGGAGCGCGACCAGATGGCGTATGCCCAGGCGATCGTCGACTGGGGCGACGCCGGCGGCTACGAGCACGAGGCGATGTGGGACGTCTGCACCATGGCCGCGATGGGCGTGTCGTTCCAGCAGGCGCAGTACCGGCCCGTCACGACGCTGTCCGGCGGGGAGCAGAAGCGGCTCGTGCTGGAGGCGCTGCTGCGCGGTCCCGAGCAGGTCCTGCTGCTCGACGAGCCCGACAACTACCTCGACGTCCCGGGAAAGCGGTGGCTCGAGCAGCAGCTCGTCGAGTCGCCCAAGACCGTCCTGTTCGTGAGTCACGACCGCGAGCTGATCGAACGAGTCGCGGAGCGCATCGCGACCCTGGAGCCGGCGGCGGGCGGCAGCACCCTGTGGATGCACCCGGGACGGTTCTCGACGTACCTGCAGGCGCGCATCGATCGCAACGCCAGGCTCGAGGAGCGCCGGCAGCGATGGGACGAGGAGCGCGCCAAGCTCAGGGCGCTCGTCGTGATGTACCGGCAGAAGTCGACCTTCAACTCCGACATGGCATCGAGGCTGCAGGCCGCCGAGACCCGGCTCGAGCGGTTCGAGCGCGAGGGGCCGCCCGAGGCGGTGCCGATCGCCCAGAGTCTGCGGATGCGGCTCGAGGGCGGACGGACCGCGAAGCGGGCGGTCGTCGCGGAGCAGGTCGAGCTGACCGGGCTGATGCGTCCATTCGACCTGGAGATCTGGTTCGGCGAGCGGGTCGCGGTGCTCGGCAGCAACGGCTCGGGCAAGTCGCACTTCCTGCGGCTCCTCGCCGCGGGGGGCTCGCGCCCGGATCCGGAGCATGAGCACGTCGGCGACGTCGTCCCGCCGCCCGTCGCCCACACCGGCACCGCGCGGCTGGGCTCGCGCGTGCGTCCCGGCTGGTTCGCGCAGACGCACGAGCATCCGTCGCTCATGGGGCGCACGCTGCTGGAGATCCTGCACCACGGCGACGGTCACCGACGGGGGATGGGCCACGAGGGCTCGGCGAAGGCGCTGGACCGGTACGGCCTCGCGAGGGCGGGCGACCAGGTCTTCGAGCAGCTGTCGGGCGGCCAGCAGGCGCGGTTCCAGATCCTGCTGCTCGAGCTCGCGCACGCGACGGTGCTGCTGCTCGACGAGCCGACCGACAACCTCGACCTCGAGTCGGCCGAGGCCCTCGAGGCAGCGCTCGGGACGTTCGAGGGCACGGTCGTGGCGGTGACACACGACCGGTGGTTCGCCCGCGGCTTCGACCGCTTCCTCATCTTCGGCGCGGACGGGCGCGTGTACGAGGCGGACGAGCCGGTGTGGGACGAGACGAGAGTCATGAGGCAGCGATGAGCCAGGACGTGTTCAGCGAGGGATTCTGGGACGAGCGCTACGGCGCCGACGACCGGGTCTGGAGCGGCAACCCCAACCCCCAGCTCGTCGACCGGGTGGCGGGTCTGCGCCCCGGCCGCGCGCTTGAGGTCGGGTCGGGCGAGGGGGCCGACGCGATCTGGCTCGCCGAGCAGGGCTGGCAAGTGACGGCGCTCGACGTCTCGCGGGTCGCGCTCGACAAGGCGGCGCGGCACGCCGCCGACCGGGGCGTCGGCGACGCCATCGCGTGGCGTCGGGTCGACCTCGCCGCGTGGGCCGGCGAGCCGTCCGCCTACGACCTGGTGTCGGCGCAGTTCATGTACCTCGACCAGCCGGCGCTGACACGGCTGTACCGGCAGCTGGGCGACGCCGTCGCGCCCGGCGGCACGCTCCTGCTCGTGGGGCACCACCCGGTCGACCATCGTCACGGCTCGCACGACTTCCCGGACGTCCGCTGGACGCCAGAGGACGCCGCGGGCTGGCTGGACGCGGACGAGTGGTCGAGCATCGAGCTGGCGACGATCCAACGCGAGGGCCACCTCGGCACGATGCACGACGGCATCGTCCACGCCACCAAACCCTGACCCGCAACCAAAAACTGGGTCGGTCGTCGTCAGTCGTCGTCGGCGTCCGTGTCGCGCCGGTCGAGGTCCTGCACGAGGTTGCGCAGCTCGCCGCGGATGAAGTCGCGGGTCGCGACCTCGCCGATGCCGAGGCGAAGGCTTGCGACCTCGCGAGCCAGGAACTCCATGTCCGCCGTGGTCTGGGCGGCCGCGGCGCGGTCCTGCTCCTGCGTCACGCGGTCGCGGGCCTCCTGGCGGTTCTGCGCGAGCAGGATCAGCGGGGCGGCGTACGAGGCCTGCAGCGACAAGATCAGGGTCAGGAAGATGAACGGGTAGGCGTCCCACCGGGGACGGTGGGGCCCGTACGGCATGTTCCAGCTGACCCACACGACCACGAAGACCGTCATCCAGGCGATGAACGTCGCGGTGCCGAGGAACCGGGCAGTCGACTCCGCGAAGCGGCCGAAGCGCTCGGGATCGGCCTCGCCGCGGCGCGGGCGGAAGCTGCGGCGCACCTCGCGAGGCTGGTCGAGACGCGCGCGCTCAGCCACGGGCGATCACCGCCGCCGGATCCGGATCGCTCTCGCGCCAGCCCTCGGGAAGCAGGTGGTCGAGGACGTCGTCGATCGTCACGGCGCCCAGCAGCCGGGCGTTCTCGTCGACGACCGGCAGCGCCACCATGTTGTACGCCGCGAGCAGGTTCGCGACGTGCTCGAGCGACGCGGTCGGGCGGGGCCAGTCGATGTCGCTCTCGACGATGGCGCCGACGAGGGTCGACGGCGGTTCGCGCAGCAGCGCCTGGAAGTGGACGACGCCGAGAAAGCGTCCCGTCGGCGTCTCGAGGGGGGAGCGGCACACGTAGACCGTCGAGGCCAGCGCCGGGATCAGATCGGGGTTGCGGACGCGTGCCAGCGCCTCGGCGATCGTCGCGTCGGCGGGCAGGACGACCGGCTCGGTCGTCATCATGCCGCCGGCGGTGCGCTCCTC
>JAOPXY010000121.1 GCA_025964895.1 Aeromicrobium sp.
CGCGCCGGTGCGCTCGGCGGCGGCCAGCGCGGCCGTCAGACCACCGGGCACCGCGGCGAGCCGCTCCCCCACCAGGATGATCGCCCCGGCCGGCAGGTCGAGCCCGGCCAGCGCGGCCGGCTCGTCGCCGGGCACCGTGCGGATCAGCTCGCCGGACATCTTGCGCAGGCCGCGCGTCGCGTGGCTCGCGATCGCGACGACACGGACACCGTTCTTCCTCGCCCCCTTGCGCAGGCGCAGGAAGATGCTGCCGTTCTCGTCCTCCGGCTCGAGGCCGGCGAGCACGACGACCGGCGCCTTCTCCAGGTCGACGAAGCGGACGTCGAGCGATGTGGCGGCGACGTGCGCGGCGAGGAAGGCAGCCTCCTCGGCGGAGTGCGCGCGGGCACGGAAGTCGATGTCGTTGGTCCGCAGCACCGTGCGGGCGAACTTGCTGTACGCGAAAGCGTCCTCCGCCGTCAGGCGTCCGCCGGTCAGCACGCCGACCTTGCCGGCCGCCGCGCTCAGGCCGCGGGCCGCGACGGCGAGCGCCGCGGGCCACGAGGCGACCTCGAGCTCGCCGGTCGCGGCGTTGCGGACGAGTGGTGTCGTGAGCCGGTCACCCTGCGTCGCGTACGTGAACGCGAAGCGGTCCTTGTCGGTGATCCACTCCTCGTTGACCTCGGGATCGTCGCCCGCGAGTCGGCGCACGACCCGACCGCGGCGGTGGTCGACGCGGATCGCCGATCCGCTGGCGTCGTGCTCGGCCACCGACGGGACGGAGACGAGGTCGAAGGGACGCGAGCGGAACCGGTAGTCGGCGCTCGTGAGGGCCCCGACGGGGCAGATCTGGATCGTGTTGCCCGAGAAGTAGGAGCTGAACGGCTCCTCCTCGTAGATGCCGACCTGCTGCCGGGCGCCGCGCTCGATCAGCGCGATGAACGGGTCACCGGCGATCTGCTCGGAGAAGCGCGTGCAGCGGGCGCACAGCACGCAACGCTCGCGGTCGAGCAGGACCTGCTCGGAGACCTTGACCGGCTTGGGGAACGTCCGCTTCGTCTCGGTGAACCGCGACTCGCCCTGTCCGTGGGTCATGGCCTGGTTCTGCAGCGGGCACTCGCCGCCCTTGTCGCACACGGGACAGTCAAGCGGGTGGTTGATGAGCAGGAACTCCAGGTTGCCGCGCTGCGCCTTCTCGGCGATCGGCGACGTGACCTGCGTCTTGACGACCATGCCGGCGGCGACCTCGATCGTGCACGACGCCTGCGGCTTCGGGAAGCCCCGACCGTTGCCGGCGTCGGTGATGTCGACGAGGCACTGGCGGCACGCACCGACCGGCTCGAGCAGCGGGTGGTCGCAGAAGCGCGGGATCTCGGTACCGATCAGCTCGGCGGCGCGGATCACGAGGGTGCCCTTCGGGACGCTGACCTCGACGTCGTCGATCGTCAGCGTGACCAGCTCGACGGGCGCCTCGGTCTGCCGGGTCTCCTGGATCGTCATGCCGTCACCTCCTGGCCGAAGAGCGTCGAGGCCGCGGGTGGGAACAGCTCGCTCGACGGCGTGTGCATGCCGGCCTCGAACTCCTCGCGAAAGTGCTTGATGGCCGACGTGATGGGGCTCGTCGCACCGTCGCCCAGCGCGCAGAACGAGCGGCCGAGGATGTTCTCGCACAGGTCGACGAGCAGCTCGATGTCGCCCTCGCGGCCCTGCCCGGCATCGAGCCGCTGCAGCGTCTGGACGAGCCACCACGTGCCCTCGCGGCACGGCGTGCACTTGCCGCACGACTCGTGCTTGTAGAACTCCGTCCACCGCAGCACGCACCGGACGACCGAGGTCGTCTGGTCGAAGATCTGCAGCGCGCGGGTGCCCAGCATCGATCCGGCGGCGCCGACGGACTCGTAGTCGAGCGGCATGTCGAGGTGCTCGGCCGTCAGCAGCGGGGTCGACGATCCGCCGGGCGTCCAGAACTTCAGCTCCGAGCCCTCGCGCATGCCGCCGCCGAGGTCGATCAGCTGGCGCAGCGTGATGCCGAGCGGCGCCTCGTACTGCCCAGGCCTCTTGACGTGCCCCGACAGGGAGTAGATGACGTAGCCCTTGGACTTCTCGGTGCCCATCGAGGCGAACCACTCGTGGCCGCCGCGGACGATCGACGGCACGGACGCGATCGACTCGACGTTGTTGATGACCGTCGGGCTCGCGTAGAGGCCCTCGACGGCGGGAAACGGCGGACGCAGTCTTGGTTGCCCGCGGCGCCCTTCCAGCGAGTCGAGCAGGGCGGTCTCCTCGCCGCAGATGTAGGCACCGGCGCCGGCGTGGATGACCAGGTCGATGCTGATGCCCGATCCCAGGATGTCCTGTCCGAGATAGCCGGCCTCGTACGCCTCACGGCAGGCGGCGCGCAGGCGGCGGATGACGTGGAGCACCTCGCCTCGCACGTAGATGAACGCCTGCTTCGCGTTGATCGCGTGGGCGGCGATGATGACGCCCTCGATCAGGGTGTGCGGCGTCGCCATCATGAACGGGATGTCCTTGCAGGTGCCGGGCTCGGACTCGTCGGCGTTCACGACCAAATACTTCGGCTTCGGGTTGTCTTGCGGGATGAAGCTCCACTTCATGCCGGTCGGGAAGCCCGCACCGCCGCGTCCGCGGAGGCCCGACTCCTTCACCAGCTCCACGACGTCGGCGGGCGCCATCGCAAGCGCCTTCTTGAGCGCGTCGTAGCCACCGGTCTTGCGGTACTCCTGGAGCGTCCAGGCGCGATCGGTGCCCCAGTCCGCGGTCAGCACAGGTGTCAGCAGGTCAGTCATCCGAATCCTCCTTCGAGGTCTGAGCGGGTGATTCCTCGATGATGGTCTCGGTCTCGGCGCGAGAGGTGTCAGCCTGCTCGGCCGCCCCCTCCTTCGTCTCGGCGGTGCCGTCCGAGCCCGAGGACGCCCCGTACGCCGGGGCCGCCCAGCCCCGCTCCTTCGCGATCTCGAGCCCGGCCAGCGACGCCCCCGCGGCCGTCGGGCCCTCGTCGACGAGTCCGTCTTCGAAGCCCGCGATGACGCGCTCAGCGGCGCGCCACGAGGTGATCGTGGCGCCGCGGGTCGCCTGCACCATCTCCCCCGCCCGCAGCTTGTCGACCAGCTCGACGGCCGACTCGGGAGTCTGGTTGTCGAAGAACTCCCAGTTGACCGTCATCACGGGGGCGAAGTCGCAGGCCGCGTTGCACTCGATGTGCTCGAGGGTGACCTGCCCGTCCTCGGTCGTCTCGTCGTTGCCGACGTCGAGGTGGCCCTTGAGCCGCTCGAAGATCAGGTCACCGCCCATGACGGCGCACAGCGTGTTGGTGCAGACGCCGACGTGGTGCTCGCCCATCGGGCGGCGCTTGTACATCGTGTAGAACGTCGCGACGCCGGAGACCTCCGCGGCGCTGATGCCCAGGATGCGGGCGCACACCTCGACGCCTTCGTTCGTGACGTGACCCTCGGCGGACTGGATCAGGTGCAGCATTGGCAGCAGCGCGCTGCGCGCCTGCGGATAGCGCCCGGCGAGCTCAGACAGCTCACTCAGGGTGACATCAGAAAGCGTCATCAGAACCCTCCCCGTCGAAGGTGACCATGGCCCGAGCGAAGCTGGGGGTTCCCCCACGAGCGAAGCGAGTAGGGGGCGGGAAGGGGTCCGCGCGAAGCGGGGGCGCGGCGAAGTCGCGCGGCGATCGATGAGCCGACGGAGCGAAGCGACCAAGGGTCATCGATCGACACCCCCCATGACGGGATCGATGCTGGCGATTGCGACGATGACGTCCGACAGCATTCCGCCCTCGCTCATGACCGATGTGCCCTGCAGGTTCACGAACGACGGATCGCGGAAGTGCGCGCGGTAGGGGCGAGTGCCGCCGTCGGAGACAAGGTGGCAGCCGATCTCGCCGCGCGGTGCCTCGATCGACGCGTAGGCCTGGCCGGCCGGGACGCGGAAACCCTCCGTGACGATCTTGAAGTGGTGGATCAGCGCTTCCATCGACTCGCCCATGATGTGCTTGATGTGCTCGGCGGAGTTGCCCTGGCCGTCGGCGCCGACGCTCAGCTGCGCGGGCCACGCGATCTTGCGGTCAGCGACCATGACGGGCTGGCCCTCCATGCCGGCGAGGCGCTCGATGGCCTGCTCGACGATCTTGACCGACTCCCACATCTCGTCCAGTCGCACGCGGAACCGTCCGTACGCGTCGGGCTCGTCGCGGGTGACGACTTCGAAGTCGTACGTCTCGTAGCCCCAGTACGGCTGCTTCCTGCGCAGGTCCCAGTCGTAGCCGGTGGAGCGGAGCACGGGACCGGTGAGTCCGAGCGCCAGGCAGCCGGCGAGCTCGAGGTGACCGACGCCCTTGAGACGTCCCTTGAAGATCGGGTTCGCGTTGCACAGCGCGGCGTACTCCGGCAGCCGCTTCTTGAGCAGCCGCACGGTCGAGCGCAGCTTCTCGATCGCGCCGTCGGGCAGGTCCTGGGCGACCCCGCCGGGGCGGAAGAACGCGTGGTTCATGCGCAGGCCGGTGATCATCTCGAACAGGTCGAGGATCAGCTCGCGGTCGCGGAACCCGCACGTCATGACCGTCAGGGCGCCGATCTCCATGCCGCCGGTCGCAAGGCACACGAGGTGCGACGAGATGCGGTTGAGCTCGAGCAGCAGCACGCGCATCGTCTGCGCCTTCTCGGGAGCCTGGATGCCGAGCAGCTTCTCGACCGCCATGACGTAGGCCGCCTCGTTCGAGAAAGGGGCCACGTAATCCATCCGGGTGCAGAACGTGACGCCCTGCGTCCAGGTGCGGTACTCCATGTTCTTCTCGATGCCGGTGTGCAGGTAGCCGATGCCCGCACGTGCGTCGCGGACCGTCTCGCCGTCGATCTCGAGCACGAGGCGCAGCACGCCGTGGGTCGACGGGTGCTGGGGCCCCATGTTGATGACAAGGTGGTCGCCCTCGACCGCGGACGCGTCGATCGTGTCCCAGTCCTGGCCCGTCACCGTGAAGACGGGACCCTCGGCGGACTCCGTCGTACTCGCGTACGGATCGGTCGTGTCGTCGAAGATATCGGTCACGAGTAGCTCCTGCGCTGATCCGGCGGGGCGATTGTCCCGCCCTTGTACTCGACCGGGATCCCTCCGAGGGGGTAGTCCTTGCGCTGGGGGTGGCCGGGCCAGTCGTCGGGCATCAGGATGCGGGTCAGCCCCGGGTGGCCGTCGAAGACGATGCCGAACATGTCCCAGGTCTCGCGCTCCTGCCAGTCGGCCGTCGGGTAGATCGACACGACGCTCGGCACGTGCGGGTCGCCCTCGGGCGCGGTGACCTCGAGGCGGATGCGGCGGTTGTGAGTCATGGAGAGCAGGTGGTACGCAACGTGCAGCTCGCGCTCCGTCTCATGCGGGAAGTGGACGCCGCTGACGCTGGAGCAGAACTCGAAGCGCAGGACCGGATCGTTGCGCAGGTGCGTCACGGCCTCGAGCAGCAGCTGCCGGCGGACGTAGAAGGTGATCTCGCCGCGGTCGACCACGATCTTCTCGATCGCGTCGCCGAGGCCGGCGCCGGACGCGAACCGCTCGGCCACCTCGTCGTACCAGCCGCCGTACGGCGGCTGGCTGGCGCCCGGCATTATGACCGGCCGGGTCAGGCCGCCGAAGCCGCTCGTGTCGCCCGTGCCGTGGGCGCCGAAGGCTCCCTCGCGGATCTCGACGACCTCCAGCTCGCGGACGTCGGCGCGGACCAGCTCGTCACGCGTCTCGTGCGAGCCGTCCTGCGTCCTGGTGCCCGCGTCCCGTGCGTCGCGGTCGCCCTTGGGGTCGGTCATCGCGTCACGCCCCTCATCGCATGAGCCCCTTCATGGCCGAGGTGGGGGTCGCGAGCAGAGCGACCTTCTCCTCCTCCTTGATCTGGGCCAGGCGGTTGCTGCCGAGCTTCTCGTGCTGGATCGAGTCGTGCAGCTTGAGGATCGCGTCGATCAGCATCTCGGGGCGCGGCGGGCAGCCGGGCAGGTACATGTCGACCGGCACGACGTGGTCGACGCCCTGGACGATCGCGTAGTTGTTGAACATGCCGCCGGAGCTGGCGCAGACGCCCATCGCAAGGACGTACTTGGGCCCCGCCATCTGGTCGTAGATCTGGCGCAGCACCGGCGCCATCTTGTTGCTGACCCGGCCGGCGACGATCATCAGATCGGCCTGGCGCGGCGAGGGCCGGAAGACCTCCATGCCGAAGCGGGACGAGTCGAAGCGCGGTGCGCCGAACGTCATCATCTCGATCGCGCAGCATGCGAGGCCGAACGTCGCGGGCCAGAACGAGGCCTTGCGCATGTAGCCGGCCAGTCCCTCGACGGTCGACAGCAGCACCCCGCTCGGCAGCTTCTCCTCAATTCCCACGGCGGACCCTCCTCGTCTCGTCATGAAGCTCGGGTGTCGGCGTCGGGCCGGGCCCGCCGCGGGGCCCCGACCGTGCTGCGCTGAATTGGTCCTTCGCTTCGCTCAGTCCCATTCGAGGCCTCCCCGGCGCCAGACATAGGCATAGGCGATGAAGACCGTCAGCATGAAGATGAACATCTCGATCAGTCCGAACCAGCCCAGCGAGTCGAAGGCGACCGCGAACGGGTAGAGGAAGATGATCTCGATGTCGAAGACGATGAACAGCATCGCGATGATGAAGTAGCGGATCGACACCTTGCCGCCGCCGACTGGCAGCGGGCTCGGCTCGATGCCGGACTCGTAGCGGTCGAGCTTGGCCCGGTTGTAGCGCTTCGGGCCCGTGAGCGGGGCGATCGCGATGGACCCGATCGCGAACAGCGCCGCAAGGCCGCCCAGCACGAGGATCGGCGTGTACGCCGTCACGGCACCTCCCGGGACTCGACCGACAGAGCGAAAGTTCTGCGTGATCGTGCGCTTGTGAATTACTTCACAACGTGATCACGGTCTCACCCTACGCCCGTGTCCGGCCATGTGTAACTAAGGTCACACTAACCCGGCCGCGCCACGTCCCGCGGCGTCCGTCAGGGCTTGAAGGAGTGGTGGAGCGCGACGATGCCGGCGGAGAGGTTGTGCCACTCGACGCGGCCCCAGCCCGCCTCGACCATGCGCAGCGCGAGGCCCTTCTGGTCGGGCCACTCGCGGATCGACTCGGCGAGGTACACGTACGACTCGGGATTCGATGAGACCTTCCGGGCGATCGGCGGCAGCGCCCGCATCAGGTAGTTGGTGTAGATCGCGTCGAACGGGCCCCACGTGGGAGTGCTGAACTCGCACACCACGATGCGTCCGGCCGGCCTGGTCACTCGCAGCAGCTCGCGCAGGCCCTCGATCGGGTCGACGATGTTGCGCAGCCCGAACGAGATGGTGACGGCGTCGAAGGTGTTGTCGCCGAACGGCAGCAGCATGCCGTCACCGGCGGTGAACCCGAGCGAGGGACGCTCGCGTTTGCCGACCTCGAGCATGCCGATCGAGAAGTCGCACGGGACGACGGTCGCACCCGCGTCGGCGAAGGGCTGGCTGGACGTCCCGGTACCCGCCGCGAGGTCGAGGATGAGCTCGCCAGGCTGCGGCGCGACCAGGTCGACGACGCGCTTGCGCCACCGGCGGTCCTGACCCAGCGAGAGCACGTCGTTCGTCAGGTCGTACTTCTCGGCGACCCCGTCGAACATCTTCGCGACGTCGTGGGGCTGCTTGTCCAGACCGGCTCGGCTCACCTGTCCACCTTGCCACGAGTACGCTCAGTGACTGTGAGCAACCCTCTCCTCGCCGGAGCTCCCGGACCGCTCCTGGTCCGTTCGGCGCCGATCGACGACCCCGGTGCGCTGCTCGCGCTGATTCCCGACGACGACGCCTTCGCGTGGGTCCATCGCGGCGACGGACTCGTCGGCTGGGGCCGGACGGTCGAGTTCCGCACCGCGGGCGCCGGACGCTTCACCGAGGCCGCGCAGTGGTGGAGCGAGCTGTCGTCCCATGCCGTCGTGCGCGACGAGGTCGACGTCCCCGGCTCCGGTCTCGTGGCGTTCGGGTCGTTCACCTTCGCCGACGACACCGAGGGCAGCGTTCTCGTCGTGCCCGAGGTCGTCATCGGCCGCCGCGAGGGGACGGCGTGGGTCACGGTCATCGGCACCGGCATCACCGCCGCGCCCGATCCCGTCCCGTCGAGCCCCGCGCGTCCGCCGGTCGGCACGACGTTCGCGGACGGACCGGTCGACAGCGTCTCGTGGCAGGGGCTTGTCGCCGAGGCCGTGCGCCGCATCAGCGACGGCGACCTCGACAAGGTCGTGCTGGCCCGCGATCTGATCGCGAGACTCGACGAGCCGCTCGACGCGCGGGCCCCGCTGACCCGGCTCGCGGCCGAATACCCCAGCTGCTGGACGTTCCACGTCGACGGCTTCTTCGGCTCGACGCCGGAGATGCTGGTGCGGCTCGAGCGGGGCCTCGTGACGTCCCGGGTGCTGGCCGGGACGATCCGCCGCACGGGCGACGACACCCACGACCTCGCGCTGGCCGGCTCGCTGGCCCGCTCGAGCAAGGACCTCGAGGAGCACGAGTACGCGGTGCGCTCGGTCGCCGACTCCCTGGCGCCGCACTGCACCAACATGTTCGTGCCCGAGACGCCGTTCGTGCTGCACCTGCCCAACGTCATGCACCTGGCCACCGACGTCACGGGCGTCATGCGGGACGGCGCCAGCGCCCTGACGCTCGCCGCGTCGCTGCACCCGTCCGCCGCGGTCGGCGGCACCCCCACGGCGGCGGCCGTGCGGCTCATCGCCGACATCGAGCGGCTCGACCGTGGGCGCTACGCCGGTCCCGTCGGCTGGATCGACGCCCGCGGCGACGGCGAGTGGGGCATCGCGCTGCGTTCGGCGCAGATCGAGGGCGACGGCCGCACCGTCCGCCTGTTCGCCGGCTGCGGGATCGTCGCCGACTCGGTGCCCGGCGACGAGCTGGCTGAGTCCAACGCCAAGCTCATCCCCGTCCGCGACGCCCTGACCCCCGGCGAGTGACCCCACCGCAGATCCGGGTCGGGTGGGCCGGGGAGCCGTTCAGCGGTAGATCCTCGCGTCCAACGACTGGCCCATGATTCGCGCGGCGAGCAGGCGGTGGAGGCCGTCGAGGTGCCACCAGCCGTTGCCGTCCTCGACCTCGTAGACCTTGGCGGGCTTGATCGACTCGCCCACCTCGAGCTGCGTCAGGTAGTAGCCGACCTTCGCGACGCCGACGAGCTGCTGCGGCGTCATGACGACGGTGTGCGGGCTCAGCACGATCGAGTCGTCCGACGCTTTCGGGTCCTTGTCGTCCTTGAGGCGCAGGGGCCCTGCGAACACGACCGCGAGCCACAACAGCCGACGGGTATTGATGACCTTGTCGTCACCGGCCATCCGCATGAACGCGTCGAGGCGCTCCATCGAGTCCTCGTCGAGGTTCGTCGGCGGCGCGGACAGCTTGGGGCCGAGCCTGGGCAGACGGACCATGACGGTGTCAGCCGCCCGGCGGCGCGACGGGTGCGAGGACGGGCCGGCGGGGATCCATCGAGTCGCCCGACGACGTGCCGGTGAGTCGCCGCTTGACCCAGGGGGCGGCGTGCGCCCGAGCCCAGTCGAGATGGGCGGCGCGGCGCTGCCTCGCGGTCAGGACGGGTCGCTCGGCGAGGTCGAGCGGTCGCAGGTCATGGGCGACGCCGAGCGTGTCGAGCACCGCGATCGCCATGCGCTGGTGGCCCGCCGACGACATGTGCATCCTGTCGACGTCCCACAGGCGGTCGTCGCGGTAGTCGCGCAGGCGCCAGAAGTCGACCAGCGTCGCGCCGTGCGTGTCGGCGACCTCCCGGACGAGCTCGTTGTAGATCGCGAACCGCCCCCGCAGGGCACCGAACACCGGCGCCCCGCCTGGGTCGTAGGCCGTGAACATGACGACGCGGGCGCCCCCGTCGACGAGCCGGCCGATGGCCGCGTCGTACACCTCGATCAGGTGGTCGATGTCGACGCGCGGACGCAGCACGTCGTTGGCGCCGGCGTAGATCGTGACCAGGTCGGGCTTCATCTCCAGCGCAGGATCGATCTGCGTCGCCGCGATCTGCAGCAGCTTGCGGCCGCGGATAGCCAGGTTGGCGTAGGTGACGTCGTCGTCCGCCAGCACCTCCGCCACCCGATCGGCCCACCCGCGGACGCCGTTGGGGCGGGTGGCGTCGTGATCGCCGACGCCCTCGGTGAAGGAATCGCCGAGGGCGACGAAACGATGGAAGCTCACCCGATCAGGGTAGCCGGGCGCCCAGGGCGAGCGCAGCGAGCAAGGTCGTCGTTCAGTCGCCGATCAGGCCGCGACGACGGGCGATCGCCGCGGCCTCGGTGCGGCCGGAGGCCCCCAGCTTGGCCAGGATGTTCGACACGTGGACCGAGACGGTCTTCGTGCTGATGAACAACCGGTTGCCGATCTCGCCGTTGCTCAGCCCCACCGCCACGTGCTGCAGCACCTCGACCTCGCGCGGCGTCAGATCGGCCTCCGAGCGCACCGGTCGCGGCCTCAGGTGGTCGAGCTCCGCCAGGAGCGGACGTGCGCCCAGCCGCTGCGCGGTCTCACGCGCCTCGGCGATGAGCGCCACACCCTCGGCGTCGCCGCCGGTCGTCAGCAGCACCGCGGCGAGCCGGGCGGCCGATCGCGCCGTCTCATAGGGGTCGCCGAGCGCCACGAACAGCTCGCTGGCTCCGCGCCACAGCTCGACGAGCTCGTCCGCGGCGGGGGCGTCGACGCCGCACAGCCACCGCAGTCGGGCGACCTCGGCGTGCGCGCGCCGTCGCCAGGCCTCGCCCTCGGGGCCGAACAGCGGGTTGTCGACGACGACGGCCTCGACCATCTCAACGAGCTCGGCGGCGTGGTCGAGCAGGGCCGTCCGCTCGGCCCGGTCGAGCGACGGCGCCGCCGTGGCGTACTGACCGACCAGCTGGGCCGCGATGCGGACCCGGCCGGGGAACAGGGGCTCGTCCCAGGCCCGCGTCTGCAGCTCGACCAGCTGCTCGTAAACCTGGCGGGCGGCGGGCAGGTCGCCGGCCACCGCATGGAGGTCGACCAGGGCGGTCGAGCTGTGCACGGACGAGGCGATGTCGTGCCGCCACAGGGAACGGACCGGCAGCGTGCGCTCGATCTGCTCTACCTGACCGCGGCCCGCCGCGACGAGCAGGGCGATGGCCTGCAGGTACGCCTCGAACATGGCCGGAGCTCCCGGACCGACCGCGCACAGCTCGAGTGCCCGGTCCCATCGACCGCGCATGTAGGCCAGCAGTGCCCCGAAGAACCGGCCGTCGAATCCGTAGGGACCCCACGACCAGCCGGTCTGCTCGGCGCGATCCATGACCTCGGTGAAGACGCGCTCGGCGTCGTCGAGCTCGCCGGCGTTGACGTGGACGAAGGCCATCTGGTGCAGGCCGCGCAGCTCGCCGAGTACGTGGCCGGCGGCCCGGGAGCCCTCCACGAGCTCGCGGAACGCCAGCTTGGCCTTGGCGGGGTCGTCACCGGATCGCACCATGAGCCGCGTCAGCGTGACCTTGGCGTCGGAGATGACCGGCTCGCAGTCGATCTGCTCGGCGATGGCGAGCGCGCGTTCGGCCCAGACGGCGGCGGCGTCGTCGCGGCGGCGGCTCGCCAGCGCCCGTGCCCGCAGCGCGGCCACCTCGGCGCGCAGCACGGTGGGTTCGTCGGGGACGATCTGCTCCGCCTCGCAGCTGGCCTCGTCGGACTCGGTGTCGAGGCCGGCGAAGTAGCTGGTGTTGCCGATCGCCACGAGCAGCCGGCCGTGGCAGTCGGTGCTGAGATCGGTCGGCAGCTGGTCGATCTGGTCGCGCAGCAGCTCCAGCGCTCGCAGCACCTGCCCGGACGTGACGAGCGCATTGGCCGCGTCGATGACCAGGTCGACCTCGTCGGTGCCCTCGGGTGCGGCGTCGATCAGGGCGAGCGCCTGCTCATAGTGCTGGGCGGCCTCGTCGTAGCCGGCGACCCGGCTGGCCGCCTCGGCCGCCCGCACCGTCGCGCTGAAGGCGATCTCGCGCTCGCCGGCCGCCATCGCGTGGCGGGCCACGGTCGCGGGGGGCGCATCGGCGTCGAGGGCCGCCAGGAAGGCGGCGTGGATGCGCCGCCGCTCGCCGGGCAGCAGGTCGTCGCGCAGCGCCTCGCCGAGCAATGCGTGACGGAAGCCGTAGTCGTCGGCCGAGTTGCGGCGCAGGACCTTGTGGTCGACCGCGGAGCCGAGCGCCTCGTCGAGCTCGACGTCGGTGAGCCCGGCGGCGGCCGCCAGCGCGGCGAAGCCCTCGCGGCCGTCCGTGACCGATGCCGCCCGCACCAGGTGGCGGGCATTCTCGTCGAGCCGCTCGAGCCTGACCAGCAGAAGATCGCTGAGCGTCTCGGGCAGCGACGTCCGCTGGTCGTCGAGGCCGGCGTCGAGCAGCTCCTCGACGAAGAAGGCGTTGCCGGCGGCGCGCTGGACGACGGCCTGCAGGTCGTCGGCAGCCAGATCACCCGGAGAACGGACCCGCACGAGATCGACGACGTCGGCGTCGTCGAGCGGCTCGAGCTCGATGCGGCGCACGCCCGGCAGCCGCACCCATTCCGCGATGGCCTGCCGCAGCGGGTGCTTGCGGTGCAGGTCGTCGGCACGGTAGCTCACGACGACGTGCACGAGGCTGTGGAAGCCCTGCGCCAGGACGTACCGGATGAGGTGGCGGGTGGAGGCGTCAGCCCAGTGGGCGTCCTCGATGACGAGCAGGAGCGGCTGGTCGACGGCCAGCGAGTCGAGCGCACCGACGACCGACGCGAACAGCTCGGCGCGCTCGACACCGGGCCCGGGAGCCGCGGAGGGCCACGGCAGCAGCGGGGCCAGGGCGGGGAACCGCTCGGCCAGGATGTCGCGCACGTCGTCGGACAGGTCGGAGAACGCCTCCGCGAACGGCTGGTACGGCAGCGCGCTGTCACCCAGGTCGAGGCAGTGACCGGCCATGACCCGGTGCCCGGCCTCGCGGGCGCGCAGGCCCAGCTCGCGGAGCAGGCGGGTCTTGCCGATGCCCGCGTCGCCCCCCAGCAGGACGACGTCGCGCGCCGCCGGCTCGGTGACCCCCGCGTACGCCAGCAGCAGGTCGAACTCGCGGCGGCGGCCGATCAGCGGCGTGGAGGGAGGTCGGTCGTTCGCCATGTGCTCCATCATGGCCGACGGCACTGACACCGGGGACGCTGTCGCACTCACACGTGTGCGGTGCGGCCCGTGGCCCACGCCGCCAGGCGCAGGCGGAGCCCGCGGTGGCGCCCCGGCCGGCGGCGACGTGCCGCGATCTCGGCACGGGGGGCACGCGCGGCCTGCGCGGCCTGGGCGGCACGTGCGGCGGCAAGATGGCGATCCATCTCCAGGACGACGAAGGACTGCGGGTCGATGATCATGCGTCCAGCATTGGAGCCTGAGGCAGGCCCCCGCATCGGACGAACTCCCTAGATGCGGCGGCCCGCTACCTCAGGTTGGTGGATGCTCCACCGTTTCCCGGCGGCGCGGTGGATGCTCCACCGTATGAGGCGTCAACGGCCCCCATTCGGTGGAGGATCCACCGCTACCGGCCTGCAGACCCCCGACCGCGTTATTTGAGCGTCTGCTTGCCTCCGTGGAGCACCGTGATGAGCTGCGCCACCTTGGCGTCGGTCTTGGCGTCACGGGCGAAGGACGTCAGCATCATGATGGGCTTGAACTTCTGCCGCGTGATGGCCTTGGCGTACGTGAACTCCTTGAGCCCGTCGGGGCCGTGGATGCGGCCGAACCCGGACTGGCCGACTCCCCCGAACGGCAGCGTCGGAACCCCGGCGAAGGCGATGACGGAGTTGACCGACGTCATGCCCGAGCGGATGCGCCGCGCGACGTCCATGCCGTGCTTCTTGGAGAACACCGCACCGGCCAGGCCGTAGGAGGTGGCGTTGGTCAGCGCGACGGCCTCGTCCATGCTCCCGACGGGGTTGATCGCCAGGGTCGGGCCGAAGGTCTCCTCGGTGATCTCGGTGGAGTCCTCCGGCACGTGGGTCAAGATGATGGGCTGCACGAACCGCTCGCCGACCGCCTCCGCGCCGCCGAGGGCGACGTTCGCGCCCTTGGCGATGGCATCGTCGACGTGGCTGCGGATGACGTCGATCTGCGACGGCATCGTGATGGGCCCGATCTTGGCTCCGGCGTCGGCGCCGGCCCGCAGCCCCTTGGCCTGCTGGAGGATCTCGGTCATGAATGCGTCGAACACCCGCTCGTGGACGTACACGCGCTCGGTGCCGATGCAGGTCTGACCCGCGTTCGACATGCCGCCCCACAGGGCGGCCTCCGCGGCCTTCGGGAGGTCGGCGTCCTCGTCGACGATGAGCGAGTCCTTGCCACCGGCCTCGATCAGCACGGGGGTCAGGTTCTCGGCGCACGCGGCCATGACCTTCTTGCCGGTGCGGCCCGATCCGGTGAACGCGAGCTTGTCGATGTCGGCGGTGCAGAGGGCGTTGCCCGTCTCGCCGAGGCCCGTCACGACCTGCAGGACGGGACGGCCGTGCACGACCTCGCTGAACGAGTCGGCCAGCCACTGCCCGACGCCGGGCGTGAACTCGCTGGGCTTGAACACCACGGTGTTGCCGGCGCCTAGCGCGTAAGCGATCGAGCCCATTCGCTTGAAGACCGGGTAGTTCCAGGGGCCGATGACCCCGACCACGCCGAGGGGCTTGTACTCCACCGTTGCGGCCTGGTTGGCCATCAGCAGGCCCGACTTCACCTTGTGCGGGCCGAGCACCTTCCTGGCGTGCTTGGCCGCCCAGGCGATGTGGTCGATCGCCAGGACGATCTCGAGCTGCGCGTCGCCGTGCGGCTTGCCGGTCTCGCGGTGTGACAGGTCGGCGAGCTGGGCGATGCGACGCGTCACGACGCTGCGCCAGGTGAGCAGGTGCTCTGCCCGCTCCTCGAAGCCCAGCTCGCCCCACCAGGCGGCGGCCTCACGGGCCCGGGCGACGGCCGCGTCGACGTCGGCCTTCGAGGCGACAGAGTGCGTGCCGACGACGTCGCCGTTGGCGGGGTTGAGCGAGTCGAAGGTCTCGGCGGGCGCCTCGGTGGCGGTGGGCTCGAGCGTTGCGGTCATGCGGGGTCCCCGTCTTTCTGTGGAAGGAGCTTGCGGGAGGAGCAGAACGATCGGGTGCTCATCGTGACTCCTTGATGAGGTCGGCGGCCTTCTCGCCGATCATGATGGTGGGTGCATTGGTGTTGCCGCGCGGCACGCGGGGCATGACGGACGCGTCGGCGACGCGCAAGCCCTCGACGCCGTGGACGCGCAGCTCCGGATCGACGACGCTGCCCTCGATCGTGCCCATCGAGCAGGTGCCGACGGGGTGGTAGAGCGTCTGCCCGAGCCGGCCGATGCTCTCGATGATCTCGTCGTCCGAGGGATCGGCCGACGACGGCACCCACGGCTCCTCGATGAGCTTGGCGATGGGTCCCTGCCGGACGACGTCCAGCGCCCTGCGGAAGCCGGCGATCATCGCGTCGAGGTCGGCCCGGTCGTCGAAGTAGCCCGGATCGATCTCGGGGTGCCAGGTCGGATCAGCCGATCGCAGGCGGACGTGCCCCTTGCTCTGGACGTTCACCAGCGTCACCGCGGTCGTCTGGGCCCGCCGAGTGGGCTCGTGCATGCCGTTGTCGTAGAAGCCCGTGGGCGCCACGTGCAGCTGGATGTCCGGCAGGGCGAGGTCGTCGCGTGAGGCGAAGAACGCGCCGGTGTCGGCGACGTTCGAGCTCAGCGGCCCCTTGCCCGTGGCGCGCCACTTCAGCAGGTTGCCGAGGCCGAGCATCTCGGCGACGTCCGTCGTGTCCTTGGTGTAGCTCAGGAGCCCCGAGACCGGGTGGTCCTGGAGGTTCTGGCCCACGCCGGGGGACTCGACGACGACGTCGATGCCCATCTCGCGCAGGTGCGCCCCCGGGCCGATGCCCGACAGCATCAAGAGCTGCGGGCTGTTGATGGCGCCCCCGCTGAGGACGACCTCGGCGTCGGCGCGGGCCACGAGATCCTGGCCGTGCCGCCGGTAGGCGACGCCGGTCGCGCGGTTGCCGTCGAGGACGATGCTGGTGACGAAGGCCTCCGTGAGGACCGTCAGGTTCGGACGGTCCTGGGCCGGCCGGATGTAGCCATCGGCCACCGACCACCGACGCCCCTTCTTCGTCGTGGTCTGGTACGCGCCGACGCCCTCCTGCTCGGCACCGTTGAAGTCGTCCGTCGGCTTGAGGCCCGCCGCGACCGCGGAGTCCACGAAGGCCGCGCTGAGCGGGTGCACGTAGGTGCGGTCCTCGACGTGCAGCGGTCCGTCCGTGCCGTGGAATGGATCGCCGAGGCGCGTGTTGCCCTCGGCCTTCTTGAAGTACGGCAGGACGTCGTCGAATCCCCAGCCCGTGGCACCGTGGGCGTCGCGCCACTCGTCGTAGTCGGCGTGGTTGCCGCGGATGTAGATCATGGCGTTCATCGACGAGCAGCCGCCGAGGGCCTTCATGCGGGGCCAGTACGCCCGGCGGCCCGCGAGGTGCTTCTGCGGGGTCGTCTCGTAGTTCCAGTCCCACTTGGTCTTGAACAGCGTCGAGAATCCCAGCGGCATGCGGATCATCTCGTCGTCGTCGGCCGGCCCGGCCTCCAGCAGCAGGACGCTGGTGCCCGGGTCCTCGCTCAGGCGCGCAGCGACGACACCGCCGGCGCTGCCCGATCCAATGACGACGTAGTCGAACGTGTCGGCGGTCATGAGTCCCTCTCGATGCAGTGATACAGACCACAAACCTACTGCGAGTATGACCGTGACACAACTGCTGTCAGGATCGGAGCTCGGCCCGGACGTCCGCCGCGATGCGGGCATCGAGCTCGCGCCTGCCGGTGCGGTCGACCGGCACCTCGACGACCCGGATGCCGGTGACGTCCTCGGCCAGGACAGCGGCGAGCTCGCCCGCCGCCACGAGGCGGTGCGGCACGCCGTAGCCGGCGCACAGCGCGCCGAGATCGGCGCCCGTCGGCGTCGCGAAGACCCGCTCGAACGAGACGGCATACTCAGGGGCGCCCTGCTCGAGGGTCGAGAAGATGCTGCCGCCGTCGTCGGACGCGACGACGATCGTCAGGTCGGGCCGCGGTTCCCCGGGACCGATCAGAAGCCCGTTGCTGCCGTGCAGGAACGTCAGGTCGCCGACGTACGCGATCGCGCGGCTCGACGGACGGGCCAGGGCCGCACCGATCGCCGACGACAGCACGCCGTCGATGCCCGCGAGTCCGCGGTTGGCGATGATCAGCCGCCGTTCCCCGACGGGGTACGGCCGCGCGACGAGGTCGAGGTCGCGGATCGGGCTGGACGACCCCACGAACAGCAGCCCCTCCGGCGACACGGCCCGATTGACCGCGAGGGCGACCTCGTACGGGGTGCCGGGGACGAGGGCATCGACGGTGTCGGTGGCGGTCGCGTCGGCCTGCTTCCAGGCGTCGAGCCAGGCGGGGTCGTCCGCGCCCGTGGTCGTGACCTCGTCGGTGAACGTGACGTTCGGTCCGGCCGGCACGGGGAACGTCGCCTGCGTGCCGACGTGGACGATCGGGATGTCCGTGCGCGACAGCAGCCGGGTGACGGGCCGGGTGAGCGTGGCATGGCCGAAGCTGACGACCCGCTCGATCCGCTCGGCCAGCGGTGAGTGGGCCAGCAGCAGCCGGTAGGACACGAGCGCCTCGCCGTTGCGCGAGCCCGACGACGGCTCCGCGAGCAGCGGCCAGCCGGCGTCGCGCGCCAGGATGCGGGCGGGCTGGCGGGCATCGTCGCCGGCGACGACGACGGTGCGTGGGCCGGTCTCCAGGTGCTTGATCCTCGGGTTGTGGAATCGGAGGAAGCCGCCACCGTCACCATGAGCACCGCCCAGCTCCCACTTGATCGGTTCGATGAGGGGCTCGTCGAGCTCCAGGTTGAGGTGCGCCGGGCCGACGGTGATCTGCTTGACGCGCTCGATGAACGGGATGCCCGGGAAGATCTCCCGCTGCTCGGTCGTCTGGTTCGCACCGGTGCCACGCAGCCGGCCGGGGCGGTCGGCCGTCACGGCGAGCACGGGGACGTCGCTGTGGAGCGCCTCGAGCATCGCCGGGTGGAGGTTCGCGACCGCCGTTCCCGAGGTCGTGACGACGGGGACGAGCCGTCTCGACGCCTTCGCGAGGCCGAGGGCCAGGAAGGCCGCCTCCCGCTCGTCGATGCGCACGTGCAGACGGATGAGCCCCTGCTCGTCGGCAGCCGCCAGCGCCAGCGCGAGGGGGCCGGAGCGCGAACCGGGCGCCAGCACGGCGTCCTCGACCCCGCGCACTCGCAGCTCCATCACGAACCGGCGGGCGACGCCGACCGAGGTCTGCTGGCTCATGACAGCACCGCGCGAACGGCCGAGAGCCGGGCCTGCCAGCGGGCGTCCGTCTCGCCGTCGGCGGCGACCCGGCCGTAGGCGTCCGGGTCGAGCGCCTGACGTCCGACCGGCAGCAGACCGCCGACCGGGACGAGCGGAGAGGCGACGACGTCGCCGTCCAGCAGCGACGTCGTGGCGAGGCCGCACGCGTACGGCAGCTCGGGCAGCGCGGCCGCGAGCGCGAGGCCCGCGGCGAGGCCGATCGAGGTGTCGACGGCGCTGGAGACCACGACCGGCAGGCCGATCTGCTCGGCGATGCGCAGGCACGCGTGCACGCCGCCGAGGGGCGCGACCTTGAGCACCGCGATGTCGGCGGCCTCCAGCTCGACCACGCGGAAGGGATCGTCCGCGCGGCGGATCGACTCGTCGGCGGCGATCGGCACGCCGACGCGGCGACGCACCGCGGCGAGGTCCTCGACCGATGCGCACGGCTGCTCGACGTACTCCAGCCCGTGGCTCGCGAGGTTCAGCGCCGCGATCGCGCTGACCGCCTGATCGACGGACCAGCCGCCGTTGGCGTCGACACGCACCTTGCCGCGCGGACCCAGGGCGTCGCGGACGGCCTCGATGCGCTCGATGTCGTCCGCCAGCGTCTGGCCCTTCTCGGCGACCTTGACCTTGGCCGTCGAGCATCCGCTGCGGCGGACGATCGCGGCCGCCTCGGCGGGCCCGACGGCGGGGACGGTGCAGTTGACGGGCACGTGCGTGCGCAGCGCCGTGGGCCACTCCCGCTCGGCGGACTCGATCGCCGCCGCGAGCCACGGCGCGCTCTCGCGGGCGTCGTAGTCGTGGAACGGGCTGAACTCGGCCCAGCCCGCGGGCCCCTCGAACACCATGCCCTCGCGACGGGTGATGCCTCGGAACGTCGTCGGCATCGGGATGGAGAAGGTACGCGGCTGCACGACTGGCAACTTACCGGCACCGACCTACCGTGG
>JAOPXY010000131.1 GCA_025964895.1 Aeromicrobium sp.
GCAGGGTCGTGAGTCGCCGCGGGTGCAGGCGCTCCAGCAGCATCGCGCGGCGGCGCGGATCGGCGCGCAGGAGGAGCGCGGCGCCGCGGCCGTGCCAGGTCTGGAGCGCCAGGATCTCGTGCCGCGCCTCGTCATCGGGTGCGGCGAGCTTCAGGACGGCGGGACGGCCCTCCGTCGTCACCGGCACGACCAGCGCCGTCGTCCCCTGCACCGCATCACCGTCGGCCGTCAGCTGCCACTCGGCCAGGAGGTCCGAGGCGGCGCGGGGCAGTTCGGTCACGGCTCCGAGCCTGCCACCTGTGTGGAACCGTCGGACACACTGGCGGCATGACAAGCTCCTTCGCGGGACGCATCGCGGGCATCGGGACCGCGTCGGGCACGCGCATCGTCGTCGGCATGTGGGACGAGAGCCCGTTCGGGACGTTCGCGGACGTCATGGTCGAGCAGCCGTCGGGGCACCGCATCCTGATCGCGCCCCGCCAGGCCGTCGCCGACTTCGTCGCGTCGACGTACGCCTTCGACGAGGTTCGCATCGAGCCGGTGTCGATCGCCCGCGGCGACGAGTGGTCGGTGCACACCCGGTCGCTCCAGCTGAGGTTCACGCCGGGCAAGCCGCTGTGGGTGTCCCTCGTCCTGGGCCACGTTCCGAGCGTCGTCCGGCGCAGCGCGTGGTGGGCCCGGCTGTGCAATCCGTTCGCCGGACGGCTGATGCCCGGCGTCAGGACCTACGGATCGGCCGGCGGCGGCCGCACTGAGTGGTACGCCGCGTCCCGCGTGTGCCGGCTGACCTGCGCGCGGGCCACGTGGGAGGGCGAGGAGCTCGGAGAGCTGGCCCCCGTGACGCCGCCCGTGCGATTCGGCTTCGCCTCGTCCCCGGCGCGTCCGACCCTCACGACGCTGACGTCGTACGTGCGAGACGCGTAGTCTCTCTCACGTGCGCCGTGAGATCACCAGCGAGCAGGACCTGAGGGACCTCCTCGGCGAGCCCACGCAACGGGCCCTCGACAAGGATCGCCAGACGTTCACACCCGAGCACCGAGCCTGGCTGGCGGCCTCGCCACTGTGCCTCGTCGCGACGTCCGACGCCACGGGCCGGTGCGACGTCTCGCCGAAGGGCGATCCGGCGGGCTTCGCCCTCGTGGTCGACGACACGACCCTCGCGATCCCCGAGCGTCCCGGCAACCGGCGGGCCGACGGCTTCGCGAACATCTTGCAGAACCCTCACGTCGGGCTGCTGTTCCTGATCCCGGGGCGCGGCGACACCCTGCGGGTCAACGGCCGGGCGACCCTGCTGGCCGAGGCGCCGTACGCCGGCCGCATGGAGGTCAAGGGCCACCGGCCCGTCGTGATCCTGGAGGTCGCGGTCGAGCAGGTGTTCTTCCACTGCGCCAAGGCGTTCCTGCGCTCCCGGCTGTGGGAGCCCGGCACGTGGGACCCCGATGCCGTCATGAGCCGCGCGCAGATCGCGAAGAACATCGAGCACCAGGACGAGAGCCTGGCGGACATCCAGGCGTACTACGGGCAGCAGTACAGCGAAGGGCTCTACCGCTCCTGAGGGGCGGCGCAGAGAGATACGTCACACGCCTGCACGACAAGATCACACCCGGTCGATGAGGCATCGGGCCCCGCGGCGCGCAAGGCTTGTGCAGGGCTTCACAAGGGCCTCTCAACGGACCTACGACCTAGATTCACGGTGATCGTCGCGTGACTGAACGCTCTTCCCTCGTCATCCGGCCCCGCCACACCCCGGCGGTCGTCCACACGGACGTCCTCCTGGTGGGCGCGGGCATCATGAGCGCCACGCTCGGCGCCCTGATCAAGGGCCTCGAGCCGGACTGGAGCATCAGCCTGTTCGAGCGGCTGGGCGCCCCCGCTCTCGAGAGCTCGAGCCCGTGGAACAACGCCGGCACGGGTCACTCGGCCCTGTGCGAGCTCAACTACACGCCGCAGCGTCCCGACGGCAGCGTCGACGTCAGCAAGGCCATCACGGTCAACCAGCAATTCCAGCTGTCGCGCCAGTTCTGGTCGCACGGCGTCACCCAGGGCTTCCTGGGCGACCCGCGGTCGTTCGTCAACGCCGTCCCGCACGTCAGCTTCGTGCGCGGCGAGGCGGACGCTGCCTACCTGAAGGCGCGTCACGCGGCGCTCGTCGACAACCCCCTGTTCGAGGGCATCGAGTACGTCGACGACCGCTCCGAGATCGCCCGCCGCCTGCCGCTGATGTCGGCCGGGCGCAGCGACGACGAGACACTGGCGCTGAACTGGAGCGAGGGTGGCACCGACGTCGACTTCGGCGAGCTGACCCGCCAGCTGCTCACGCACCTGGGCGACAACGGCGCCGAGATCCACTACGACACCGAGGTCCGCAACCTCAAGCAGAACGCCGACTCGACCTGGACCGTCGTGGTCAAGGACACCCGGACGGGCGAGAAGACGCGCGTCAACGCTCGCTTCGTCTTCGTCGGGGCGGGCGGCGGCGCGCTGCACCTGCTGCAGAAGTCCGGCATCCCCGAGATCCGCGGATTCGGCGGCTTCCCGGTCAGCGGCCAGTTCCTGAGGACCACGAACCCCGATCTCGCGAAGGGCCACCACGCCAAGGTCTACGGCAAGCCGCCCGTCGGCGCCCCGCCGATGTCGGTGCCGCACCTCGATACGCGCGTCGTCGACGGGACGTCCAGCCTGATGTTCGGCCCGTACGCGGGCTTCTCGCCGCGCTTCCTCAAGGAGGGGCGGCTCACCGATCTGCCGTTCTCGATCCGGCCCGGCAACCTGTTCTCGATGCTCGGCGTGGGCATGAACTCGATGCCGCTGACGGTGTACCTCGTCAAGGAGCTGCTCAAGTCGCGCGAGCAGCGCGTCGAGGGCCTGCTGGAGTTCGCACCCGGCATTGACGGCGACGACTTCGAGCTCATCACGGCGGGGCAGCGCGTGCAGACGATCCGCCGCAACGGCCTCTCCGGGACGCTCGAGTTCGGCACGTGCGCCGTGACCCACCGCGACGGGACGATCGCCGGTCTCCTCGGCGCCTCGCCCGGTGCGTCGACGGCCGTCGCCGCGATGGTCGACGTGCTCGAGACCTGCTTCGCCGACCGGCTCGACGCCTGGCGTCCCCGGCTGCTGGACATGATGCCGTCGTACGGCACGAACCTGATGATGGACACAACCCTGCTGTCGGACCTGCGCCGCTGGTCGGACAAGACCCTGCGCCTGTCGCCCGAGGACCAGCTGGCCTGACCCGGGGTGGCGCGGTTAACTGGGTAAACCGAATCCTCCGTGGGCAAATTTGCCCGTGGAAGCAGTGGACTACCCGGTTAACCGGGTAAACCGCACGGGGGACGTCAGCGGAAGCCGGCGAGACCCTTGGCCGGGTTGCGGACCTTCTCGCCCTTGGCGCGGGCGACGTCGGCGAGCTCGGCCTGGAAGGCCAGCATCTTCTCGGTCAGGTCGCCGTCTCCGGCGGCGAGGATGCGCACGGCCAGGAGGCCGGCGTTACGGGCATTGCCGATCGACACCGTCGCGACCGGCACCCCCGCGGGCATCTGGACGATCGACAGCAGCGAGTCCATGCCGTCGAGGTGCTTGAGCGGCACCGGGACGCCGATGACCGGCAGCGGCGTGACGGCCGCGAGCATGCCCGGAAGGTGGGCCGCTCCTCCGGCGCCGGCGATGATGACCTCGAGCCCGCGCCCGTGGGCGTCGCGGCCGTAGGCCAGCATCTCGTCGGGCATGCGGTGCGCCGACACCACGTCGGCCTCGTACGCGATGCCGAACTCGCCCAGCGCGGTCGCCGCGGCCTCCATCGTCGGCCAGTCGGAGTCCGAGCCCATGACGATGCCGACGCGTGCGGGACCCGTGGGGGAGATGTCAGTCATGCCACCCACACTATCCGCGGCGCGACGCCCGAACGTGCCCCGCGCGTCAGCCGACAGTGAACAGCGATGCCGCGTGCCGGGCGCGCGCCAGGACGTCGTCGAGGTCGGACCCGTAGGCCGTCACGTGACCGACCTTCCGCCCTGCCTTGACCGCCTTGCCGTACAGGTGCACCTTGACGTCGGGCTCCGCCGCCAGCACCACGGCGCGCTGGGCCACGAGGTCCTCGACGTCACCGCCCAGGACGTTGACCATGACCGACCACGATGCCCGGGCGTGCGTGCAGCCCAGCGGCAGGTCGAGGACGCCGCGCAGGTGGTTCTCGAACTGGCTCGTCTCCGCGCCGTCGATCGACCAGTGCCCCGTGTTGTGCGGACGCATCGCGAGCTCGTTGACGAGCAGCCGGCCGTCGGCGGTCTCGAACAGCTCGACCGCGAGGATGCCGGTGACGTCGAGCTCGGTCGCGATGCGCTCGGCGAGCGCCTTGGCCGCAGTGGCCAGGTCGGCGTCGAGCTCGGGCGCCGGCGCGATGACCTCGGCGCACACGCCGCCGACCTGCCGCGACTCGACGACGGGGTACGAGCGCACTTCTCCCGACGGCGATCGCGCGACCAGCGCCGACAGCTCGCGACGGAAGTCGACGAGCTCCTCGGCCAGCAGCGGGCGGTCGGCCGCGAAGGCCTCGTCGGCGTCGGCGGCCGACCGGACGACCCACACGCCCTTGCCGTCGTATCCCCCGCGCGTCGTCTTCACGACCGCCGGGTAGCCGAACGCCTCGAGGTCGTCCCGCGAGGAGATCGTGGCGTTGCGGGGGCACGGGACGCCGAGCGCGCCCAGGCGCTCGCGCATCGCGGCCTTGTCCTGCGCGTACAGCAGCGCGTGCGGGCCGGGACGGCACGCGTGCCCCTCGGCCTCGAGGGCGCGCAGGTGCTCGGGCGGCACGTGCTCGTGGTCGAACGTCACGACAGGGGCGTCGCCGACGGCCGTCCGCAGTGCGTCGAGGTCGGTGTGGTCGCCGACGACGTGGTCCGGCACGACCTGCGCGGCGGACACGTCGGGTCCCTCCGCCAGGAGCCTGATGCGGACGCCGAGGCCGATCGCCGACTGCTGCATCATCCGGGCCAGCTGTCCTCCGCCGATGACGGCGAGCTCAGGTGTGGGCACCCCGTCAGCCTATCGGGAGCGGAAGCCCCGTCGTTCGCTCACGGTGATCGGCGAGATGTTGCCGAATCCGCGCAGCGGCCGCGGGGGCAGCGCGCGCTTGTCGAACTCGTCGCCGATGCCGGCCGCCGTCGCGTCGTCGACCAGGACGCGATTGCTGCGCGCCACGTGCGAGAGCCGCGCAGCGAGGTTGACCGGCGGCCCGTAGACGTCGCCGAGCCGGCTGATGACCGAGCCGGTCGCGAGGCCCACGCAGATGTTGGGCAGCTCGGTGCGCATCGCGATCTGCCGGACGAGGTCGAGGGCCGTGCGGGTGCCCTCGCGAGGGTTGTCCGTCACGAACAGCACCGCGTCGCCGAGCGTCTTGATGACGCGTCCGCCGTGGGCGGTCACGATGTCGGCGCACCGCGTCTCGAAGTTCTCCACGAGCGCGCCGAGCGAGTTGTCGTCGAGGCCGTTCGACAGCGACGTGAACCGCGAGAGGTCCGCGAAGCCGACCGTCATGGTCGTCGACAAGAGCTCCTCATCGGCGGCACCGAGCGCCTCGATGCGGGCCGCGGCGGCGGCGAGGTGGCGTCGCCAGGCGTAGATCATGAGGTGCTCGAAGCCCGGCGCCGCGTTCTCGGCGAGGTCGACCGCAGCCTCCAGCCGCGTGCTGGCCTTGCCGTCCTGGACGTCGTGCTCGACCTGCTCGACGAGCGTGGAGATCTGCCAGTCGGCGAGCCGCGCCATCGTCGTGCCGAGGGCCCGCGTCATGCGAAAGACCGTCTGCTCGTCCATGACCCCGGACTCGATCGCACCACCGACCGTCGCCATGGCGGCGACGTCCGGCTCGCCGTAGGCGATGCTGTCGCCGGTCTCGGGGAAGCCGAGGGCGCGCCACAGGCGCTGGCCCTGCTCGAGCTCCAGACCGCCCTTGCGGGCGACCTCGGCGCTCGTCAAGGTCAGCTCGCCGCCCAGGATGAGGCTGGCGAGCAGGTCGCGGAGCTCAGACCGATTCATCGTCCCTCTGCTGATCGTGCTTCTCGAACACCAGGTTGGTCACGGTGCGGTGGAACGCCTCGACCCGGGGGATGTCGTCGAGCTGGAGGCCGGCCTGCTCGCTGGCGTCGTGGATGATCAGCGTCCCGCAGCCGAGGATGCGGTCGTTGAGGTTCTTCTCGAACGCGACGTCGTTGATGCGGCTGAGCGGGATGACCCGGCCGGTGCGGGTCAGGATGCCCTTCTGCTCGACGATCCTCTTGTTGGTCAGCGTGTACGTCCACAGGTACCAGCTCAGGAACGGCAGGAACGAGCCCCACACGATCAGGATCGCGGCGATCGCGATGACGACCCAGCCGACCTTGCCATCGCCCTTGTCGCCGATCTGGGCGACCAGGAAGCCGGCGGCCACGCACACCACCAGCAGGACCGCGAACGGCAGGAAGAGCTTCTTGACGTGCGTTCGAGTCGTCTCGACGGTCTGTTCCCCGTCGATCATCAGCTTGCGTGGAAGGCTCATGCGATTGATTCTGTCACCTGGCCGGACGCAGGTGGGTGATATCACCGGCGCTGATCGCACGACCGTCGACGAGCAGCCGGCCCGAGTCGTCGATGCCCGTGGCCTGTCCCTCCCAGATCTCGTCCTGCGCCAGCGTGACCCGGACGCGGGAGCCGATCGTCACGCAGCGGCGCGTGTAGGAGTCGCGGATGCCGACGGACGGATCGCCGCCCGACGCCGACCAGGCCCGGTAGAGCGCCTCGAGGTTGCGCAGGAAGGAGCGCAGCACGATCGTCCGGTCCGTCTCGGTGGCGCCCTCGAGCGCCAGCGACGTCGCGGTGTCGACCGGCAGCTCGTCGCGTCGCAGCGTCACGTTGAGGCCCACCCCGATCACGGCGGCCGGCCCGACCGGCGTCTCCACGCGCTCGAGCAGGATGCCGGCGAGCTTGCGGCCGTCGACCAGGACGTCGTTGGGCCACTTGAGCCCCGACGCGACGCCGCAGTCGTGGACCGTGGCGTCGACCGCGAGCCCGACGAGCAGCGGCAGCCACACCCAGCGGCCCGCGGGCACGCCGTCGGGACGCAGGAGGACCGACACGATGACGCCGGATCCGGCCGGTGACGTCCACGCGCGATCGAGCCGCCCGCGGCCGGCGGTCTGCGCATCGGTCGTGTGCACGAGTCCCTCGGCCGCGCCGCCCCGTGCCGCCTCGGCCACGTCGGCGTTGGTGCTGCCCGTCGTGGCCGTCACGACGACGTCCGACCAGAACCGTCCCGGACCCGTCAGGGCGGAGCGGAGGGCCGTCGCGTCGAGCGGAGGACGGTCGAGGTCGCGGTAGGACATGAGAACAGCCTCACATATCGCTTTGACGTGACGATGGTTACTCTGGCCCCCGTGACTGAACACGAGATTCCTCTGTCCGATGACCTTGAGGTGCACCCCGAGCTGCACACGACCGCCGGAAAGCTCGCCGACTTCATCGAGCGCCGCGACACGGCTTTGGTCGAGATGGCGGCCCGCGCCCACGAGAAGCAGTCCGCCCGTGGACGTCAGAGCGCCCGCGACCGCATCGACCAGCTGCTCGACGAGGGCTCGTTCGTCGAGCTCGACGCCCTGGCGCGCCACCGCGCGACGGACTTCGGCCTGGACAAGAACCGTCCGCTCGGCGACGGCGTCATCACGGGCTACGGCACGATCGACGGCCGCCAGGTGTGCGTCTTCAGCCAGGACTTCAGCGTCTTCGGCGGCTCGCTCGGTCAGGTCTACGGCGAGAAGATCACCAAGGTCATGGATCTCGCGATCACGTCCGGCTGCCCCATCATCGGCATCAACGAGGGCTCCGGCGCGCGCATCCAGGAGGGTGTCGTGTCGCTCGGCCTGTACGGCGAGATCTTCAAGCGCAACGTGCACGCGTCGGGCGTCATCCCGCAGATCTCGCTCATCATGGGCGCCAACGCCGGCGGCCACGTGTACTCCCCCGCCGTGACCGACTTCGTGATCATGGTCGACAAGACGTCGAACATGTTCATCACCGGCCCGGACATCATCAAGACCGTGACCGGCGAGGAGGTCACGATGGAGGACCTCGGCGGCGCCCGCGCGCACAACACCAAGAGCGGCAACGCGCACTATATGGGTGCCGACGAGGAGGACGCGATCGAGTACGCCAAGGCGCTGATCAGCTACCTCCCGCAGAACAACATGGAGGAGCCCGAGGTCTATCCCGAGGTGGCCGACCTCGAGCGCAACGAGACCGACTACGCGCTCGACACCCTGATCCCCGACTCGGCCAACCAGCCGTACGACATCAAGACCGTCATCGAGACGGTGCTGGACGACGGCGACTTCCTCGAGGTCATGCCGCTGTTCGCGCAGAACATCGTGATCGGCTACGGACGGGTCGAGGGCCGCAGCGTCGGCGTCGTCGCGAACCAGCCGATGCAGCTGGCCGGCTGCCTCGACATCGACGCGTCCGAGAAGGCCGCCCGGTTCGTGCGCACGTGCGACGCGTTCAACATCCCCGTCCTGACGTTCGTCGACGTGCCCGGCTTCCTGCCCGGCACCGACCAGGAGTGGAACGGCATCATCCGCCGCGGCGCCAAGCTGATCTACGCGTACGCCGAGGCGACCGTCCCGCTCATCACCGTCATCACGCGCAAGGCGTACGGCGGCGCGTACGACGTCATGGGATCGAAGCACCTCGGTGCCGACCTGAACATCTCGTGGCCAACGGGCCAGATCGCGGTCGTCGGCGCGACCGGCGCCGTCGGCATCCTCTACCGCAAGGAGCTCGCAGCCGCAGACGATCCCGACGCACTGCGCGCCCAGCTCATCACCGAGTACGAGGACACGCTCTGCAACCCGTACCTGGCCGCCGAGCGCGGCTACGTCGACGCGGTCATCGAGCCGTCGCAGACCCGCGCCGAGATCGTCAAGGGCTTGCGCCTGCTGCGCACCAAGCGCCAGACGCTGCCCCCCAAGAAGCACGGGAACATCCCGCTGTGACCGAGACCTCGCTCCCTGAGCCGGCCGAGGGGCACCGGCCGATCCTGCGCGTCGTCAAGGGAGACCTGACGGCGGAGGAGCTGGCCGCGCTCGTCGCCGTCGTCGCGGCCCGTAACGCCGCGGCCGCGCATGCCGCGACCCGGACGACGCCGGCGCCACGCTCGGAGTGGGGCCATCCGGCCCGCCAGGTGCGCCCGGCCCACACCTTCGGTCCCGACCAGTGGCGCCGGTCGGCCTTCGGACGCTGACGATGGGCCACCTCCAAGATGTCGGCGCGAATGCACGGGTCGGCCGTCCGGATCGGTCCATTCGTGCCGACATCTTGGGCGGGGTGAGGTGACGGGATGACGCTCCGCCCGCTCGCCGATCTCCGCGCCGCCGACTGGCTTGTGCTCGACCCCGCGCCGGCCTCGTTGCGCGCGCACGTCGGGCCACCGGGCTTCGAGGCCTACGCACGGGTGCTGCACAGCGTCACGGGCCAGGGCGACCGGTTCGAGGGACACCTCGACGCCGATCTGCTGGCCGCCCTCGTCGACGTCCTCGCACGTCACACCACGACACCCCAGGAGTGCTTCTTTGCCCTGTGGGAGGGCTACGGCGACATCCACGGCGGTGAGGCGGCCCGCTTCCTGACCGCGTTCTCCGGCCCGACCCGCTGGCCCGGTCGCATCTTCACCAAGGAGAAGCCCGCGGTGCCGCCTCCGCCCGCGTTCCCGCCCCACGTCATGGCCGGACCGCTGCTGACGGTGAACGGCGAGGCGCACTTCCTGTTCACGGGCGCCCTCGCGGACGCGGGCGAGTGGGGCGCCGCACGATGGAGCAGCGGCGCGCCTCGCGACATCAACAGCCCCAACCTGATGTGGCCCGCCGACCACGCGTGGTGCGTCACGACGAGCATCGAGGGCACGTGGACCGGCGTCGGCGGCAGCGCGGCGCTCGTGGACGACCTGCTGCGCGACCCACGGCTCGAGGTCGTCCGGCAGCGCTACGACGAGGCCGCGCTGCGATGAGGATCGTCCTGGCGTCGGCGTCCCCCGCCCGTCTGGCGACGCTGCGGGCCGCCGGCATCGAGCCGGAGGTCATCGTGTCGGGGGTCGACGAGGAGCGCATCGCGTCGACTGACGCCGCGAACCTCGCCGGCGCGCTGGCGCAGCTCAAGTGCCGTGCCGTCGCCGAGCAGATCGACGACGACGCCCTCGTGATCGGCTGCGACTCGGTGCTGGCGTTCGAGGGCGACATCTTCGGCAAGCCGGGCGGGCACGTCGAGGCGGCCGCACGGTGGCGGCGCATGCGTGGACGCAGCGGCGTCCTACACACGGGCCACTGCGTGCGGCGCGGCGGCGAGGAGTTCCTCGAGACCGCGTCCACGATCGTGCACTTCGCGGCCATCACCGACGCCGAGATCGACGCGTACGTCGCCACGGGCGAGCCGCTGCACGTGGCCGGCGCGTTCACGATCGACGGGCTGGGCGGCGCGTTCGTGACCGGCATCGAGGGCGACCACCACAACGTCGTGGGCCTGTCGCTGCCGGTGCTGCGCGAGCTGGTCGGCGAGCTCGGCATCGCGTGGACGGACCTGTGGAATCGAACGTCCTGAGCGCTTTGTTGGTCAGGACGTCCCGAAGGTGCGAGACTGGACGTGATGGCAACCTCACCGCGGCGACGCCGCTACCACGCGTCAAGTCCCTTCCAGGCCGGCCCGGAGGTCGTGCACGAGGTGTACGAAGTCGGTGCCCGCGTCTCCCATGACACCTACGGCATGGGCCGCATCGTCAGTCTGCAGGGAACCACGTCGGCCCAGGTCGACTTCGGCGACGGGCCCAAGCACATCCCGCTGCCGTGCGCCAAGATGAGCGCCCTGTAGATCACTCCACCGGCAGGCCGAGGCCTCGCGCGATCAGCATGCGCTGGACCTCTGACGTGCCCTCGCCGATCTCGAGGATCTTCGCGTCCCGGTAGAACCGGGCGACCGGGTACTCCTCCATGAATCCGTACCCGCCGAACACCTGGGTCGCGATGCGGGTCGCCGTGACCGCCGACTCCGACGTGTAGAGCTTGGCGATCGACGCGGCCTGCTTGATGGCCGCGGACGGAGCACCCGCGTCCTTCATCGACGCCGCCTGGTACGTCAGCGCCCGCCCCGCCTGTGCCATGACCGCCAGGTCGGAGATCTGGAACGCGACACCCTGCTTGGAGCCGATCGGCACGCCGAACGTCGTCCGCTCCCCGGCGTACTGCACGCACAGGTCGAGGCACGCCTGGATGCAACCGACCGCCAGGGCCGCGATCGCGATGCGCCCGTCGTCGAGCGTCGCGAGGAACTGGGCATACCCGCGCCCACGATCGCCGAGCAGGTGATCGGCCGGCACGCGGGCGTCGGTGAACGACAGCGGGTGCGTGTCGGAGATGTGCCAGCCGAGCTTTTCGTACGGAGCCTCGGCGACGAAACCGGGTGTCGCGGCCGGCAGGATGATCGCCGAGATCTCGGGAGAGCCGTTCTCCTTGGTGCCGGTGCGTGCGGTCACCGCGACGCACGACGTGATCTCGCTGCCGGAGTTGGTGATGAACTGCTTCGAGCCGTTGACGACCCACTCGTCTCCGTCCAGCACGGCCCTGGTGCGCGTCGCACCGGCGTCGGAGCCTGCCCCGGGCTCGGTCAGGCCGAATCCGGCGAGCTGGCGGCCGGCGACCAGCTCGGGTAGCCAGCGCTCCTTCTGCTCCTGCGTGCCGTACTCGAGGAGCGGGACGATGC
>JAOPXY010000172.1 GCA_025964895.1 Aeromicrobium sp.
GTCCTTGCTCTTGACGCTCTCGGCGACGGGCTTGCCGTCGACCAGGATCGCGCCGCGGTCGCGCGAGAACTCCTCGTTGATGACCCGCTTGTTGCCGTTCTTGCTGTTGAGCTCGTCGGCCTGCACGAACTGGACGAAGTTGGCGTTCACGAGCAGCGCGACGAACAGGGCGAGGCAGGCGACGGCGATGTTGCGGATGGGCCGGTTCATGACAGCTTCACCACCTGGGTCTCCTCGTCGCTGGCGAAGGACGAGATCTCGGGGGCCGGGCGCCTGGTCTGGTCGCTGATGCGCAGGAGCAGGCCGATGATGGCCCAGTTCATGACGACGGACGAGCCGCCCTGCGCCATGAAGGGTGTGGTCAGCCCGGTCAGGGGGATGAGGCGCGTGACGCCACCGACGACGACGAACACCTGCAGCGCGAACGAGAACGCGAGGCCGGCCGCGAGCAGCTTGCCGAACGCGTCGCGGCACGTCAGCGCGATGCGCATGCCGCGCTCGACGATGAGTCCGTAGATCAGGACGATCGCCATAAGGCCGGTCAAGCCGAGCTCCTCGCCCATCGAGGCGGCGATGAAGTCAGAGAACGAGTACGGCGTCAGCTGGGGGCTGCCCTGGCCAAGGCCCTGGCCCAGGATGCCGCCGTGGGCGAGGCCGAACAGGCCGTTGATGATCTGGCCGTTGCGATCCGGATCGGCGAAGGGGTCGAGCCAGGCGTCGAAGCGGACGCGCACGTGCCCGAACGCCGCGTAGCCGAAGTACGCGCCGGCGCCGAACAGCAGGCCCCCGACGACGATCCAGCCGGGCCGCTCGGTCGCGACGTACAGCATCACGACGAACAGGCCGAAGAACAGCAGGGAGGAGCCGAGGTCGCGCTGCAGCACCAGGATGCCGACGCTGACGAGCCAGCACGCGAGGATCGGTCCGAGGTCGCGGCCGCGCGGCAGGTCGATGCCGATGACGCGGCGACCCGCGAGGGCGAGGGCGTCCCGCTTCACGACGAGGTAGCCGGCGAAGAAGATCGCGAGGCACACCTTGGCGGCCTCGCCGGGCTGGAAGCTGAAGCCGAGGACGACGACCCAGATGCGCGCTCCGTTGATCGTCTGCCCGATGCCCGGGAGCAAAGGCAGGATCAACAGGCCGATCGCGGCGGCGCCGAACGTGTAGGTGAGCGTCTGGAGGCGGCGGTGGTCGCGCACCGCGATGAGGATTCCGGCGAAGGCGACGATGCCGACGGCCGTCCACACGAGCTGCGAGTTGGCGAAGGCCGCCCGCTCGGGGTCGATCTGCTGGCGACCGAGGTCGAGCCGGTAGATCATGGCCAGGCCCAGGCCGTTGAGGGCGATGACGAGCGGCAGCAGCACCGGATCTGCGTACGGCGCGACGCGTCGGATGACGAGGTGGGTCGCGACGGCCACGACGATCAGGGCACCACCGAGCTTGTAGGTGTCGGCGGGGATCGTGCCCTCGACGCCGAGACCGACCGACGCGTAGGCGGCGATGCCGATGAAGACGGCCAGGACCGTCAGGAAGAACTCCGCCCCTCGCCGCTTGCGGGGGAGCCAGACCGGTGTCGTCATCGCAGCCACGCCGCGTTCGTCGCGGCCGCCGGTGACGAGGCCGCCGGATCGGGCGTCGGCGTCGGCGTCGTGGGGGTGGGGACGGTCGGGGCGGGGGTGGGCGTCGGCGGGACGACGTCGAGCTCGGCGATCGTCTCCAGGGCGTCGGCCTTGCTTGACGCCTCGATGCCGTCCTCGATCTCGCGGCGCTGGAAGTCGGTCAACGAGGCGAGCTCGATGTCGGTGAGCTCCTCGACGTGATTCAGCGTGATGCCCGGGATATCGGCCTGGACACCGCGGAACACCGCGACCCGTCCGTCCTCGGCCGACACGTAGAACTGGTCCTGCGACCACTGGTAGGCGACGTAGCCCGCGCCGGCCAGGATCGCGGCGAGGACCACGACGCCGGCCGTCCAGCGCAGCCGCCGACGTCGGCTGGGCGGTCGGGGTGCGTAGCGCAGCTCCTCGGGGTCGAACGTCGAGTCGTCACCGCTCGCGGCGTCTCCCGTGCGGGGACGCGGCTGGCTCGCCGCGGCGCCCACGAGCTGCGGGCGCCCGTCGGACGAGGACAGGTGCTCGGCGGGCTCGGTGTTCTTCTCGACGAAGTCGGCGATGACGACCGTGACGTTGTCGACGCCGCCGCCCTCCAGGGCGAGCCGGATCAGCTCGGTCGCGGCCATGTCGATCGTCTCGGCGCCGAGCGCCCGGGCGATCGCGGGGTCGTCGACCATGTCCGAGAGCCCGTCGCTGCACAGCAGGTAGCGGTCGCCCATGATCGGCTGGACCCAGCTCAGATCGGCGCCGTTGTCGTCGCGGCCCAGCATCGCGCGGAGGATCAGCGAGCGGTGCGGGTGCACGCGAGCCTCGGCGGCGGAGATGCGTCCCTCGTCGATGAGGCTCTGCACGAAGGTGTGGTCGGTGCTGAGCTGCTGCAGCTCGCCGCCCCGCAGACGGTAGACCCGCGAGTCGCCGATGTGCGCGAAGGCGAACTTCTCGCCGTCCCACAGCAGCGCGTCGAGCGTCGTTCCCATGCCCTCGACGGATGGGTCGTCCGCGATGATCTGCGCGAGCCGCTTGTTGGCGTCGTTCACGGCCCGGTCGAGGGCGTCGATCGCGTCGACGTCGAGATCGCGGTCGAGCTGCCGGATGACGTTGAGCGTCTCCGACGACGCGATCTCACCGGCCGCCGCACCGCCCATGCCGTCGGCGATGACGAGGAGGCGGTCGCTCGCGTAGCCCGAGTCCTCGTTGTCAGCGCGGCGCAGACCGGTGTCGGTGAGCGCGACATAGCGATACGTCAGGGCGGTCATGGGCTACTTCTGCAACTCGACGATGGTCTTGCCGAGTCGCACCTGGATGCCGAGCCCGATCGGGATCGGCGTCGTGATGCGCTGGCTGCCCAGGTAGGTCCCATTGGTCGAGCCCAGATCCTCCACGAACCACTGCTCGCCGTTCGTCGCGAAGCGGGCGTGGCGGGTCGAGACGTAGTCGTCGTCGAGGCGGATGGCCGCGTCGGTGCCGCGCCCCAGCAGGATCGGCCCCTCGCTCAGCGGGACGCTCTGGCCGGCATTGGGCCCGTCGACGACCTGCAGCCTGGTGGCCACGCCGCGGGCCGGCTTGCGCGCCTTGGTCTTCTGCTTCGCCGCGGGCGCCTTGCCCTGCTTGGCCGGGCGTGGCGTCGAGGGCGCCTTGGTGCCGAAGATGTCGGACCGGATGACCGACACGGCGGACAGCACGAAGAGCCACAGGACGGCCAGGAAGCCGAGCTTGATCAGCGTCAGGGTGAGCTCGGACATCAGGTGGCCTCTGTCATGCGGATGATGATCACGGTGTTGCCGAGCCGGATCTCGGATCCGTCGGCGACGGCGGCGGTGGAGACGCGGTGACCGTTCAGCACGACGCCGTTGGTGGAGTCGAGGTCGACGATCGTGACGCTGGTGTCGTCGCCGTTCTGGTGGATCTTGATCTGCGCGTGACGGCGGGAGATGCCCGGGTCGTCGATCTTCAGGTCGGCTTCGTTGCCGCGCCCGATGACCAGGCCGGGAGGACTCAGCGGGTGCTTCATCCCGTTGACCTCGATCACGACGTTGGACGAGCGGACGGCGGTCTCCGTCAGGCGCTGCCCGGCGACGGGCGTCACGGACGCTTGCGTCTTGCTGCGCACGCGGAACCGTCCGGTGCTGAGGTCGCCGGCCTTCTTGAACGAGATCTCAAGCGGTCCGGCCATCGTGTACCGCTGCTCGGTGACGTGCTCCTCGACGAGCGTCGACAGCTCTTCGGCGAGCGTCGTGCTGAAGGGGTTGAGGCGCTCGAAGTCGGACGGGGACAGCTCGACGGTGAAGTCGTTGGGCACGAGCATGCGCTCGCGCGACAAAATGTGCGCGGAGTTGTCGACCTCGCGCTGCAGGGCGGCGGCGATCTCCACCGGCTGCACGGCGCTGCGGAACGCCCGGGCGAAGGCACCCGTGACCGCGCCTTCGAGCCGTTGTTCGAACCGCTGCAGCACCCCTGCCATGACCTGGTGTCTCCCTCTGTCGCCAATGTGTCCCTTGCGATCGTATCGGGAGTGGCCGAAGTGTCGCGTCATCCGTGGGGGGCAGCCAGCCGGAATGCGTCTCCGATCGGCCTGTTAGACTCATCGCTCGGTCCTCCGGGACCACGCGCGAGTGGCGGAATGGTAGACGCGCTGGCTTCAGGTGCCAGTGTCCGCAAGGGCGTGGGGGTTCAAATCCCCCCTCGCGCACGCAAACATGGGAAATCTCCCAAAATGTGAAGAAGGGCCGGAACCCCAGGGTTCCGGCCCTTCCGCGTGTGGAACATGTTCCAGGCACCCGCGATCCAGGTTCTCGATTGTCCACAGTGCGGTTGGTCGCACGTCTCTTCGCCGGCAATGGTTCAGCCTCCGTTCGTACTGTCCGGGCACTTGGTGCTGCGTCAACCATCGGAGACGTGCCGGTCAGCTGAGATCGCGAAACACGCTTCGAAGGGCGCCGGTCAGGGGTCGCACGCGAGACCGACCGCGGTGGCCTGGCTTGCCGCTTGGCATGGCGAGCCGTGATGCCGTGTCGGCCTTGAGCGCTGGTAGGGATCGCGCACACGAAGACGTCTGCCGCGGTGGGATGGGTGCCGGTGAAGACAGGTGCTGTGCCCGGCGCACGACGTGACACGGGTCCAGGTGCGTGTCGGGCGGCTGCGGCTGCCGATCGCCGCGTTGAGCGCGGCTGCCGTCGCGTACGTGTCGGCCGGGTCGGGTGAGATGGCCTTGAACGCCCCGGAGCTCGATGGGCAGGCCGTCCTCGAAGTAGCGGCTGGACCGCGCCCGGAGCGGCTCCGTGCGGTGCTCGGCGGGTCGGTTGAGTACGCCGACTCCGTCCGGCGGGCGCAGATGCGCGTCAGAGTCGAGTGGGCAAGAGGGCAGCGCGCTCGTGGCCTGGCTGACGACATCCGGCCGTGTCCGTGAACATGCCCGTTGGGCCTGCGGACACCCGTGGGCTAGGTGACGCAAACCACATCCGCCCATTGCTTAGTGAATTGCAATTTACTACACTTGGCCGGGAGCCGGTTCTTCGTGGGCTCTGATGGAAGGAACCTGGATGGGCATCGACGTCAACAACTTGGTGGGCCGCCGTGCTGACAACCGGTGGGACCGTGTGAGCGTGAGCGACATGGTCGAGCGACTCACGTGGAGCACGCCGGAACGTAATGCGCTCGTCGGATGGGCCGGCGCCTTCGCCGACGACCGCTTCGCGCGACTGACCTACCGGCAGCTCGACGACCTCGTCAACCAGATCGCGAACGGTCTGCTGGCGCGAGGCCTGCAGCGCGGCGACCGCGTCGCCATGGTGTGCGAGAACTCCGTCGAGGGCTACGCGTTCAAGCTCGGCGTCGCACGCGCCGGCCTCGTTGTCGCCCCGATGAACCCGGCGATGGCTCCCGACGTCGTCGCCCACCTCATCGAGCGCATCGAGCCGAAGTTCGCGGTCGTCGATGCCGAGTTGTGGCCGGGCGTCGAAGGCGCCTTCGTTGCGACGGGACTCGACGTCGACGTGACGATCCAGATCGGCGGCGGCGCGGTCGGTTCCAGCATCGGCTTCGCCGACTTCGTCACCGGGCAGGATGCGAGCGAGCCCGAGGTCGCCATCCACGGCGACGACATCTGGGAAATCTTGTTCACCAGCGGCACCACGGCCATGCCGAAGGCCGTCATGCTGTCGCACTCGAGCAGCATGTTCGCGGCGTACGGCTTCGCCCTCACACTGACTCGCGGCCTGCGCCGCGAAGGCGACCTGAGGCTCGGGACGTTCCTGCCGATGATGTACCACATCGGCCACAACATCTTCGCCCTCGCGGCCTTCGCCTGCGGCGGCACGATCGTCATCGGTCGACGCCCGGATCCGGCCGTCATCGCCGAAGCCACCGAGCGGGAATCGTTGACGGCACTCTGGTGCGGTTCGCCCGCGATGGTCGAGGGGCTCCTCAAGGCGGCGACGGCCGATACCCGTGACATCAGCAGCCTGACCGTCGGCGTCTTCGGCTGGGCATCGGTGGCGCCTGCCGTGCGCAACGGGCTGCGGGCCGTCGCGCCGTCCCTGGACCTCGTGGAGATCTTCGGGCAGACCGAGTCCATTTCATGTCACCGGTTCTGGCTCGACGAGTGGGACGAGCTCTACCTGGCCACGGCACCCCAGCAGAACTACGTCGGCCTGCCGAGTCCGTTGCTTGCTTCGCGAGTTGTCGACGCCGAGGGCAAGTCGCTCGAGGGCCAGGTCGGCATTGCGGGGGAGGCTGTGTACCGGTCGCCCGTAATGGCGTCGGGGTACTACCGCGACGAAGAGGCGACCCGGCAGGCATTCCGGGACGGCTGGTTCCACTCCGGCGACAGCTGCGTCTACGACGAACGGGGCCTGCGCATCATGGTCGACAGGTTCAAAGACATCGTGAAATCGGGCGGGGAGAACGTATCTACCATCCGGGTCGAGACGGTCCTCGCCATGCACCCGGGGGTCGTCAAGGCCGCCGTCATCGGCGTCCCGCATGACAAGTGGGGCGAGGAGGTGACGGCGATCGTCGTCCTCGTCGAGCCGGACACCGTGGTCGAGGCCGAACTCATCGCGTTCGCGCGAGAGCGTCTCGCCGGGTTCGAGACGCCCAAGTCCATCGTCTTCGTCGAGGCCCTGCCGGAGACCGTCGGCGGCAAGGTCATGAAGTACAAGCTCCGCGAACAGTTCGCCTGATCACCCAGCCCCAACGGGCACACCACTGCAAAGGACACCCATGGACTTCGCCGAATCAACTGACCACCAGGACCTGCGCGCCACCGTCGCCAAGGTCTGCGCCGGTTTCGGGGACGAGTACTTCCGCCGCGTGCTCGCCGAGGACGGCCGAACGCACGAGCTCTGGAAGGCGCTGGGCGACTCCGGGTTCCTCGGCGTCAACCTCCCCGAGGAGTACGGCGGCGGCGGAGCCGGCATCGCCGAGCTCGCGATCGTCGTGGAGGAGACGGCGGCCGCGGGCACGCCACTGTTGCTGCTCCTGGTGTCGGCCGCCATCTCGGGCGAGGTACTCAAGGGCTTCGGGACCGAGGAGCAGAAGCAACAGTTCCTGCCCAAGATGGCCTCCGGCGACGACAAGATGGTCTTCGCGATCACCGAGCCTGATGCGGGGTCGAACTCCCTGAGCCTCAGCACGACAGCGCGCAAGGACGGTGACGACTGGATCCTGCGGGGCACCAAGTACTACATCTCCGGCGTCGACGAGGCGTCCTGGCTGCTGGTCGTCGCCCGCACAGGAGAGGACGAGTCCGGCCGCGGCCGCATGACGCTCTTCGTGGTCGACACGGACTCCGTCGGCCTCAGCAGGGCGATCATCCCGGTCGAGATGCGGGCCCCGGAGAAGCAGTTCACGTTGACGTTCGACGAGGTCCGTGTCCCGGATTCGCGCCGGGTCGGTGAGGTCGATCGGGGGATGGAGATCGTCTTCCACGGCCTCAACCCTGAGCGCATCACCGGCGCCGCCATCGAGAACGGCATCGCTCGATACGCACTCGCAAAAGCGGCGCGGTACGCCAACGAGCGACAGGTCTGGGGTGTGCCGATCGGCTCTCACCAGGGCGTGTCGCACCCACTGGCGGCTGCAGCGATCGACGTGGAGCTCGCGCGCCTGATGATGACCAAGGCGGCTTGGTTGCACGACCACGGGCTGCCCGCGGGGGAGGCGTCGAACATGGCGAAGTTCGCCGCGGCGGACGCGGCGCTGGACGCCCTCGACGCCGCCATCCAGGTGCACGGAGGCAACGGCCTTGCGTCGGAGTACGGCCTTGCCCACCTCTGGGGCATGGCGCGCCTGCTGAAGATCGCTCCGGTCAGCCGCGAGATGGTGCTCAACTACGTCTCGACCCACACGCTCGGATTGCCCAGGTCGTACTGACCCCACCCCGGTCCGCCAAGGCTCCGCGATTCCTCCCCTGGAGACGCGGGGCCTTGGTGCGTCCCTAGGCAAAACTGGTTGCGACATGAAACGTGAATTGGTATTCACTAACTCTTGTAAATCTAGATTCACTTGTGCGACGCTATGACCCGCATCACACACACGAGAATCGGAGCAGTCATGAACGTTCAGCGCACTCGGGGGACACGACGTGCAGGAGTTCGTACGGCCGCGGTCGCCGCGTCGGCAGGGTTCCTCCTGCTGGTGTCGGCATGCGGCAGCTCGAGCGACAGCGCCGGGGCCGAGACCGATGGCAAGCTCCCGGCCACCGTCACCATCCCCGTGACCGTCCCCCTCACCGGGGCGGCAGGCTTCGCGGGGACGTCGGCAGAGAAGGGGTATGACCTCGCCGTCAAGGAGATCAACGACACCGACTTCCTCGGGGGAACGAAGCTTGCGCTCGACAAGACGGACACCAAGAGCACGCCGCAGGAGGCAGCGAGCTCGCTGTCCAGCGCCATCGCGGACAAGGCCACTCCCGCCGTCCTCGGGTCCCTTCTCAGCGCTGAGTCGGTCGCCCAGTCGCCGCTGGCCGAGAAGCAGAAGATGCCCATCGTCTACATCCAGGCCGGCTCCGAAGGCGTCCTGGTGGGCGACTACACCTACCGTCTGACAGCTCCGCAGCCGTCGTACTACCCGATCATCGACCAGTTCCTGAAAGACAAGGGTGCCAAGCGCATCGGCATCATCTACGGCTCCTGGGTGCCGACGATCAAGCAGCTCGGCGACGAGTCCGTCCCGGCTGCGGCCAAGGACGTCGGCGCCGAGATCGTCGAAAAGGTCGAGACCCAGCAGACCACGCAGGACTTCTCCGCGCCCATCTCGAAGGTGCTCGCAGCCAAGCCCGACGTGGTCGCCGTCCTGCAGATCGGCGCCGCGAACGCCACCGCCATGAAGCAGCTCCGCGAGGCCGGCTACGACGGCCCTGTCATCGGCAACTCGTCGGCCGGTGCCGGCAGCCTCAAGCCCGCAGGGGCGGACGGCGCCGGGATGGTCTGGCCCGTGGACTTCAACGCCGCGTCGGATGACGCCGCCACCGCGAAGTTCGTCGACCTCTACCAGGGTGCGTACGGCGAGGAGCCGCTCCCGTATGCCGCTGAGGCCTACGACGCCACCTGGTTCATCGCGCGTGCGCTGAAGGATGCCGGCACCACCGATCGTGCTGCAGTCAAGGACGCCATGCAGGCGCTCGTGAAGAAACCCTTCAGCGGCGCCCTGGGCAGCGCCCAGACCTTCGATGGCAACGACCTGCGGGTCCCGGGCGTCGTCGTCGAGTGGGACGGCACCGCCGAGAAGCTGTTGTACGCCGCCAAGTAGCTCCTCCCGTGGGCGGCGGCCACGCCGCCGCCCACGGCACCACGAGAGGTCACACCGTGCAAGAAGTCTTCGGAGCCGTCAGCCTGGGCTCCCTCTATCTCATCTTCGCCCTGGGTATGAGTGTCGTCTGGGGCAGCGTCGGCATCCTGAACTTCGCGCACGGCGCGATCTTTATGTTCTCGGCATTCTTGTGCTCGCAGCTGCTTCAGGCCTTCGCGGCACCGTTCCTGCTGGTCGCCCTGGTGGGAATCATCTTCGGCGCCGTGATGTCGGTGCTCGTGCAGGTGCTCGTCTTCCAGCAGATCGTCGCCCGTTCCACGAGTGAGCGTTCAGCCGACATCCGCATCCTCATCGGCGGGATCGGAGCCGGCATCATCCCCCTGGCCATCGCCCAGCACGTCACCAAGAACCAGCCCTTCGGCCTGCAGGAGTCCTCCTTCAGGACAACGATCTGGGAGGTCTTCGGCCTGCGGATGAGCAACGTCCAGGTCGCCACGATCGTCGTCGCGGTGGTCGTCGCCACGGCCAGCGGACTGTGGCTCGCCCGTTCACGCGGTGGGCTCGCGCTGCGCGCCATCGGCGTCGATCCGGAGGTCGCGTCGATGATGGGCGTCGACCGGTCGCGCCTCGCCATCGGGACCATGGCCTTCGCCGGCGGGCTCGCCGGGCTCGCCGGGGTTCTGCTCACCTTCCAGCTCGGCGCACTCACACCGCACAGCGGCGACGCGCTGCTCGTGAAGGCGTTCGCCTGCGTGATCCTCGGAGGCGTCGGCAGCACGCTCGGAGTCGTGGTGGGTTGCTTCACGCTGGCCGCGGCCGAGACCGTCGTGCTCACGCAGACCAGCGGCCAATGGGTCGAGGCGGTTGCTTTCGGCTTGATCTTCGCCATCCTCGTCATCCGGCCCGTCGGCCTCTTCGGACGTCAGGAGGTGCGCCGGGTATGAACGCCTTCTACGACGGCCACGTCGTCATCATCCAGGCGACCTTCGTCGGCATCCTGCTCGCACTGAGCATCCAGGTTCCGCTGCGCCTCGGCGTGTTCTCGTTCGCCGGGGCAGGCTTCTACGGCATCGGCGCGTACGTCGGCGGCAACGTCGTCATCCGCGCCGACCTGCAGGCCGTCCCGGCTATCGCGTGTGGCGCGGTCGCGGCGGCCGCCGTCGGTCTCGTGCTCGGACTCGTGCTGCAGCGCCTCAACGGCCTCTACCTGGCCATGGCGACCGTGGCATTCGACCTCATGATCGGCGTCGTCGCCGTCAACGGCGGGGAGTGGACCGGCGGCCCGACCGGGCTGTACGGCATCCTCACCGACCTGACGCTCCCGATCATCCTGGTCGTCGTGGGCGTGTTCCTCGTGGCTGCAGAGCTGAGTGAGCGCGGACGCGCCCACCGTCGCATCGAGGCCGTCCGCGAGGATCCCGAGCTGGCCGCCTCGATGGGCATCCGGGTCGGTGCCTATCGGGTCGTCGGCTTCGTCGTCAGCGGCCTCGCGGGCGGCGCGGCGGGCGCGATGAACGTCATGACGCGCACCACGATCGGGCCGGCGGACGTCGGTTTCGGCCTCGTCATCCTGGCCCTCACGATGATCATCGTCGGCGGTGCTCTGTCGTGGAAGGGCGCCGTGGCCGGCGCAATCCTCTTCACCTGGCTGCCCCAGGTGCTGACCTTCGTCGGTGAGTGGCAGGAACTCGTGTACGGCTGCGTGGTGCTGCTGGCCGGCATCTTCCTGCCGCGTGGGCTCTACGGGCTGTGGGTCGACACCCGCCGCCGTCTCGCCGCGAGGCGGCGCCCCCCGGCTCTGTCTGAGCAGGCCCACCAGGACGTACCCCAGGAGATGACGTCATGACCGACACATCCGGAACACCGCTCCTCGTGGTCGACGACGTCGCCGTGCATTTCGGTGGCGTCAAGGCGGTCGACGGGATCTCGTTCGAGATCGCCGAGGGCAGCATCACCGGCATCATCGGACCGAACGGCTCGGGCAAGAGCACCCTGATCGCAGCCCTCACTCGGTTCGTGCCCCTGACCCGCGGTGCCCTGACGTTCGACGGCGTGGACCTGCACCGGCTGCGTGCCTCTGACATCGCCCGACACGGCATCGCCCGGACATTCCAGACCGTGCGGCTGCTCCCTGACCTGACGGTCGAGGAGAACGTGCGCCTGGGGGCGGACGTGAGCAAGGACCGGCGCGGTGCGCCCGAGCGGGTCGCCTCTGCGCTCGAGGCGACGGGCCTGACCGAGGTGCGCCGGTCGTACCCGGGAGAGCTGTCGTACGGCACCCAACGACGTGTCGAGATCGCCCGGGCCGTCGCGATGGCTCCTCGCCTGCTGCTCCTCGACGAGCCGACAGCGGGCATGAACCAGGGCGAGCGGACCGAGATCACCGGGCTCATGAAACAGCTGTCGGCCGACGGCCTCACCCAGCTACTGGTGGAGCACGACGTGCAGATGATGCTCGACGCCTGCGACCACCTCGTGGCCATGGCGGCGGGCCGGTTGATCACGAACGGAAACCCGGCCGATGTCGTGCGCCACCCGGGCGTGCGTGAGGCCTACCTCGGACGGAAGTGGGGCGCAGATGCTCGAGCTTGATGACGTGTCGGTCCACCACGGCCGAGTCGAGGCGGTGCGCCACGTGAGCCTGGGCGTCACACCCGGGCAGATCACCCTCGTCCTGGGCCCGAACGGGGCCGGCAAGAGCAGCACCTTGGGAGCGGTCGCCGGCCTGTTCGCGCCGGTCGAGGGACGAGTGCTGCTCGACGGTGTACCGCTCACCGGAGTCGCGGTCCACCGCGTCGTCCGGGCCGGCATCGCGCTGGTCCCTGAGGGGCGACGTGTCTTCGCGCCGCTCACGGTCGAGGAGAACCTGCGGATGGGCGCGTACACGTCATCCGCAGCCCACACGCAGACGACGCTGGCCGCGGTGAACGAGATGTTCCCGATCTTGCACGAGCGCCGTCGATCGGCGGCTGGGCTGCTCAGCGGCGGCGAGCAGCAGATGCTCGCGTTCGGACGTGCACTGATGTCCGACCCGACGTACCTGCTGCTGGACGAGCCGTCCATGGGCCTCGCACCGGCCGTCGTCGAGCAGGTCGTCGACAAGATCGGCGTCATCGCGAGCACCGGGATCGGAGTGCTTATGGTCGAGCAGAACGCCGAGGCAGCGCTCGGCATCGCGCACGACGTTGCGGTGCTGTCGAGGGGCGAGATCGTTTTCCGGGGGACGGCTGCCGAGGTGTCCGAGCACGCATCGGTGCTGCACGCGTTCCTGGGAGACGTGGGCGGCGCCATCGCCTCAGACGTGTCGTGACATGAGGGGGGCGGCCTTGACGAACCGCGGCACACCCTGTTCACTAGTGAATACAGATTTACTAACGAAGGAGCTCGCATGACCGAGCAGCAGCGCACCGTCGCGATCGGCAATGGGCAGGGATTCTGGGGCGACTCCAGCCGGGGACCGGTCCAGCTCGTTCGCGGCGGAGGCATCGACTACCTGACGATGGACTTCTTGGCCGAGGTCACGATGAGCATCATGCAGAAAATGCGTTCCAGGGACCCCGACCTCGGCTACGCGACGGACTTCGTCACCCAGCTCGAGCAGATCCTCCCGGAGTGCATCGACCGTGGCATCCGCGTGGTCGCGAACGCAGGAGGGGTCAACCCCGACGCGTGCGCGGCCAAGGTTGCCGAGGTCATTGACCGCCTGGGCCTCAAGGCCACGGTGGCGACGGTCGCCGGCGACGACATCCTTGACCAGCTGCCCACCCTGGCCGCTGCCGGTCACCCCCTGGAGAACCTGAACACTGGGGAGCCGTTGGCGGAGCACGTCAACCGCGTCCAGAGCGCGAACGTCTACCTGGGAGCCTTCCCGATCGCTGAAGCCCTCGCGGCCGGTGCCGACATCGTGATCACGGGCCGGGTCACGGACCCCTCGCTCACCCTCGCGCCCCTGATCCACGAGTTCGGCTGGACCGAGGCCGACCTCGACAAGCTCGCGGCCGGCACGGTCGCGGGGCACATCCTGGAGTGCGGGACCCAAAGCACCGGCGGTAACTACGACCGCTGGCGTGACGTCCCGGACCTCGCGAACATCGGCTACCCGCTCGTCGAGGTCGACGAGAGCGGCGACTTCGTTGTGACCAAGAAGTCCGACACCGGAGGCCTGGTCGACGTCGGCACCGTGACGGCGCAGCTGCTCTACGAGCTCGGCGAGCCGACCACGTACCTGACGCCGGACGTCGTCGCCGACTTCACGTCGATCCAGCTCGAGCAGGTCGGCAAGGACCGGGTTCGTGTCACGGGTGTGACCGGCCGCGAGGCGACCGCCAGCTACAAGGTCTCGGTCAGCATGACCGACGGCTGGAAGACGACGGCCCAGCTGACCGTCGGTGGCCCCGACGCCGTTGACAAGGCACGGGTGACGGCCGACATCCTCTTCGCCCGTCTGGCCGAGGAAGGCGTCACGTTCGACGAGGCCGACCGACTCGTCGAGGTCATCGGCTCCAACGTCCTGTACGACGGGATGCTGGGCAGCGAGGCCGCCGAGCCCACCGAGGTCGTCCTACGCGTGGCGGTCCGCTCGCAGGACCGCGCGGCGGTGAACCGGCTGGGCGCCGAGCTCGCGTCACTGCTGACGTCGGGCCCGCCCGGCCTGACCGGTTTCGCGGGGGGTCGTCCGAAGGCCAGCGAGATCATCGGCTACTGGCCGGCACTCATCGACAAGTCGGTCGTCACCAGTGACGTCGCGATCCAGGAGGCACGCGCATGACCCGCACCGTCCAGCTGCACCAGATCGCGTCGGCCCGCTCGGGTGACAAGGGTGCCGACGCCAACGTCGGCATCTGGGCCGACGACGACCGCACCTTCGACTTCCTCCGCGAGACGCTCACCGAGGAGCGGGTAGCTGCTCACTTCTCGCGCCTCTGTAAGGGTGGCGTGACGCGGTACGAGTTGCCGAACCTGAAGGCGCTCAACTTCATCCTCCACGACTCGCTCGACGGGGGAGGCGCGGCTTCGCTCCGGACCGACGCGCAGGGCAAGACGCTGGCGTCGGGGCTTCTCCACATGACCGTCGAGGCGCCCGACGACCTGACGGTGCGCTGACCGGTCGACGACGTGTGGCCCGGGTGCAGGGTTGGTAACCTGCCCTCGGGCCTGCTGGCCCCATCTGCTGTGAGGGAGGGCGACATGGCGCGCGAGACCGTCCGTACCCGCGACCCGGAGCGCAAGCCCCGAATCATGACCGCAGCGGCTGAGCTCATCGGTCGCAACGGGTTCCACGCCGTGTCGATGACGGACATCGGAGCGGAGTCCGGCATCACCGGTTCCGGGATCTACCGGCACTTCGAGTCCAAGTCGGCCATCCTGGTGGCCCTCTTCGACGACATCATCGACTCCCTCATCGCCGAGCAGAAGGTCGTGCTCGAGGGCGAGGGTCGCAACGAGGCAGACCTGCTCGAGCAACTGGTCGCCGATCAGGTTAGCTTCGCGGTGGGCAAGAGGGCCCTCGCGCAGGTCTACTACAACGAGATCCAGAACCTCCCGGAGGAGGATCGGGGTCGCCTGCGCCGCAAGCAGCGGCTGTACGTCGAGGAATGGGTCCACCTGCAGCGGGAGATCCGCCCGGAGCTCGACGATGCGCAGGCCCGGGCGCTCGTGCACGCGGCGATCGGGACCATCCAGTCCTCCCTGTTCCATAACGTCGGGCTCGAAGAGGAGCGCACCAGGTCCCTGCTGATGCGCTCGGCCATGGCCATCCTTCGACTGGACCTGGCTGAGGCCGTCTAGCATCTTCTGCGACGCCCGCTTTAGTGAATTTGCATTCACTAAAGCGGGCGTTTTGTCTTGACAGCGAGGCGGGTCGGGAGTTCACTGTATGTGAATACAGATCAACTAACGAAGGTGACTCCCGGTGTCTGCTCCGCTCGACGTTCTCCCGGTCAGGGTGGGCTTCGCGGATGCCTCGGACGACCGGGTGCGCGCCGCGGTCACGGCTCTCGCCGCCGCGACGACGATCGATCCCATCCTGGTCGGCACCCGCTCGGACGTGAGCGGGATGACGGGCCTCGAGACGATCCTCGTCGAGGACGGTGCGCCGACCCTTGAGGCGCTGGCCCGCCTGGTCCGCGACGGGACCGTCGCCGCGGGGGTCGCCGGCAGCCTCACCAGCAGCCCTGCGGTGATCCGCGCAGGCATCCGCGGGCTGGGTACGCGGGGGCTCGTGTCGGGCTGCTTCCTCATGCGTCGCGGTCGCCGAACCGCGACGTTCGCCGACTGCTCGGTCGTGCCTGACCCCACCGCGGAGCAGCTGGTCGACATCGCCGAGGCGGCGGCTGACTTCCATCGAGCCGCGACCGGCGAGACGCCGCTGGTCGGCATGCTCTCGTTCTCCACCGCGGGCAGCGCCGAGCACCCCCACGTCCACAAGGTGCGGCAGGCCACGGCGCTCCTCCGGTCCGCCCGCCCCGATCTCGACGTCGACGGTGAGATGCAGTTCGACGTCGCGGTCGATGTCGGCGTCGGACTGCGCAAGCTGCCCGGATCGAGTGTCGCCGGCCGGGCCAACGTCCTGGTCTTCCCAACGCTGGATGCCGGCAACATCGCCTACAAGATCGCCGAGCGTGTCGGCGGAGCGCGCGCTCTCGGCTCGTTCGTCCTGAATCTGACGCACCCGTGGGTGGACCTCTCCAGAGGGTGTACCACCGAAGACCTGATCGACACGGCCCAGCTCGTCGCACGAGCGGCCCACGCCCATCGCACGAAGGAGCAGATCGCCTGATGAAAGTCCTGAAGACGACGTTCGACCTGGAGTCCGAGGTTGCGACGACCAACCGGGCCGGCAACGAGCAGCACCTCAAGGAGCTTGAGCGCCAGCAGGCGCTCGCCTCGGCCGGCGGAGGCGAGAAGTACGTCGAACGGCACCGTTCGCGTGGACGTCTGCTCGTCCGCGAGCGCATCGAGCTCCTGCTCGACCGGGACGCCCCGTTCATGGAGCTGTCGACCGTCGCGGGATGGGGCACCGAGTACGCCGTCGGGGCGAGCGTCGTGACCGGCATCGGTGTCGTCAGCGGGGTCGAGTGCATGATCGTCGCGCACGACCCGACCGTGCGCGGCGGCGCGTCCAACCCGTACACGTGGAAGAAGACGCTGCGCGCCATGACGATCGCCCGCGAGAACCGGCTGCCGACCATCAGCCTGGTGGAGTCCGGCGGTGGCGACCTGCAACGTCAAGCCGAGCTGTTCATCCCGGCGGGGCGGCTCTTCCACGAGCTGTCGGCGCTGTCGGCGGCCGGTGTGCCGACCATCGCGCTGGTCTTCGGCAACTCCACGGCCGGAGGCGCCTACGTGCCCGGCATGTGCGACTACGCCGTGATGGTGCAGGGGCAGGCGAAGGTCTTCCTCGGCGGCCCGCC
>JAOPXY010000209.1 GCA_025964895.1 Aeromicrobium sp.
GAGCGACCGGGTGCTCGCGCGGCTGGAGACGTCGATCGAGCGGGCATCGGCGCTGCGCGCCGAGATCGAGCAGTCGCGATCGGGTCGCGAGGAGACGCTGCGCACCGTCCGCGCGCAGCTGCGCGACCTCATGACCCAGCTCGACCGGCTCACCGACTCCGTCCACAAGGATGAGATGGCGCGCGCCGAGATGCGCCTGCGCCTCGAGGGCCTCGAGAGCCGTGCGCTGGAGGAGCTGGGCCTCGACGTCGAGACCCTCGTGACCGACTACGGCCCCGATCAGCTCGTCCCGCCGATCACCGTCGAGGGCGAGGACGACTCGCTGCCCGCTGAGCCCGTGCCGTACGAGCGGGAGGCGCAGGTCAAGCGGCTCCGCGCCGCGGAGCGCTCGATGGCGATGCTCGGCAAGGTCAACCCGCTGGCGCTGGAGGAGTTCACGGCGCTGGAGGAGCGGCACCAGTTCCTGTCCGAGCAGCTCGACGACCTGCGCAAGACGCGCAAGGACCTGCTGGAGATCGTCGAGGAGGTCGACGCGAAGGTCGAGCAGGTCTTCACCGAGGCCTGGTACGACGTCGAGCGGGAGTTCCAGGACGTCTTCAGCCGGCTGTTCCCCGGCGGCGAGGGCGCGCTGATCCTGACCGATCCGCAGAACATGCTGACGACCGGCATCGACGTGGAGGCCCGCCCGCCGGGCAAGAAGGTCAAGCGGTTGTCGCTGCTGTCCGGCGGCGAGCGGTCGTTGGTCGCGGTGGCCTTCCTGGTGGCGCTGTTCAAGGCGCGGCCCAGCCCGTTCTACATCCTCGACGAGGTCGAGGCCGCGCTCGACGACACCAACCTGGGCCGCCTGCTGCAGATCTACGAGGAGCTCCGCGCCAACTCGCAGCTCATCGTCATCACGCACCAGAAGCGGACGATGGAGGTCGCCGACGCGCTGTACGGCGTGTCGATGCGCGGCGACGGTGTCTCGGCGGTCATCAGCCAGCGACTGCGCGAGGAGGAGACCGCGTGACGGACGAGCTGCGGCTGCGCACCGCCTTCCCGGTGCTGAGGACCATCACGACGCGGTGGCAGGACGAGGACGTCTACGGCCACGTCAACAACGTCGTCTACTACTCGTACTTCGACACCGCGGTCAACGGCTTCCTGATCGACGCGACCGGCACCGACATCCGGCGGCTCGACGCGGTCGGGCTCGTCGCGGAGACGCGGTGCGAGTTCCTGCGCGAGCTGAACTTCCCCGGCGACGTCCACGCCGGCCTCGCGGTCACGAGGCTCGGCACGTCGAGCGTCGTGTATCGCATCGGCCTGTTCCAGGGCGACAGCGACGAGCCCGCAGCGATCGGCCGGTTCGTGCACGTCTACGTCGACGCGCAGACCCGAAAGGTCACGCCTGTCCCCGACACGATCCGCGCCGCCCTCACCCCCCTAGCCACCCCCTCCCGCTGAGGGGGTTCCAGCCCCGCGAGAGGCAGCGGGCGCCCACCCGGCGTGGAGTGCGTAGTGTTCGAGCATGAGCGAACGCACGACGTACGTCCTGGTCGACGGCGAGAACATCGACGCGACACTCGGACAGTCGATCCTCGGCCGCCGTCCGAACCCGCACGAGCGTCCGCGCTGGGACCGCCTGCTGCAGTTCGCCGAGGACACGTGGGACCAGCCGGCCGCGGGACTGTTCTTCCTCGCCGCCAACGGCGACCTGCCGATGCCCTTCGTGCAGGCCCTCACGGCGATCGGGTTCCGGCCGATCGCGCTGTCGGGCGGCTCGGACGAGAAGATCGTCGACATCGCCATCCAGCGGACGCTCGAGGAGCTGGCGCGGCGGGACGCCGACGTCATGCTGGCCAGCAACGACGGCGACTTCATCGAGCAGATGTCGCCGCTCGTCGGCGGGGGCCGCCGGACCGCGCTGCTGGCCTTCCGCGAGTTCCGCAACTCCGGATTCGTCCCCTTGTTCGATCGCGGCCTGGAGTTCTACGACCTCGAGTACGACGTGCGGGCGTTCAACGACCGCCTGCCGCGCGTCCGCGTCATCCCGATCGACGAGTTCGACCCGCGCGACTTCCTCTGACACGGGACGGGGTTGCGAACCTCTCGTCGGCTTCAGGGGGTCGGCGGCGTGAACTGGCTCAGCGTCAGCAGCGAGCCCTGTGGATCGCGGATCACGGCCTCGCGCGTCCATTGGGTGTCAGCTGAGGACACGACCCGAGCGCCCAGGCGCTCGGTGGTCGCCACGCTGTCGTCGCGATCCGCCACGGTGAACCGGACCTGCCAGCCCGGGCGGTCGTGGGTGACGGCGATCCCCGCGACGACGTCGGCGAATCCGGCGGGGGCGAACGCCTGGCGCTGGTGGATGTCGGGGTCGACCGTCGCGGCGAGGTGGTCGCCGTACCCGGGCACCCGGATCATGCCGACCAGGGCATCGTCAAGGACGCACCCGAACACCGTCGCGTAGAAGTCGAGCACGCGCGGGTCGGACGTGTGCAGATTGCTGAAGTTCCACGTGCCCGGCACATTGACGAGCTGCGCTCCGAGTCGGCGTCGTGGACCTGCCAGCCGAACAGCTGACCGTAGAAGTCAGCGGCGGCCGCGCAGGATGTCGGCGAAAATGGACCCTTGTGCGTCCACGGCCGGTTCATTTTCGCCGACATCCTGAGGCGGGCGGCGCCGGGAGGCGCCGGGAGGCGGTTCAGGCGGTGAGGGTCTGCCAGGCGTGGAGCATCCACGGGACGGCGAGCAGGATCGTGGGGGCGATCAGGACGATCGCCGAGATCGTCAGGCTCAGGGCCGCGGGCCAGACGTGGCGGGGGGAGTCGTCGCGCAGTCGCTCCAGGCGGAGCAGGGCGTCGCTGCCGGCGCCCAGGGCACCGGCGGGGGTCACGCCGCCGGCCAGCGCGACGATCGCCCGCGCGAGGGCGCCGTCGCCGGCGACCTTGCGGGCGGCGTCGTCGGCCATGAGCTCGACGAGCACCTGGCTGTGACGCAGCGGGGCGTCAGTGCGCAGTGGACGGGGGAAGGCGCGGTGCAGCACGCCGAACGCCTCCAGCACCAGGTCGTGCCGGGTGCGGACGTGCGCCCGCTCGTGCTCCAGCACCGCCCGCAGGGCGTCGTCGTCGAGCGCGTCGACCGTTCCCTGCGAGATCACGACACGGGCGTCTCGCCGGCGCGGGATGCAGTACGCGACCGGCGTGTGCGCCGCCAGGATCCGGACGGCCGGCAGGGCGCCGTGCGGCTCGCCCAGCAGGTCGACGAGATCGCGGTGCCGGCGCCGGCGCTCGGCCGTCTCGTGCCACACCTGCCACGCCGCCCACCAGAAGCGCATCCACACCAGCACGCCGACGCCCAGGATCGTGACGTGCAGCGCGATACGCCACCACGTCAGGTGGTCGTCCGTCACGAGCCACAGCGCCGTCGACAGCGCCGCACCGGAGATCGCGAGCACTGCGGCGAGGGCCAGCGACTGCCACAGCACGACGCCGGTCGTGGGGGAGAGGAACGGCCAGGACGCCCGCGCGAGCAGGGCCGGCACGGGCAGCGCGAGGGCCAACCCGATGAGGCCGAGCAGCAGTGGCGTCACTCCGAGGTCCGCGCCGCGATCTCGTCGAGCGCCGCCCGCAGCGCCTGCGCCTCGGCCGGATCGACCGTCTGCGCGAAGTGGACGAGCGCGGCGGTGCGATCGGTACCGGCCTCGTCGAGCGCGGCGTGCAGCAGCTCGGACGTCGCCGCGTCGCGGGTCAGCTCGGGCGCGTAGCGAAAGGCCCGGCCGTCGCGCTCGCGGCGCACCATCTCCTTGGTGCCGAGGCGGTCCAGCACCGTCATGACGGTCGTGTACGCGAGATCGCGCTCGCCGAGGCCGTCGAGGACCTCCCGGACGGTCAAGGGCGACGTGGCGTCCCACAGGACGTTCATGACGGAGCGCTCAAGCTCTCCCAGACGAGGCATGTGACCCAATCTACTACGTGAAGTAGTAATTAGGCTTGCGGGCCCTCGCCGCCATTACTACGATCGGTAGTAGGTACTACGCCATGTAGTAGATCCGAAGGAGCGGCATGGAAGTCCTGGACCTGGCTCGGTGGCAGTTCGGCATCACGACCGTCTATCACTTCTTCTTCGTGCCGCTGACGATCGGCCTGTCGGTGCTGGTCGCCGGCATGCAGACCGCCTGGTGGCGCACCGGCGACGAGCGCTGGCTGCGCCTCACGAAGTTCTTCGGCAAGCTGTTCCTGATCAACTTCGCGATGGGCATAGCGACCGGCATCGTGCAGGAGTTCCAGTTCGGGATGAACTGGAGCGACTACTCCCGCTTCGTCGGCGACATCTTCGGGGCGCCGCTCGCGATCGAGGGCCTGCTGGCGTTCTTCCTGGAGTCGACGTTCCTGGGGCTGTGGATCTTCGGCTGGGACCGCCTGAAGCCCGGGCTGCACCTCGCGTGCCTCTGGATCGCCGCACTCGGCACCGTGCTGTCGGCGTACTTCATCCTTGCCGCCAACTCGTTCATGCAAAATCCCGTCGGCTACACGTTCAACGCGGAGAAGAACCGCGCCGAGCTCACCGACTTCGGCGCCGTGATGACCAACAAGGTGTTGCTCGCGACGTTCCCGCACCAGATCGTCGGCTGCTTCATGGTCGCGGGCGCCTTCGTCGCCGGGGTGGCCCTGTGGCAGATGATGCGGCACCCCGATCGCGACGCGAGCACCTTCCAGCCGGCCTTTCGCCTGGGCGCCGTCGTGCTGCTCGTGGCCGGCCTCGGCACGATGATCACGGGCGACTTCCAGGGCAAGGTCATGACCGAGGTGCAGCCCATGAAGATGGCCGCGGCCGAGGGCCTGTACGACGACGCCGCGCCGGCGCCCTTCTCGCTGCTGACGGTCGGGACGCTCGACGGCTCCGAGGAGGTCTTCAAGCTCGAGATCCCGAAGCTTCTGTCGTTCCTCGGCACCGGGACGTTCGACGGCGAGGTCCGCGGCATCGACTCGCTGCAGGCCGAGTACGAGCAGAAGTACGGCCCCGGCGACTACGCGCCCAACGTCCCCGTGACGTACTGGACGTTCCGCGCCATGATCACCGCGGGCGGGCTCGCCATGCTGGCCGGCGCGGCGATGCTGTGGTCCACCCGCGGGGGCCGCACCCCGAGCTCGCGGTGGATGCTGCGTGCCGCGATCGTCCTGCCCCTGCTGCCGATGGCGGCCAACTCGTTCGGCTGGATCTTCACCGAGATGGGCCGCCAGCCCTGGGTCGTGTTTGGCCTGATGCCCACCGCGTCGGGCGTCTCGCCGAGCACGTCGGTCGCGGAGGTCGCGACGTCACTCGCGGCGTTCACGGCGCTGTACGGCGTGCTCGCGGTGATCGAGGTCCGGCTGCTGCTGCGCTACATCGGCAAGGGGCTGCCCGAGCTCGACCCGCCCCGCGATCGCGACGACATCGACGCGCCCCTCGCCTTCGCCTACTGACCGGAGCCCGATCACCCATGGATCTCACGACCTTCTGGTTCATCCTCATCGCCGTCCTGTGGGTCGGCTACCTCGTCCTGGAGGGATTCGACTTCGGCGTCGGCATGCTGATGGCCGTGCTCGCGAAGGACGACAGGGAGCGGCGCGTGCTGCTCAACACGATCGGCCCCGTCTGGGACGGCAACGAGGTGTGGCTCATCGTCGCCGGGGGCGCGACGTTCGCGGCCTTCCCCGAGTGGTACGCGACCATGTTCAGCGGTTTCTACCTGCCCCGGCTGCTGATCCTGATCGCCCTCATCGTCCGGATCATCGGCATCGAGTTCCGCAGCAAGCGCGACGACGCCGCGTGGCGCCGGCGCTGCGACACCGCGATCGTCATCGGCTCCGTCGTCCCCGCCGTCCTGTGGGGTGTCGCGCTGGCCAACATCGTGCGCGGCGTGCCGATCGACGCCGACAAGGAGTACGTCGGCGGGCTGCTCGACCTGCTGAACCCCTACGGCCTGCTGGGCGGGCTCGTGACGTTGTCGGTGTTCCTGGTGCACGGCGCCTTCTTCGTGGGCCTCAAGACCGAGGGCCCCATCCGGGAGCGGGCGATCGAGCTCGGCGTGCGCGCCGGCGTCGTGGCCGCGGCGCTGACGACGCTGTTCGTCGTGTGGACCGCGGTTCGTGACGGCGGCACGGCGGTGTGGATCCTCGGCGCGCTGGTGCTCGTCGCCTTCGTCCTCGGGCTGCTGAGCGCCGTCGCGCGCCTGGACGGGTGGGCGTTCACCGGCACCTCGGTCGCGATCGGCCTGCTGGTCGTCATGCTGTTCGCGGCCCTTTTCCCGGACGTCATGGTGTCGTCGCTCGACCCGCTGTGGTCGCTGACGACGACGAACGCGGCATCGACGCCGTACACGCTGCGGATCATGTCGTGGGTCGCGCTCGCGTTCACGCCGATCGTCGTGCTGTACCAGGGCTGGTCCTACTGGGTGTTCCGCCGCCGCATCGGCGTCCAGCACATCCCGGTCTGACGACGATGAGACCTCTCGACCCGCGCCTCGTCCGACGCTCCCGCGGCGTCCGGCGGCTGCTCGGCATCAGCGTCGTCCTGGGCGTCGCGACCATCGCAACGATCGTCGTGGTGGCGCTGGTCGTCGCCGACGTCGTGGCCCGGCGCTTCGACGACCGGCCACTGGCCGCGCTGCCGCTCGCGATCCTGGCGGGCCTCGGCGTGCGGGCGGTCGTCGCGTGGGCGCACACGGCGGTCGCGGCCCGGGCCGCGGCCTCGGTCAAGGCCGAGCTGCGGCACGAGGTCGTGGACGATCTCATGGACCCGCGCCGCCTCGGTCCGCGGCCCAGCAGCTCGGGGCTCGTCACCCTGCTGGGCCCCGGGCTCGACGCATTCGACGGCTACGTCGGGCGCTTCCTGCCGCAGGTCGTCCTGTCCGCGCTCGTCCCGCCCGTCGTGGTCGTCGCGATCGGCTCCGCCGACCTGCTGTCGGCCGTCGTCATCGGCGTGACGCTGCCGCTGACCGTCGTCTTCCTCGTGCTGGTCGGTCTCGTCACGAAGGACCGGATCGACCGCCGCTGGCAGGCGCTGGAGCGACTCGGCCGGCACTTCGCCGACGTCCTCGACGGGCTGACGGTGCTGAAGGTCTTCGGGCGCCGGCAGGAGACGGGGTTGCGGGAGATCGGCGACCGCCACCGCCGCGAGTCGGTGCGCGCCCTGCGCCTGGCCTTCCTGTCCTCGTTCGTGCTGGAGCTGTTCTCGACGCTCGCGGTCGCGCTGGTCGCGGTCAGCGTCGGCCTGCGGGTCGTCGAGGGGCACCTCGAGCTGCGTCCGGCGCTGTTCGTCCTGCTGCTCGCCCCCGAGGCGTTCGCGCCGATCAAGCGGCTCGGGGCCCTGTTCCACGACAGCACCGAGGGCGCCGAGGCGACCGCGGCCCTGCTGGCGCTCTTCGAGCACGACCGGCACACCGGCACGACGCCGCCGCCGGACCTCCGCCGGGCGGAGATCGTGATCGACGGCGTCGTGGTGCGGCACGAGGGACGCACGTCGCCGAGCCTCGAGCTGTCGCACACCCGCGTCCGTCCCGGTGAGTTCGTGGCCGTCACGGGCGCGTCCGGCAGCGGCAAGTCGACCCTGCTGTCGTTGCTGACGGCCTTCGAGCGTCCCTCGGCCGGCTACGTGCTGGTCGACGACGTCGACCTGGCGACGATCGACCCGGTCCGCTGGCGTGAGCAGATCGCCTGGGTCCCGCAGGTGCCCGGTCTCGTCGCGGGGACGATCGAGGACAACGTCCGCCTGGGCGACACCGCATCCTCGACGGCTCAGGTGCTGGCGGCGCTGCGCGACGCGGGCGCCGGCGATCTCGCCGTCGACCGGGTCATCGGCGAGTCCGGCGACGACATCTCGGCGGGGGAGCGGCGGCGGCTCGCGATCGCGCGCGCCGTGCTTCGGGTGCGCCGCGGCATCGCGCGGCTCGTGCTGCTCGACGAGCCCACCGCGGGACTCGACGCGACCCGGGAGGCAGCGGTCCTGACGACCCTGCGCGGGCTGGACGTCACGGTCGTCGTGGTTGCGCACCGACCCGAGACGATCGCGGCCGCCGATCGCGAGCTGCGCCTCGGACAGCGGGTGCCGGCATGAGCAGGCTCGCCTGGGGACGCGTCGTCGGCGTTCTGTCGCAGCTCGCCGGCATCGGGCTGTTGCTGGCGTCGGCGTGGCTCATCGTGCGCGCGGCCGAGCGCCCGCCCGTCCTGTACCTGATGGTCGCGATCGTGTCGGTGCGGTTCTTTGGGCTGTCCCGCGCCGCGCTGCGCTACGTCGAGCGGCTCCTCACCCACGACGCCGCGTTCGAGCGCGTCACCGAGGCGCGCATCGCGGTCTACCGCGATCTCGACCGCATCGCCCCGGCCGGCACGCCGTCACGGCGTCGCGGTGACGTCGTCAGCCGGGTCGTGTCGGACGTCGACGCGGTGCAGGACCGCATGCTGCGCCTCCGCGGACCCTGGATCGTGGCGCTCGCCGCCTCGGCGGTCACGATCGGCATCGTCGCGGTCGTCCACCCGGGCTCGGCCGTCGTCGTGGCCGCCACGACGGCGAGCGCGATGGCGTCGGTGCGGATCATCGTGCCTCGGGCCGTGCGCCGGGCCGGCGACCGGTCGTCGGCGTGGCGCGGCGA
>JAOPXY010000025.1 GCA_025964895.1 Aeromicrobium sp.
AGCAGCACGCAGCCCACGCGCGGGTTGGGCAGCGCCCGGTTCGTCCCGCGTGCGGCGTCGAGCGCACGCCGCATCGCGCCGATCTCTGTCTGCGTTGCCATGGTCCTCCGGGTGGTGACTGGCTCACACGTCCCGGGGTCGTCTGGTGACCACTCGTCACCGCGTGTCGGGGCACATGACGCCTCGACACAGTGCTCCTACCGTCCGGACTTTCACCGTCGGCGCCGGAATTCCACCGGCTCAATCTCACCCCTCACTGCGCTTGTCGACTCACAGAGGGGGGCTCGGGTCGCGGACTGTCACCGCCGGTTCGGAATTGCACCGACCCCGGAGCACGCGAGCAATTGCTCGTTGACCCCAGTCTAGCCCGGCGGTCCCGCTCAGTGAGCGTGACCCACCGCACGCTCGCGCAGCTGCGCCACCATGGCCTCGGGGTCGTCGGCCCCGAACACGGCCGATCCGGCCACGAAGACGTCCGCGCCGGCCTCGGCGCAGCGGTCGATGGTCTCCAGCGACACTCCCCCGTCGACCTGCAGCCAGATGTCGCCCCCGTGCCTGTCGATCAGCTCGCGGGCGCGGCGGATCTTGGGCAGGCACAGGTCAAGGAACTTCTGCCCGCCGAAGCCCGGCTCGACGGTCATGATCAGCACCATGTCGAGCTCGGGGAGCAGGTCCTCGTAGGGCTCGATCGGCGTCGCGGGCTTCAGCGCCATCGACGCCCGGGCACCCTGGGCGCGGATCTCGCGGGCGAGGCGGACCGGGGCGGCGGCGGCCTCGACGTGGAACGTGATGCTGCCCGCGCCGGCCTCGGCGTACGCGGGTGCCCAGCGATCGGGGTCGGCGATCATGAGGTGCGCGTCGATCGGCTGCCTCGCCACCTTGGCGAGCGCCTCAATGACGGGGGCGCCCAGCGTCAGGTTGGGCACGAAGTGGTTGTCCATGACGTCCATGTGCAGCCAGTCGGCACCGCTGATGCGCGCCGCCTCCGCCTCGAGGTTCGCGAAGTCCGCCGACAGCATGCTCGGGGTGATCTGGATGCCCATGCGGGTCAGCCTAGTGGGACCCCGCTCGCGCAGATCAGGACGGCGCGGGGTCGAGGACGACGCCGTCGATCACGATGCCCAGCATGGCTGCGATCTCCTCGTCCGTGACTGCGGCGGCATCCGCCACGACGGCCACCCCCGCCACGAGCCGCATCAGATGACGAGGCTCGACGCCGCGGCGCAGCTCCCCGGTCTCGGCCAGATGACGCACGACGCGCTCGTTCGCGTCGGCGAGCTGCTGGCACTTGCGGAAGATGGGCGATGACCGGTCGTCCATCGCGGCGCTGAGCTTCGCGGCCGCTCCCCGATGCAGCGTCAGGTGCCTGACGAGGTCGTCGAACCACCGGACGAGCGTCTCGCGTGCCGGCCTTCCCGCCGCGACGGCGTTGTCGCTGTCCGCCACGACGCGCGACGTCCAGTCGCGCATGAGCTCGTCGATGAGGTCCTCGCGCGTCGGGAAGTGCCGGTAGAGCGTGCCGGGGCCGACTCCGGCACGCCGCGCGATCTCATCCAGGGAGCCCTCCGCGCCGCGCTCGGCGAACACCTCGCGGGCTGCCGCCACGATCTTCTCGTAGTTGCGGCGCGCGTCGGCCCGCATGGGACGCGCGCCGTCGGACGTGCCGGCCTGTTCGGTGACGGGAACCACAGCACCATCCTTCTCGGCTTCTTGCTAAACGGAGACTGTCTCCGCATTCCTGATCAAGAACCGGAGGCTTTCTCCGTTCAAGTCTACGCCACCTGCCATGCTCGTGGCGCTGGACGCTGTTCATCAACGTCCCAATCGGCATCGCGGTGCTGGCGCTCGTGCGTCGGTACGTCGACGAGACGCCGCGCCGCCCGGGCCGGTTCGACGTCGTCGGCGCGGCCGCCGCGACGCTCGGCGCTGTGTCGGTCGTCTACGCCTTCATCAACGCGCCCGACCACGGGTGGGACTCGATCGGCACGATCGGCGGCTTCGCCCTGGCAGCCGTGCTGGCGGTCCTGTTCGTGCGCACCGAGCGGGTCGTCGCGCACCGCGCCGGTCGCGGCCTCAGCGGCGACGTAGCAGGGCGCAGAACATCGCATCGGTGCCGTCGATGTGGGGCCACCATTGGTGGGTGAACTCCACGTCGACGTCGTCACGCCCGGCAGTGACGGCGTCGACCACCCCGCTGGTCTCGCGCACGTGCGGCGAGCACGTCGCATAGGCGACGACTCCCCCGGGCCGCACGAGCTCGAGCGCCCGCGTCAGCAGAGCCTCCTGCAACGGCACCAGGCCGTCGAGATCGGCCGGCGTCCGGCGCCAGCGCGACTCGGGGCGACGCCGCAGGGCGCCCAGCCCCGTGCAGGGTGCGTCGACCAGCACGCGGTCGAAGCTGCCGGGCTCCCACGGGCCCTCGCGTCCGTCGAACACCGTGACGTCGACGTTGCGCAGCCGCCGCACGCCGTGGCGGACGAGCTCGGCGCGGTGCTCCTGCACCTCGTTCGCCACCAGGGACGCCCCACGCTCCGCGGCGATCGCGCCGAGCAGGGCGGCCTTGCCGCCGGGTCCCGCGCACACGTCGAGCCACCGGGCGTCCGCGCCGTCGACCGTGGCCTCGGCGAGCGTGATCGCGACGAGCTGCGAGCCCTCGTCCTGCACTCCGGCGCGGCCGTCGCGCACCTCAGCGATCGCACCGGGGTCACCGCCCTCGTCGAGGATGCGGGCGTATGGGGAGTGCGCTCCGGGCGTCCCCGGCAGTTGATCGGGGCTGCTGAGACCCGGACGGGCCACGAGCGTCACGCGTGGCGGGACGTTGTCGGCCGCGAGCAGCTTGTCGATCTGCGCGCCGTGGCCGCCCAGGGCCTCGCGGAGGGCCTGGACGATCCACAGCGGGTGCGAGGCCCGGACGGCGCGTGCGGCGTCGCCCTCGAGCCCCTCGGTCACGATCGCGATCCAGCCGGCGAGGTCCTTCTGGCCGATCTTGCGCAGCAGTGCGTTCGCGAAGTGGACCGGCTTGTGACCGATCTCGCGGCGCACGACGTCGACCGTCGTCGAGACGGCGGCATGCGGCGGCACGCGCATGTTGAGCAGCTGGTGGGCGCCGAGCCGCAGCGCGTCCAGCACCGGTGCGTCGATCGAGCCGATGCCCTTGCTGGCGACATGGTCGATGACCGCGTCGTACGTGCCGCGGCCGCGCAACGTGCCGTGCACGAGCTCGGTCGCGAATGCCGCATCGCGTCCCTCGATGTGGTGCTCGTCGAGCATCGCGGGCAGGACGAGGTTGACGTACGCGTCCTGCTCGGAGACCGCGCGCAGCGCGTGGAACGCGACGGACCGGACGGGATCGGTCATGCGGATGCACCCTCGAAGTGCGGATCGGCGCCGAACGTCGTGCCGCGGGCCCAGTCGGCCGCTGCCATGCGCTTCTTGCCGACCGCCTGCACGTCGCCCAGCACGAGATCGGTCGTGGTCGTCCCGACCCGCACCTCGCGCTTGCCGATGCCTAGGCGGCCGGGCGGCAGCGTCGCGTCGTCTGCGATCGTCGCGCGTCCGATCTTGACCCGTTCGCCGTCGAGCGTCGTCCAGGCGCCCGGGGCGGGCGTGCAGCCCCGGATGTGCCGGTCGATCGCGAAGGCCGGACGACTCCAGTCGATGCGTCCCTCCTCCGTCGTCAGCTTGAGGGCGAAGGAGACGTTGTCCTCCGGCTGGGGCACGGCGGCGATGTCGCCGTCCTCGATGTGGTCGACGACGTCGACGAGCAGCTTGCTCCCCCAGTCGGCCAGCCGTTCCAGCAGCTCGGCGGTCGTGTCGTCGTCGCGAATCAGCTCGGTGATGGTGCCCAGCACGGGTCCGGCGTCGAGCTCCTCGACGAGGCTGAACACCGTCGCGCCCGTGACCTCGTCGCCGGCCATGATCGCGCGCTGCACCGGGGCGGCGCCCCGCCACGCGGGCAGCACCGAGAAGTGCAGGTTGATCCAGCCGAACGGCGGGATGTCGAGCGCCTCACGCCGGATCAGCGCCCCGTACGCGACGATCGGCACGCAGTCGGGCGCCAGCTCGCGGAGCCGGTCCATGAACGCGGGATCGGACGGCTTGGCCGGCTTCAGCACCTCGATGCCGTGCGCCTCGGCCGCCAGCGCGACGGGTGACGGCGTCAGCGTGCGCCCGCGGCCGGCGGGAGCGTCGGGACGGGTCACGACGGCCACGACGTCGTGGCGGCTGGCCACGAGCGCCTCGAGGGACGGGAGCGCCGTCTCGGGGGTTCCTGCGAAGACGATTCTCACGGCCCGAGTCTATGTGCCCGCCCGATGCGGCTTGGGTGGGTGGGCGGTGACCCACACACCTATCGCGCGGCCCCCACCGTCGGCGGTGCCTCACGCACCTATCGCGGCGCCCGGTAGGCCTCCGCCACCGCCGACCCCGGCGAAACGTGTCTCCGCCACCGCCGACCCCGGCGATAGGTGCCTCCGCCACCGCCCAGGGCGCTAGAAGGTGGGCGGGTCGATCTGGATGCGCAGGGCCGGCAGCTTGGCGGCGCTGCGCTCGGCGGCGACGGTCGCCAGCGCGCGGGCGAGGTCGAGGCCCTCGCGGCGAGGCGCGCGCAGGATCAGCCGTTCGCCGGCCTCGGGCCTGCGCTGGTCGACCGGGACGGGGCCGAGCACCTCGGTCGTCGGGGTCCAGATCCGCTCGGCGAGGGAGGCCAGCACGTCGTCGGGGCCGTCGATCGTCGCGAGCCGTGCCGTGGGTGGGAGGTGCGTCTCGGCCCGGCTCGCCAGCTCGCGGGTCGCGAAGCCGGCGGGATCGGCGCGGACGAGCGCCTGCAGGATCTGCGGATCGCCGACCGCGACGGCCCGTCCCCCGGGGCGGCCCAGGGCGAGGGCGTTGAACCACCGGCGGTGCGACTCCTCGTCGACCCGGACGTCCTCGCGCGCCAGCATGAGCCACGTGTCGAGCAGGATGACGGCGTCGTAGCCGCCCTCGACGCGCGGCTCGGCACCGGGCGTCGCCAGCACGATGCGGCGCCCCGCCGGCACCTCGGACAGGACGGCCGTGCCGCCGGACGTGACGACCTCCCGGTCGGGGAACGCGCGGGCGAACTCCTCTGCGGTGCGCAGCGCGCCCACGACGGGCGACCGCAGCTGCGTCCCGTGGCAGTGCGGGCAGGACCACGACTCCTCGGCCCGGCCGCACCACCGGCAGGCGACGGGCGCGGACGCCGCCGGCTGGCCGAGGGGGCCCTGGCAGGCCGTGCAACGCGCCGGCTGACGGCAGGTCTGACACGTGAGCGTGTCGCGGTAGCCGCGCCGCGGCACCTGGATCAGCACGGCGCCCTCGGACGCGCGGATCGCCCGGAACGCCTCCTGCGGCAGGCGGACGGGACCCAGACCCGCGGTCGAGCCGTCGGTCACCTCGAGCCGGGGCCACGTGCGGCGCCGCGTGCGCTGGTCGGCAGCGAGCGCGACGCACCAGCCGCCGTCGATCAGCGACTGGCCCTCGGCCGTCCGGGCGTGGCCGCCGATCAGCAGGGCGGTCTCCTGCAGCGTGGACCGCAGCAGCAGCACCTCGCGGGCGTGCGGGTACGGCGAGCGGGGCTCGGCGAACAGATCGTCGCCGTCGTCCCACATCGCGACGAGGCCGAGGTCCTTGACCGGCGCGAACGCCGCCGCCCGGGTGCCCAGGACGACCCGGACGTCACCGCGGGCCGCCGCGAGGAACGACCCGTACCGCTCCTCGGCCTCCTGAGCCCCCGTGAGCGCCACGTGCCGGCCGGCACCGAGCACCTCGGTTAACACCGCGTCCCAGCGTGCCACGTCGCGGACGTCGGGCACGCACACGATCGCGCCGCGGCCCGAGCCCAGGGTTGACAGGACGGCCTCGGCGACGAGGCGCGCCGGGTCGTGGCCCGGGACCGCGGTCCACCAGCCGCGGGGCCGCTCGCCCGCGCGCAGCGACGCGACGAAGCCGAGCCCGTGCACATAGGTCTGCCAGCCCTCGACGCTGCCGACAGGCAGCTCGCCCTGGGCGGGCTCCCGACGGCGCTTCTCGGCCCGCGCGTGGCGCGGCGGGATCGCGAGGCGCAGCACGTCGCCCAGCGTGCCGGCGTAGCGCTCGGCCACGGCCCGCGCGAGCGCCAGCACCTCGGGCGCCAGGACCGGCTCGGACGACACGACCTTCGCGAGGAACGCGAGCCGGCCGGTGTGCGCACTGGCCTCGACCCGCTCGACGACCAGCCCGTCGACGAGGCGTCCGGCGAAACGCACCTTGACCCGGCAGCCCGGCACGACCGACAGGTCGAGCGTATCGGGCACGAGGTAGTCGAAGTAGCGGTCGAGGTGCGCCAGGCCTGAGTCGACGACGACCCGCGCGACCGGGCGCACCGCGGC
>JAOPXY010000042.1 GCA_025964895.1 Aeromicrobium sp.
CACGGGGGGCGACCACCCGGTCATCGTCGACACCGGCACGGGGTCGGTCGAGTTCACCCGGCAGCATCACGGCTACACGCTGGTCCGACCGCCCGAGCAGGAGCCGTTGGCGGTGCTGGAGCGCGCCGGGGTGGACCCCGCCGACGTCGGGACCGTCATCAACACGCACCTGCATTGGGACCACTGCTCGAACAACGACCTGTTCCCGAACGCGCGGATCGTCGTGCAGCGGGACGAGCTGTCGTACGCGCTGGATCCGCTGGAGCCCAACCTCGCCGCGTTCGAGCGGCTGCCAGGCCTCGTGCCGCCGTGGGTACGCGCGCTGGACCGAATCACGACCGTCCGTGGCGACGTGGAGCTCGCTCCCGGCCTGTCGGTCGTGCACCTGCCGGGTCACACCCCCGGATCGCAGGGGGTCCTGGTCCAGGGGGAGGAGAGGTCGTACCTCCTGGCCGGCGACTGCGTCGACAGCCACTCCAACTGGGACGGCGACGCCAAGCTGAGCCACATACCGTCCGGCTCGTTCACCAACCTGCACGACTACATGGACAGCTTCACGAAGATCGAGGACCTCGGATGCGTCGTCATCCCGAGCCATGACTTCGCGGTTGTCGAGACAGGGGAGTACGTCTGATGATCGGATCACTGGAAGGCGTCCGCGTCGTGGACGTCACCATGAGCGTCGCGGGTCCCTTCGCAACACAGATCCTCGGTGACCTCGGTGCCGACGTCATCAAGGTCGAGCGGCCGGAGGTCGGCGACGACACCCGGCGCTGGGGACCCCCGTTCTGGGAGGGCGAGGGCTGCACGTTCACGGGCCTGAACCGCAACAAGCGCAGCGTCGTGCTGGACCTGAAACAGGACGAGGACAAGGCCGCCTTCGTCGAACTCGTGTCGACGGCGGACGTGTTCGTCCAGAACCTTCGCCCCGGGTCCCTGGCGCGCATGGGTCTCGGCCATGAGGAGATGCGGGCACTCAATCCTCGGCTGATCTACTGCGACATGACGGGCTTCGGCATGAAGGGCCCGCAGGCGATGTCGCCGGCGTACGACCCCCTGATGCAGGCCTTCGGCGGGCTCATGAGCTTGAACGGCGAGGAGGGCCACGCGCCCGCCCGCATCCCGGCGTCGATCCTCGACCAAGGCACCGGGATGTGGACCGCGATAGCGGTCATGGACGCGCTGCGGACCCGCGAGCGGACCGGCGCGGGGGCGCACGTCCACACCTCACTGCTCAACACGGCACTGATGTGGTTGCCCGCGCAGCTGATGGGCTACTTCGCCGACGAGATCATCCCCCCGCGGCTCGGCTCGGGCACCGTGGGGATCTATCCCTACGCGGCGTTCCCCACAACCGACAACTGGGTCATTATCGCGGCGGGCAACGAGAACCTGTGGCAGCTGCTGTGCAGCGCCATCGGACGCGAGGAGCTGACGCGCGATCCGCGGTTCCTGCTCAACCCTGACCGTGTCGCGCACCGCGAAGAGCTGTTCGAGGAGCTGGCGGCGACGACCCGTACGGGGAGCGGCCAGAGCTGGGTCGATCTGCTGAACGACGCCGGCGTGCCGACGACCCTGATCCAGACGCTGGACCAGGTGGTCGCCAACGAGCAGGTCGCCGCGATCGGCGCGCTCCCGCACGTGGCGCACCCGCGGATCGACAACTTCCGGATAGTGAACCTGCCCATCCAGATCGACGGCGAGTACGCCGCGGTGCGACATGTGCCACCGCTCCTGGGGGAGCACAACGACGAGGTGCTGGGTGCGCGCGAGCGCGTCGCGGCAGTCAAGGAGAGCTGATGACCGACACACCAGGTACGGGCAGCGGGTCCGATCCGCAGGTCGCACGGCCGACAATCACCGGCGCGGCCGTCGGGCCGGCTGGATTCCCGGCCGTCGTGGTCGTCGAGGAGGGCCTGCGCGAGGGGCTTCAGATCGAGAGCGCCGATGTGCCGGTGGAGGCCAAGATCCGCCTCCTCAACAGCATCGGTCGAACCGGTCTGAAGCGGATCGTCGCGGGCAGCTTCGTGAGCCCGAAGTGGACGCCGCAGATGGCCAGCATCGACACCATCATCGATTCGTTCGAGCCCGTCGACGGCGTCATCTACACCGCCCTCGCCCTCAACGGCAAGGGCGTGGAGCGACGTGCCGAGCGGATGCCGCCGTTGTCCCTGGACGGATCGCCGCCCGCCACGCTGGTCCACCTCTGCGACGTCTTCGTGCGCCGCAACACCAACCGCTCGCAGGCCGATGAGATGGCGACCTGGCCGGGCATCGTCGAGAGCGCCGTCGCGTCAGGTGCGACGGAGGCGCAGATCGGCGTGAACGCCGCTTGGGGGTCCAACTGGATCGGTGACATCAGCCACGCGGAGAGGATGGACAAGCTCCAGCAGCAGATGGACCTCTGGGACGCGGCCGGTATTCCTGTCACCAAGGTGTTCATGGGCGACCCCATGGGCTGGCACATCCCTGCCCAGATCGAGGAGGATCTCGCCGAGATCGTGCGGCGCTGGCCGTCGATCCACACCTTCCACCTGCACCTGCACAACACGCGGGGCATGGCGCCGATCTCGGCGTACGCGGCGATCCGGCTCCTCGACCATCGGCACACCCTCATCCTGGACGCGTCGATCGGCGGCATGGGCGGTTGTCCGTACTGCGGCAACGGCCGTGCGGCCGGCCTCATCCCGACCGAGGACCTGATCTACCTGCTCGAGGAGACCGGTTTCGACACCGGTGTCGACCTTCCAGCGCTCATCGACGTCGTCGTCCTGGCCGAGGAGGTCCTGGGCCATCGGCTGTTCGGCCACGTCTCCAAGGCGGGCGGTCGCCCCCGGGGCGACGACCTTTACGCGATGGACATGCCGTTCGTCGAGACCCTCGAGCAAGCGCAGCACTTCCGGGTCGGTCCGTCAGCGTACGAAGGAGCCCTGTCGCCGTGGAAAGAGCCCATCTCGAGCCCGGTGAGGCCGGAATGACCGATCAGCTCCCGGCCGAGCCACGCGAGGCCCTCACCTCGACCGAGGCGGTCGCCCGCCTGCTTGCCCCCCGCGCGATCGCGCTCGTGGGTGCCAGCAACGATGAGGCGAAGTTCTCCGGCCAGCCCCTGCGCAACCTGGTGGCGGCCGGCTATCCCGGCACCATCCATCCCGTCAACCGTCGTGGCGGTGAGGTGGGCGGCATCGCTGCCCTCACCGACGTGGCGGACCTTCCTGCCGACACGGATGTCGCGATGGTGATGGTCCCCGCGGCGAGCTGCCCCGACACCGTCCGGGCCCTCGGGGCGGCGGGCGTCCCGGTGGCGATCATCGCGGTGAGCGGCTTCGCCGAGATGGGGACCGTGGAGGGCCAACGTCTGCAGGACGAGCTGGCGCTGGCGGGCCGCGAGGCCGGCGTGCGACTCGTCGGCCCCAACTGCAACGGGCTGTACGAGACGAGGGTCCCGCTGCCGCTCGGGTACAACCACACGCACTCGATGCTCCTCCAGCAGGGCTCGGTCGCGCTCGTGTCGCACAGCGGTGCGATGCTCGGCGGCTTCGTGCCGCTGCTCGAGCAGCACGGGGCGGGCCTGAGCGCGTTCGTGTCGTGCGGCAACGAGGTCGACCTCGAACTGATCGACTACATCGACCACTTCATCGACGACGAGCACACGCGGGTCATCGCGCTGATCATGGACGGGATCGACGACGGCCTCGCGTTCCGTTCCGCACTCGCGCGGGCACGGGCGGCCGGCAAGCCTGTCGTCGCACTCAAGCTGGGAAAGACGGCGTCGGGCACCAGCGCTGCCCAGGCGCACTCGTCCAGACTCGCGGGCGCGCATGCCGCCTACGACGCGGTGTTCGCCGCCGAGGGCGTGGTCGCCGTGCCGACGCTCGAGACCCTTGCGGCCGCGGCCGCTGTGCTGGCGGGCGGACGGGCCGCTCAGGGGCCGGCTGTCGTCGGCTTCAGCACGTCAGGAGCGGGCAGCATCCTGCTTGCCGACGCGCTGGGCCACGAGGGCGTGGCACTGACAGACCTCCAGCCCACGACCGTCGACGTGATGGCACCACTCGCGGGATTCGCCCGGGTGATGAACCCGTTCGACATCGGGGCTGCGGGACCGACGACGATCGAGGCCAACCTTCGGGCGCTTGCTGACGACGCCGGGACGGGGGCCATGCTCTTCTACCTCACGCCCGTGCCCGTCCAGTCCTGGCGCCAGGCCCTCGCCGACGGCGTGGCCGCCACGGCGCGGGACCATCCGACCCTCCCGGTGCTCGTGGTGAGCCCTGCGCCCATCGGCGCGGAGGAGGCGCGGACGTACGCCGGGGCAGGCGTACCGGTGATCTCGTCGCTCCTCGACGCCGTCGCGACCGTCGGCGCCGTGGTACGTGCCGGGCATCGCCACCGCCCGCAACCGGACGCCACACCGACGCAGTCCGCTGCCGTCGTTGGACGGCCGCTGTCCGAACCGGCCAGCAAGCGCTACCTGTCCACCCGGGGTATCGACTTCTCCGACGAGATCGTCGTCACCGACGAGGAGTCGGCCCGAGCCGCCGGTTCCCGGATCGGCTACCCCGTGGTGCTCAAGGCGGCGGGATCAGGCTTGACGCACAAGACCGAGGACAACCTGGTCGTGCTCGACGTCGAGGACGAGGCGGCACTGACGGAAGTCTTCGCCGATCTGGATCGCCGCGGCAGTGCGCTCGACCCGCTCGGCTACGAAGGTGTGGTCGTCTCGCGCTTCGTCGGCCCCGGGGTGGAGGTGGTCCTCGGGGTCACGATCGACCCCGACTTCGGTCCGATGATCGTGCTCGGCGCCGGTGGGGTGCTCGCCGAGTTGCTCGACGATGTGGCCGTCGCACCTGCACCGCTGGACGCCGCGGGGGCGCGCGACCTCGTCCGGTCCACCAGGATCGCCATGCTTCTAAACGGATACCGTGGCGCCCCCCCGTCCGACGTGGAGGCCCTGGTCGACCTGGTCGTGGAGCTGTCGGCGATCGCCGTCCGCGAGGCCGGCTCGCTGCAGGCGATCGACCTCAATCCCGTGAGGGTCCTGTCCGACGGGCAGGGTCTCGCGGTCCTGGACGCGCTCGTCGTGGAGGCATCGTGAGTGACTACCTGGGCCTGCGCGGTCATCTGCAGCACGGCGAGACGCCCCTGCTCGGCACGTTCGTGATCGTCCCCCGCGTCGAGGTGGTCGAGATCGCGGCGGCCGCCGGCTTCGACCTGGTGGTGCTCGACCTCGAGCACGGACCGTTCGGCGTGGAGTCGCTCTCGCCGCTGATCGCCGCGGCCCACGGCGCCGGGATGTACGCCGTGGTGCGGGTGGCGGGGAACGACGAGCAGTCCATCGGCGCGGTGCTCGACTGCGGCGCGGACGGGCTGCTGGTCCCGCACATCGGATCGGGCGACGAGGCCAGACGAGCCGTCGCGGCCTCGCGGTTCCCCCCGGTCGGCCAGCGCTCCGTGCACCTGTGGGTGCGCGCGTCCCACTACGGCGCCGACGCCGACCACGTCACGAACGCCGACCTCTCGGTCGCGGTGCTGGCAATGGTCGAGGGGCAGGAGGCCCACGCCCGTCTCGACGACATCACCGCAACAGAGGGGCTCGACGCGATCTTCGTCGGCCCGATGGACCTCGCGGCGTCGCTGGGGCTCGCCGCGACGCCCTCCGACCCACGCGTCGCCGACGCGGCGCGCGACATCGTCGTCCGTGCCGCATCCGCCGGCCGATCCACGTCGATCTTCGCCGCGACCGCGGCGGACGCCCGAACCTGGCTGGACGCAGGTGTCCAGCTCGTCGTCCTGTCCGTAGACACCTCGTTTATGGCCCGCGGCTTCGCCGCCGCGGTGTCGGAGGCACGAGGCGTCCCCGACCACACCTCGCACGGAAAGGCATCACGATGACCACCACCACGCCACGACTCACCGAGGCCGTCTCGGCCTATGCGCATGCTCCGCTCGGGCCCGTCAGCGACGAGGTCATGGACCTAGCCAAGCGGACGCTCGTCGACACCGTCGGCGTCGCACTCGCTGCCCGTGCGGAGCCGGCCGTGACGATCCTGGAGAAGACGCTCGGCACGCTGCCGGACGGACCGTCGACCGTGTGGGCGACCGGCGCCAGGACGAGCGCGACTACCGCGGCGCTGCTCAACGGCACGGCGGGGCACGCTCTCGACTTCGACGACGTCACCGACATCACGTACGGGCACCCGAGCGTGGTCCTGTGGCCGGCCATCTTCGCCGCGGCTGAGCAGGAGGGCTCAGACGGGCGGTCCATGCTGGAGGCCTTCGTCGTCGGGTTCGGCGTGCAGGTGGCACTCGCCAGCGCCATGGACGTCCGCGCCCACTACGGTGCCGGCTGGCACTCGACCGCAACGATCGGCGTCATCGGCGCCGCGGCCGGCGTGAGCCGCCTGATGGGGCTCGACGACGAACAGACGCGATGCGCGATTGGTCTGGCCGCCTCGATGGCAGGCGGCAGCCGGCAGAACTTCGGCACCATGACGAAGCCGCTGCATCCCGGGATGGCCGCCGAGAGCGCTGTGATGGCGGCACGGCTCGCCTCCAACGGGTTCACCGCTGACGTCGACCAGCTCGACTCGCCCCTGGGATACTTCTCGATGTTCTCGCCGGGCGCGGACGTCGACGCCGCCGTGGCCCGGTTGTCGGGGACGGAGGCGTTCCTCGAGGCGGGCATCAACGTCAAGAAGTACCCGTGCTGCTACAACACGCACCGCACCGCGGACGCGACCCTCGACCTGCGCGAGCGCGACGGGATCGACCCGGCCACGATCGACAGCGTCCACGTGGTGCTCGAGCCGGGCGGTTTCGATCCCCTGCTGCACCATCGGCCCCAGACGGGACTGCAGGGCAAGTTCAGCGTCGAGTACGTCATCGCCGCCGCACTGCTCGACGGCCGGGTCACGCTGGCGACGTTCACCGATGTGCAGGTGCAGCGTCCAGAGGTCCAGGAGCTCATCGCCAAGGTGACGTGGGCGACGGCGGACGTCCCGCCGTTCGGTCCGGCCGCATGGGACCAGGCCTACTCGGCGATCACCGTGGAGACGCCGGCCGGCCAGCTCAGGATGCGTACCGACGTCCCGCGTGGCGACCGTAGAGCGCCGCTGTCGGCCGACGACCTCGAGGCGAAGTTCATCGACTGCTGCGATTTCTCGGGCCAGGGCTGGGACGCACGGGCGCTGCTCGACGAGCTGTGGAACATCGACGGTGTCGACCACGTGTCGGGCCTCAAGTCGCTTCGAGAGCACTGAGGCGGCATGGCGATCCGTATCTGGCACCAGAGCTTCACCGACCTCGAGCTCCTGCCGTCGTACGCGGCGATGCTGCGTGAGCACGCGGGGCTCGTGTGCGCCCCCGACACCTCGGTCGACGTGCACGGCGTGCGGCCTGGCAGCTACCCGGCGTCGATGAACCCCATCGAGGCGACCCGCTTTCCCTGGTCCAACCACGTGCTGGCCACCCAGATCGCCTACAACGCGGTCCGGGCAGAACGCGAGGGCTACGACGCGGTGGCGCTGAGCTGCTTCTTCGATCCCGGCCTGCGCGAGGCGAGGAGCCTGGTCGATATCCCCGTCGTCAGCATGTGCGAGACGGCGCTGATGCTCGGCACCTCGCTCGGTGGCCGCTTCGGGCTGATCGGCCTCCAGGACGAGCAGTCGTTCGCCCTCGCCGACCTTGCCAGGCAGTACGGGGCCACCGACCGGGTCGTCGCCACGGTGCCGCTCGACCCTCCCGTCACGGAGGCCGAGCTGGAGGGTTCCTTCGACGGCGGTGGGGACCTGGAGGTTCGGCTGGAACGTGCGGCGCAGATCGCGGTGGACGCGGGAGCCGACCTCATCATCCCGTCCGAGGGCGTGCTGAACACATCGCTCGTGCGCCGCGGCATCCGTTCGCTGGCCGGTGTGCCGGTGCTGGACGCGTACGGCCTGCTGCTGGGCTATGCCGAGACGCTCGTGAGGCTCGGCCGGAGCACCGGCCTGCGCGTCAGCCACGCCGGCGCGTATGGGCGACCGCCTGCGGACGCGATCGACCACTTCGCCCAGGCCACCGGGCACGCGCTGCTCGAACGACACCCGGCATCGGTTGCTCGCCGATGATCGTCACGCATGATCGCGAGATCGATCTGGTCTCCCGGGTGCTCACCGCGCACGGCGTCCCGGACGCCGCCGCCGCGACGCAGGCGGCGGTCCTGGCCGAGGGAGACCTGCGTGGGCAGCACTCGCACGGCTTGCAGCGCCTGCCGATCATCGTCGGTCGGATCGACAACGGTCTGACCGACCCGGCCGCCGTGCCCGAAGCGCGCTGGGTCTCGGAGTCGTTCCTCGAGGTCGACGGCGCACGAGGACTCGGTCCGGTCGTCGCGTTCGATGTGGTGGACCGCCTCATCGACCGGGCACATGACGTCGGCCTCGCCGTTGGCGCCGTACACAACAGCAACCACCTCGGCATGCTGGCGGGCTATGTCGAGCGGGTCGCGGCGGCGGGCCAGATCGGCCTCGTGCTGACCACGAGCGAGGCCCTCGTGCACCCGTGGGGCGGCCGCCGGGCGATGGTCGGCACCAACCCGATCGCGGTCGGCGTCCCGACCGCACGGGAGCCGTTCGTCCTCGACATGTCCACCGGCGCCGTGTCCAGGGGCAAGATTCTCGCATATGCCCGCGACGGTCGAGAGCTGCCGGACGGGTGGGCCGTCGACGCCGAAGGGACGCCGACCGGCGATGCCGGACGGGCCGTCGACGGTGCGATCTCGCCGTTCGGGGGACCGAAGGGGTACGCGCTGGGCCTCGCGCTCGAGCTCGTGGTCGCCAGCCTGACAGGCTCGGAGACGGGTGAGCGGGTACTCGGCACGCTCGACGCGGCCGCGGTCTGCAACAAGGGCGACGTCTTCTTGGTGTTCTCGCCGGAGGCCCTCGGGCTCACCGCCGTCGCCGAGCGCATGGGCCGCTACCTCGACGAGATCCGCTCGAGCCCTCTCGCCTCCGGTGCGACGTCGATCGACGTGCCGGGCGACCGTGCCCGGCGTCTCCGGGCCGAACGGATGGAGCACGGCATCCCGATCGAGGACGTCGTCTGGAACGCCGCCGAGGAGCTGTTGACATGACTATCGAGATCGCATCGTCCGGTGCTGGACCCATCGTGGGCGCCGGGACGACCGGGGTGCTCCGGCTCCCGCGACAGGTCCTGTTCGGTCGAGGTTCGCTGGAGTCCGTGCCCGTCCTGGTCCGTCCCCACGGGCGCCGGGCCCTGATCTGCACGGATGCGACGATGGCCGCCACTCCCGGCCTCGCCGCGCTGCGCGCTGCGCTCGAGCGCGCTGGCATCGAGGTGTCGCTGTTCGCCGACGGCGTGCCGGAGGTCCCGCTGACCGTCGTCGACGATTCGGTCCGACACGCGCGCGCTGCCCGTCCCGACGTCATCATCGGCTTCGGTGGCGGCAGCAGTCTGGACCTGGCCAAGGTCACGGCGCTGCTCCTGGAGCATCCGGGTCCGCTGGAGGGCTACTACGGGGAGAACCTCGTGCCGGGCCCGGTCCTCCCGGTGGTTGCCGTCCCGACCACGGCCGGCACGGGATCGGAGGTCACGCCGGTCGCGGTGGTCTCCGATCCGCAACGACAGTTCAAGGTGGGGATCTCGAGCCCCTACCTGGTGCCGGCGTACGCGGTCGTGGACCCCGACCTCACGCACGGGTGCCCCGTCATCGTGAGCGCGCACTCCGGTGCCGACGCGCTGGCCCACGCGCTCGAGTCGCTCACGGCCGGTCGACGCCGCCCGGCGTGGCAGTCCACCCTCCCCGTCTTCGTCGGCGCCAACCGGCTCGGTCAGACACTCGCGCTCGAGGCTGTCGGGGCGATCGGGTCCTCGTTGCGCGAGGTGGTCGTGTCGCCGGACGATCGCGACGCGCGCACGGCGATGGCGCACGCGAGCCTGTGCGCGGCGATGTCCTTCGGGTCCGCCGGCACGCATCTTGGCCACGCCCTGCAGTACTCCATCGGCGCTGCCACGCACACCTCGCACGGACTCGGCGTCGGGCTGCTGCTGCCGTACGTCCTCGAGGTGTGTCGACCCGCGTGCACCGACGAGCTCCTCCTGGTGGCGGACGTTCTCGGAGTGGCTGCGGCCACGGACGCGGATCGGCGCATCGACGCCGCGATCGACGAGGTCGCGTCCATCATCGATGCCATCGGCATCCCCGGGACCCTGCGCGAGATCGGCGTCGATCGCGCGGACCTGCCGGCCTTCGCGGCGCAGACGAGCACCTTCGGTCGTCTCGTGGACAACGCTCCCGTCGTGGCAGACGAGGCACTGCTGCTCCGCGTGCTCGAGGCCTCTTGGGAGGGCGACCGCGACATGCTGCGCACGGTCCCGGGACCGCGATGAGCACGTCGCGGCGGTCGGGTGCGGCCCTCACGTCCGTGGCGTTGGTCGTCATGTTGACGGCGTGCGGAGCCGCACCGACGACCTCTGCAGCGAGCCAGGCATCGGCGGCGGTGACCGCGCGAGCCACGGCCCTGGAGGTCGTGCTCGGACTGCGCGCGCGGGGCATCCCGATCGAGGGGGTAGCGGTCTGCACGTCGCCGGCACCGGCGCCGCAGTCGCATCCTCGACCTCGTGCGGTGGCGTTCGACGACGCCCGCGTGGGGACGGACGACGAACACCACGTCATCCGCGAAGGCGGGGTCGTGGAGGTCCTCGGCTCTCCGTCCGAGGTCGACGCCCGGGTGCGCGAGCTCGACCGGCAGTCGCTCGACGCGCAGTCGTACGGCTTCGACGAGGGCGGCCGTTCGCTGCAGCCGGAGCACCGGCTGACCCGCGGTTCGGTGCTCCTGAGGCTCAGCGGCGACCTGCCACCTGCGGCATTGGACGGCTACGGGCAGGCCCTGCGCGACGTCCTCCCCGTCACCCCCGACCTTTCCCAACTGGACACCACCAAGGAGGCTCCATGTTCGACCTGACCGGCGCGATCGACATGCACGTGCACACCGGACCCGACCTGTTCCCGCGGCTCGGCGACGACGCCGCGATCGCGCGAGGCTGTGCGTCGGTCGGCATGAGCGGCATGGCCGTCAAGTGTCACTTCGAGGGCACCGCCGTCCGTGCCCACCTGGTCAACCAGATGGTGCCCGACTTCACGATGTACGGAGGCATCACCCTCAACTACCCGGTCGGTGGCATCAACCCCACGGCAGCTCACGCGTGCCTCGCTCTGGGGGGCAAGGTCGTCTGGATGCCCAGCGGCCACTCGGCGTACCACGCCGAGCTCACGGGCACGCTCGGCGGCTGGGGCAACGACTTCATGCGGATGCGCAACCCCGAGGGTGCGACGGGCCTCACGGTCCTCGACGACTCCGGAGTGCTGACCGACGACGCCCGACAGATCGTCCGGCTCGTCGCGGAGACCGACTCGCTGCTGGCCACCAGTCACCTGTCGCCGCGGGAGATCCTGGCGGTGCTGGACGACGCGGCCACGGTCGGCGCGCGGACCCTGGTCAACCACGTCATGTACATGCCCGACTGCGACTACGAGTTCATCGAGGAGGTCGTGCGGCGAGGCGCCAAGGTCGAGGTCTGCTCGGTCCTGGTGAGCGGCTTCTGGGACCGCATCGGGCTCGGCAACGTGATCGAGATCTTCGACCGCGTCGGTGCCGAGAACGTCGTGCTCTCGTCGGACGGTGGGGGGATCCAGACGCCGTCGCCGCACGAGTCGCTGCGCGTGCTGCTCGACAACCTCCTGTACCAGGGCGTCCCGGAGGACCAGCTGCGCCGGACCGTCATCGACAATCCGCGCGAGCTGCTCGGCCTGTCGGAGGCGGTGTGATGACCGCGAGCGAGGTCGACCGGGACCAGCTGTTCAGCGGGACGTTCATCGGCGGGGCCTGGACGCCCGTAACACCGGGACGGGGCCAGCTGGTTCGCGACCCTGCTGACGGGTCGGTCATCAGCGAGATCAGCGACACCTCCGTGGCGGAGTGCGTCGCGGCCGTCGACGCCGCGAGCGGCGCACTGTCGGCATGGGCAGCGACGACGCCGCGCCAGCGGGCCGGGGTCCTGCGTCGGGCCTTTGACCTGATGCAGGAGGAGCGCGACGTGATCGCCCGCCTGATCGTGCGGGAGAACGGGAAGCTGCTGGCGGACGCGCTGGGAGAGGTCGACTACGCCGCCGAGTTCTTCCAGTGGTTCGCCGAGGAGGCCGTCCGGGTCGGTGGTGACTTCCGCTTGGCGCCCAACGCGGACAAGCGCATCGTCGTGACCTCGCAGCCGATCGGCGTCGCGGTGCTGATCACCCCGTGGAACTTCCCTGCGGCCATGGCGACCCGCAAGATCGGGCCCGCCCTGGCGGCCGGCTGCACCGTGGTGCTCAAGCCCGCGGGAGAGACACCGCTGACCGCGGCCTACCTTGTCGACCTGCTGGCCCGGGCCGGAGTGCCGGACGGTGTCGTGAACCTCGTGACGCCGGCCGAGCCCGGTCCCGCCGTTAGCGCGATGCTGCACCACCGGTCCGTCCGGAAGCTGTCCTTCACCGGCTCGACCGAGGTCGGCCGACTGCTCCTGCACGAAGCGGCCGACCAGGTCATCAGCTGCTCGATGGAGCTCGGCGGCAACGCACCGTTCCTCGTTCTCGCCGATGCGGAACTCGCGGACGCCGTGGAGGGCGCCATGGTCGCCAAGATGCGCAACGGTGGCGCCGCCTGCACGGCCGCCAACAGGTTCTACGTCCACCGCTCGATCGCCGATGAGTTCACCCGGCTGCTGACGGCTCGCATGGAGGAACTCGTCGCCGGTCCCGGCGACGACCCCGACAGCGGCGTGGGGGCGATGGTGTCGGACACCGAGCGCGACAAGATCGCCCAGCTGGTGGAGCTCGCGATCGGCGAAGGTGCCGCGGCTCTCGCCGGGGGGCGCCGTCCCGGCGGCGCCGGTGCGTTCTACCCCCCAACGGTCCTGACGGGCGTACGACACGGCGACAGCATCACGCGGCGGGAGATCTTCGGCCCGGTCGTCGCGATCACGGTCTTCGACACCGAGGACGAGGCGATCGAGTGGGCCAACGACACCGACATGGGTCTGATTGCGTATGTCTACTCCGCGGACCAGGCGCGGGCGATGCGTCTCGCCGCTCGCCTCGAGTCGGGCATGGTGGCGATCAATCGCGGCGTCGCCAGCGAGCCCGCGGCGCCGTTCGGCGGCATGAAGCAGAGCGGGCTGGGTCGCGAGGGCGGCCACGTCGGCATCGAGGAGTTCCTGGAGACCAAGTACATCGCGGTGCCGGTGTGAGCGTTCTTCCACAACGCAGGCTGGGCGCGGACGGGCCGCTCGTCGGAGCCGTCGGCCTGGGGACCATGGCCCTGTCCGGCGTCTACGGAGAGGTCGACGACGACGGCTCCGTACGCCTGATCCATCGCGCGATCGACGAGGGGGTCACGCTCCTCGACACCTCCGACTCGTACGGCCAGGGCCACAACGAGCGACTGCTCGGCAGGGCGCTGATCGGCCGCCGCGACCAGGTCGTGCTGGCGTCCAAGTTCGGGATCCAGCGCGAAGGCCTGGGGCGACCTGACAGGATTCGCGCTGCGCTCGAGGCATCGCTGCAGCGCATCGGCACCGATCACCTGGATCTGTACTACATGCACCGGTTCGACCCGACGACCCCGGTCGAGGACTCGATGGGTGCGCTGGCCGAGCTCGTCGCGGAGGGGAAGATCCGCCACGTCGGGTTGTCCGAGGTCGGTCCGGCGAGGCTGCGTCGTGCCCACGCGGTGCACCCGGTCGCCGTCGTCCAGCAGGAGTACTCCCTCTTCACCCGGGACCCGGAGGTCGACCTGTTGCCGGCCATGCGCGAGCTCGGAGTCGCGTTGGTGGCGTACAGCCCGCTGGGGCGGGGATTTCTCGGTGGCGCGTTCCGGTCGGCGGCAGACATCGCCGCGGACGACCCGCGCAGATTCCGCTACCCCAGGTACGCCGAGGAGAACCTCGAGCGGAACCTGGCGCTGGCCCGGGCGATCTTCGCCATCGCCGAGGCGCGGGACATCGCGCCCGCAGTCCTCGCACTCGCGTGGGTCCTGGGCCGCGGCGACGATGTCGTGCCCATCCCCGGCACGCGGCGGATGGAGAACCTGGTATCGAATATCTCGGCGGCGGCGATCGAGCTCGACTCCGCGACGCTGGCCGACCTCGATCGTGTGGCCCCCCGCGGTGCCGCCGTGGGGGAGCGGTACGACGAGACGATGTCGCGCCGGATCGAACGACGCGAGCAGACGTGACGTCGCGGGTGCCGGTGGCCTCGGCCCACTACAAGTGGGTCGTCCTGGGCGTGGGAATGTTCGCGCAGGCCAGCACCAGCACGTTCTTCCAGGGTCTCGGCTCGATAGGCCCCGAGATCCGTACGCAGGAGGGCCTGACCCTCGGACAGCTCGGGCTCCTGCTCGGTGCGCCCATGGCTGGGTTCGTGGCGACGCTCCTGGCCTGGGGAGCCGCCACGGATCGCTTCGACGAGCGCGCCGTCATGACCGTCGGCCTCGCCGCGACCGCGGCGTTCCTGCTGCTGACCAGCTTCGTCACGGGGCTGTGGCCGCTGTGCATCTGCCTGGGTCTCGCCGGCGCAGCAGGCGCCAGCGTCAACGCCGCGAGCGGCCGTGCCGTCCTTCGCTGGTTCACGCGGAGCCGTCGGGGCTTCGCGATGGGCCTGCGTCAGACATCCGTGCCGATCGGTGCGGCCGCGGCTGCCTTGATCCTTCCCGGGCTCGTGGCAAACGGCCGCTTCGGGTTCGGGATGCGAACCCTCGCCGGCATCTGTGTCGTCGGTGCGATCGCGTCGTGGGTGTGGATCCGGGAGCCGTCGTCGATCGTCAGCGACGGACCGGATGCCGCGGTGCCGGAAGCCGCGACCGAGACGGCGTCCGAGCGCCGGGCCCGGCGGCGGTCCTTTCGGGACGTCGTCCTGGCCGGGACCGCGCTCGTGATCTGCCAGACCGTCTTCATCTCGTTCGTCGTGGAGCTGCTGCACGGACACCGCGGCATGGGCCTGCGCGACGCCGGCCTGGTGTTCGCCGCCGCCCAGGTCGGTGGTGCCGGCGCCCGCATCGCCGTCGGTGTGTGGTCGGACTTCACGCCCGACCGCCTCGCGCCCCTGCGCGTCATGTCCTTCGCCATGGCGGTCGGAGCGGTCGCGCTCGGACTCGCCGTCGACGGTCCCCTGATGCTGCTGGTGCCCTTGTCGATCGCCGTGGGCGCCTGCGTCATCTGCTGGAACGGGCTCGCGTTCACGGCGGCCGGCGAGCTGGCTGCTCCGGGCCGCACCGGCACGGCCCTCGGGCTGCAGAGCACGGCCAACTACCTGATGGCCAGCGTCACGCCGTTCGTGGTGGGGACGTTCATCGCGTACGCCGGGTTCGCTCTCGGTTTCGGTCTCATCGCGCTCCCGGCGGCACTTGCCGGACTGCTGCTCATCCGGGCGAACGCCCGAACGACCGCTCTGACGAAAGAGGAGGCATCTTGTGACGACCATCGTCAGGTATGAGGGCCGCGGCTCACCGCGCATAGGCGTGGTCTCCGGCGAACGCCTGTGGCCGCTTCCCGTTCCGAGTCTTGGGGCGGTCCTGCAGTTGTCGACCGGGACGGGCATCGTGCCGGAGACGCTCACCAACCCGATCGGATCGACCGGTCCGCCGGCGGCTCGATCAACCACCACCTACGAGAGGACACGATGACCATGGAGCTCATGCGACTAGGCGCTGCCGGGGCCGAACGACCGGCCGTTCGCGACGACGAAGGGGTCGTGCACGACCTGTCGTCGCTGACCGACGACGTGGACGGCGCCTTCCTGCTCGACGACGGGATCGGGAGGGCGCGGGACGCGCTGGCGGCGGGGCATCTGCCCGTCCTCGACGGTGCGGAGACGCTCAGGATCGGCGCACCGATCGCGCGCCCTCAGGCCGTGCTGTGCATCGGGCAGAACTACGCGGCCCATGCCGCAGAGACCAACGACCCGCCTCCCAGCAAGCCGATCCTGTTCTTCAAGCACCCGAACACCGTGGTCGGTCCGAATGACGACGTCCACATCCCCCGGGGTGCGCAGAAGGTCGACTGGGAGGTCGAGCTCGGTATCGTCATCGGTCGTCGTGCGCGCTACCTGGGCAGCCCGGACGACGCCGCGGGTGTGATCGCGGGGTACACCGTCAGCAACGACGTCTCGGAGCGCAGCTACCAGATGGACGAGTCGCTGGGGCAGTGGTCGAAGGGCAAGTGCTGCGAGACGTTCAACCCGCTCGGCCCGGCCCTCGTGCCCGCCGACGCCGTCTCGGAGCAGGACCTCCGGCTGTGGTCGACGGTCAACGGCGAGGCGCGCCAGGACTCGTCGACGTCCGACATGGTGTTCTCCGCGCGTGAGCTGGTGTGGAATCTCTCGCAGTTCCTGGTTCTCGAGCCGGGGGACCTCATCAACACGGGCACCCCCCAGGGTGTGGCCCTGTCCGGCAGGTTCCCGTACCTCGTGGCCGGCGACGTGATGGAACTGGGCATCGACGGCCTCGGCAGTCAGCGACAGCGACTCGTGGACGCTCCGTGAGGGCTGCGGTCCTGCGGTCACCGCACCATCCGTTGACGATCGAGGACCTCACGCTCGACGCGCCCAGGGCCGGGGAGGTTCGCGTACGCATCGAGGCGACGGGTGTGTGTCACAGCGACCTTCACTACGCGCGGGGTGACCTGCCCTCGAGGGTCCCGATCGTCCTGGGCCACGAGGGCGCCGGGATCGTCCTCGAGGTAGGTCCAGGGGTGGAGGACCTCGCTCCCGGCGACAAGGTCGTCCTGACCTGGCGTCCACGGTGCGGCCAGTGCGAGTACTGCTCGAGCGGCCGTCCCGGGCTATGCGTCGAGGGTCGCGTCCATGCCGAGTCCAACGGACTGCTCCGCGGCGGCACGCGCCTGCGGGCCGGCGAGGAGGAGGTGCACCACCTGATGGGTCTGTCCTGCTTTGCCGAGGAGTGCGTGGTCTCGCAGGAGTCCGTGCTGCGCGTGCCCGCCGACGTGCCGTCGGACATCGCCGCCATCGTGGGGTGCGCTGTGGTCACAGGCATGGGCGTGGTTCTTAACCGGATGCCCGGGGCAGGCGGGCAGGCCGTCCTCGTGATCGGTGCGGGCGGTGTCGGGCTGTCGGCCATCATCGGCGCGGTGCTCGTCGGTGCGCATCCGATCATCGCGGTCGACCTCTCCACCGAGAAGCTCGACAAGGCACGTGAGCTCGGTGCGACCCACGTGATCGACGCACGCCGCGAGGACGTCGCGCGGGAGGTCCTGGCGATTACGGGGTCGGGGGCGCAATGGGTGGTCGACGCGATCGGCAGCCAGGCGACGGTGACGCAGGCGATGGCGAGCCTCCGACCCGGGGGAACCACCTTCATGGTCGGGCTCGGAGGCCCGGCGGACCAGGTGAGCGTCCCCCTCAACAATCTCGTCCAAGCCGAGAAGTCCCTCCAGGGCAGCCTGTACGGCTCGTCCAACATCGGCGTCCAGCTACCACGGATTCTGGATCTCTATCGCGCCGGCCGCATCCCGCTCGACCGTCTCCGTGGGCCCACTTATCGACTCGACGACGTGAACGAGGCGCTGGCCGGGCTGTCTGGTGGCACCGTCGGCCGAGCCGTCATCAGCATGATCTGAGCGCGTTGCCGAGTTACACCACTACCACTAGGGAGAGCCCCATGACATCCGAGACGACATCCTCCGAGCACGTCGAGCAGATCCTCACCGAGGCGGCGACCGCCTTTTCGGTGTGGTCGGCGACGTCGGCAGCGGACCGGGCAGAAGGCCTGTTCGCCGTGGCCGGCGCGCTTGACGCCGCCGCGGACGAACTGGTGCCGATCGCTCACGCGGAGACCCACATTCCCGACGGGAGGTTGCGGTTCGAACTCGGTCGAACGACATTCCAGCTCCGACTCTTCGCAGACGTCTTGACGCAGGGGTCCTACCTGGATGCCCGCATCGATCCCGCGGACGACGCCTGGCCGATGGGCGCGCCCAGGCCGGACCTGCGTCGCGTCCTTGAGCCGATCGGCCCGGTCGTGGTCTTCGCAGCGAGCAACTTCCCGTTCGCCTTCAGCGTGGCCGGCGGGGACACCGCCTCCGCACTGGCGGCAGGATGCCCCGTCGTCGTCAAGGCACACCCGGGCCATCCCCGTCTCTCCGTGGCGACCGCGCGGGTCGTGAGCGATGCGCTGTCGTCGACGGGTGCGCCGACGGGGCTGTTCGCGCTGGTGTCCGGTGACAGGGCGGCGCACGATGTGCTCACCGACGGGCGGATCAAGGCGGGCTCGTTCACGGGGTCCATCGCCGGCGGACGCGCGCTGCTCGACATCGCCAGTTCGCGACCCGAGCCGATCCCCTTCTACGCCGAGATGGGCAGCGTCAACCCAACCTTTGTGACCCGGGCGGCAGCCGCCGCGAGACCACGAGAGATCGCCGCAGGCTATCTCGAGTCGATATCAATGAGCGCCGGCCAGCTGTGCACGAAGCCAGGCGTGCTCGTGGTGCCGGAAGATTCCGGCATCCCGCAGCTCCTCCGATCGTCCGAGCGGCCGCCGGCGGGTCAGCTGCTCAACGAGCGTATCCAGGACGGGTACGTGCAGGTGCTGGAGCGGCTGACGTCCCATGAGTCGGTGGTGTCCCTGACGGATGAGGAGGGGGCGTACGACTCCCCTCCTGCGCCGACGATCCTGCTCACGGACATCGACTCCGTCATGAGGGATCCGGCAGGGCTCCTCGTCGAGTGCTTCGGTCCGACCTCATTGGTCGTCACCTACCGTGACGAGGCATCGCTGGTCGCACTCGCGGCCGGTCTGGAGGGCCAGCTCACGGCTACTATCCATGGCGAAGAGAGCGACGACGTTCACAGCCTCGTCCGCGTGCTCGCGACACGGGCCGGCCGTTTGCTCTGGAACCAGTGGCCCACCGGCGTCTCCGTCACGTACGCGCAGCAGCACGGCGGGCCGTATCCCGCGACCAGCGTGCCCGGGAGCACGTCCGTTGGAACGGCGGCCATCGACCGGTTTCTGCGTCCAGTCGCCTACCAGAACTTCCCGCAAGCTCTGCTGCCTCCCGCTCTGCGGGACGACAATCCTGAACGCATACCGCGTCGGGTTGACGGGTTGACGTCGGCTGGCTGACTGTGGGGGGCAACAGCTCCGGCTGGCGAGGGGCAATGGGCGAGACCGCAGTCTTTGCCTCCCGGTGTGCGCAGAGCGACGTCGGCAGGACTTCTGGCCCGGTCCTTCCGCCGCGCGGCTCGATAGCATGGACGTGAGCGGCAGCGCTCACCGCAGGAGTACGCCGCGCGTGTCGTGACCGGGCGCCTGGGGGGTTCTCATGTCGGTCGTACTCGAGTTCGGTTCTCTCGACGGGGCGATGCTCGACCTCCTGCGCAGCGTGGGGACTGATGACCCAGCGGGCCTCCTGCCTGCTCGTGAGCAGATGGCGTTGTCGCTGGGCTGGCACATCGTCCTGGCATCGTTCGGCGTGGCCTGGCCGGCGATGATCGCGGTGGCGCACTGGCGTGGGACCTACAGGGACGACGAGGTCGCCCTCCGGCTTGCCAGACGCTGGGCGAAGGTGTCGGCGGTGCTGTTCGCGATCGGAGCGGTGTCCGGGACGGTGCTGAGCTTCGAGATGGGTCTGCTGTGGCCGGGTCTCATGGGTCCATTCGGCGACGTGCTCGGTCTGCCCTTCGCCTTCGAGGGTCTCTCGTTCTTCGTCGAGGCGATCTTCCTCGGGCTGTACCTGTACGGATGGGGCCGCATCCCACCCAAGCGGCACCTCCTCATGCTCGTGCCGATGGCGGTCGCCGGCATCGTGGGAACCTACTGCGTCGTGGCGGTGAATGCGTGGATGAACATGCCTGTCGGCTTCCGCATCGAGGGCGGCGAGGTCGTGGATGTCGAGCCCTGGGCGGTGCTCTTCAACTCCGGTGCCGTCCTGCAGTTCGCTCACATGTGGGTCGCGGCCTACATGGTCGCCGGGTTCGTCGTCGCAGCGGTGTATGCCGTGGGCATGCTGCGTGGACGCGTCGACCGGCACCACCGGCTCGGATTCGCGCTGCCCTTCGCCTTCGCCAGCGTGGCAGCGATGGTCCAGCCGTTCATCGGTCACGTGCTGGGGCTGCGGATCGCCGAGACCCAGCCGGCCAAGCTGGCGGCGTTCGAGCTGGCCATCGAGACCGAGAGCCCGTCGCCGCTGCGGCTGGGCGGGGTGCTGGTCGACGGTGAGGTCCGTTACGCCCTCGACATCCCGCGACTGGGCTCGCTGATCGCACGCAACTCGTTCTCAGAGCCGGTCCAGGGTCTGGAGACCATTGCGCCGGCGGATCGTCCGCCGGTCAACATCACCCACCTCGCCTTCCAGAGCATGGTCGGGATCGGCACGCTGCTGGCCGCGCTCGCTGTGGCCTACTGGTTCGCGCGGTGGCGCGGTCGCGACCCGCTCGGCAGCCGCTGGGGATTGCGTGCCGCGGTGCTTGCGGGCCCGCTCGCGGTCGTGGCGCTGGAGGCTGGCTGGATCGCCACCGAGGTCGGACGCCAGCCCTGGGTGGTCTACGGTCACCTGCGCACGGCCGACGCGGCGGGAGACAATCCACAGCTCTGGGTCCTGCTCGCAGCGACGACCGTGGTCTACGGGGCGCTGACGACGGGCGCCGTCGTCGTGCTCCGCTCGATGGCGCGGCGGTGGCGTACCGGCGACGAGGAGCTCCCGAGCCCCTACGGGCCGGAGACGTCCATCGCCGACGGCGGCCGCGACCGGAAGGCCACGTGATGCTCGAGGTGGCGGTGGCCGCAGCACTCTTCCTGGGGGTCGTGGCCTATGCCCTGTTCGGGGGAGCGGACTTCGGGTCCGGCCTGTACGACCTCACGGCCGGCGGCACGCGGCGCGGCGCCGAGCTTCGTACGTTGATCGAGCACAGCATCGGCCCGGTGTGGGAGGCCAACCACGTCTGGCTGATCTACGTGCTCGTGATGTGGTGGACGGGCTTCCCCGCATCCTTCGCCAGCGCGATGAGCACCTTGACCCTGCCGATGTTGCTTGCGTTGCTCGGAATCGTCCTGCGCGGCGCCGCTTTCGCCTTCCGCAAGTTCGCGCCGACGGTGGGCCAGGCGAGGCTCTACGGCGCGGTGTTCGCGGGGGCCTCGTTGATCACCCCCTTCTTCCTCGGCACGGTGGCGGGAGCTGTCGCCTCGGGAAGGGTGCCTGCCACGGGTCGTGGTGACCTGTGGTCGTCCTGGCTCAACCCCACATCCGTCTTGGGAGGCGTCATCGCCGTGGGAGCCTGCACGTTCCTCGCCGGCGTGTTCCTCACCGCCGACGCTCACCGCGCCGGACACGATGCGCTCTCAGCGTCGATGCGGCGCCGGACCATCGGGGTGGGCATCGTGACCGGGGGCGTGGTCTTCGCCGCCCTGGTGCCGATCGCGCGCGACGCACCGACCCTCGTTGACGGCTTGACCGGACGCGCGGCGCCACTCATCGTCCTGTCCGGACTGTCCGGCACGGCGACCCTGGCGCTCCTGGTCAACCGCAGGCTCGGCCAGGCTCGCGTCGCGGCGGTCGTCGCAGTCGCCGCCGTCATCGCAGGGTGGGGCGTGGGACAGTATCCCTGGATGCTGGTCGACGAGGTCACCATTGCCGACGCGGCTGGAGCCGAGGCGACGCTTGCCGCCCTGCTGGTGGTGGTCGGACTCGCAGGTGTGCTCGTCCTGCCGCCGCTCGTCTACCTGTTCCAGCTGACGCAGACCGAGCAGTGGACCAAGCACTGAGCGACCCGGCTCGGCGACCGAAGCGGCTGACGTGCGTGCTCTATCCACTCGCGGTACAGTGCCGAGGCACAGGTCGCTCGAAGACCCGCCTCTGCTAGACGGCTTCCCCGACCAAGGCCGATCGCGTGGAGGCGATCTTTGATGGCTGAGGCAGTTGGCACAACGTTGGCGCGGATCGCCGCGTCCGGTGACCCGTTGCCCAAGAGGGCGCTGGCGTTGCTCGTGGGTCTTCGGTCCGCCCTTCCTTTCGACGCCGCGTGGCTCGCCTTCTATGACGTTCGCGGGAGCAAGTACGTGCCGTTGGCCGGCCTCGACCTGAACGCTGGCATCTCCGGCTATCTGAGCGGAGCCGCAGGGGCGCATGACATTGGAGCCATCGGGGGCGACCACGACCGTCCGCCAGTCGGCCGATCGGACCTTCGCCATCAGTCGCGGCGTCTCTCGATCTGGTCCGACTGGCTGGTCCCGGCCGGAATACACGAGTCCCTGTCAGTGGCGCTGGCCACCCCGGGAGGCCGGCACGTGGGTTTCCTGATCCTGCTGTTCAGAAGCGCATCGCCACCCTCGCGAACGATGCGCCGACGACTCGCGGCACTCGCACCGACGCTGGCTCTGGGTATCGACCCGATGCCGTGCCTCCTCGCCACCGCGCGAGTGGTGCGTGGGGTGACGGCGGGGACCGTGCTGCGCGATGACGGGTGGACCGAGGCGCTGCCCGGGCTGGACGGCGACCTGCTGCTCGCGGTCGGTTCGCCCGTGCTGGCCCTTGCGCGTCGACGCATCGACGACGGACTGCTGCACTCGTCCTTCCTCTGGCCGCTGGGCGGCCGATTCGCGCCCGACGGGCACGCGCGCGTCAGCGTCGTGGCTGCGCCGGACGACGTACCCGAAGTGTTGATCGGGATGGCGCTGGTGTCGGCGGCGGAGGACATGCACGGCCTCACTCCCCGGGAGCTGGAGGTGCTCGGACTGGTGATCCATGGCTGCTCGAACCACGAGATCGCTGCCAACCTGGTCGTCGCGCCGCGAACAGTTGCCGCACACATCGAGCACCTGCTCGTCAAGCTCGACGTGACCACGAGGACCACTGCGGCGGTGCGAGCCGAACGCGAGGGGCTGTACGTGCCGACGGTGCTCGGCTCCTCGTACAAGGAGCCGAGCTGCGGCGAACGTTAGACCTAGCCTGAGGTCAACGATCCGTCGCCCTCACGCAGTCGGACGGAACACCGCCCGAACGCAGCCGTCCTCCTTGTCCTTGAACATCTGGTAGCCCTTCGGGCCGTCGTCGACCGACATCACGTGGGTCGCGAGGTGCTCGGTCCTGACCTCGTCGCCCGGAGTCCCGTTCACCTCGGTCCGAGGGCAGCGTCGTGAGGGGGTCGATCACCGACCGCACGCGTCGCACGAGGCGCTCGCCAGCGCGCACTGCGGCGTTGTCGCTGGTTGACGTCATGATCGGCTCTCCGTTCCGGTCGACTGTGGGGTTCTTGCGAACTCCTGCACGATGCGCTCACAGAACGCCGGCAGGTCATCGGGTGACCGACTGGTCGTGATGTTGCCGTCGGTGACGACCTCCTCGTCCACCACCTCCGCACCGGCGTTGCGCAGGTCGGTGCGCACGCTGGGCCATGAGGTCAGCCGGCGGCCCCGCGCAACATCAGCCTCGACGAAGTGCCAGGGCCCGTGGCAGATCGAGGCGACCGGCTTTCCCGACTGGACGAACGCTCGGACGAACTTCACCACAGACGGCTGCATGCGCAGCTTGTCCGGATTGACCGTCCCGCCCGGAAGGAGCAGTGCCTCGTAGTCGTCGACGGACACGTCGTCGATGAGTCGGTTGACGGTGAACGTGCCGGCGTCCACGAGATCGTGGTCGCGGGCCTGGATCTCGCCCCGCTCGATGGAGACGACGTCGGTGTGGGCCCCTGCGTCCTCCAGGGCTCGTTGCGGTCGTTCCAGCTCGACCCGCTCGACCCCGTCGGCTGCGAGGATCGCGACGCGCTGTCCCTCCAGCTCCCCGGCCATGTCACGACCCCCCTTCCGCCATCGCCGGGTGGAGTACGACCTTCGTCCAGCCCTCGTCACGGTTGTCGAAGTGCTCGTAGGCATCGGGCGCCTGGCTCAGCGGGAGCTCATGGCTCACGATGAACGACGGCTCGGCCTTGCCACCGGCGATCAGGTCGCGGAGCTGCCGGTTGTACTTCTTGACCGGGGCCTGGCCGCTGCCGAGCCGCTGGCCCTTGAACCAGAACATGCCGTAGTCGAAGGCCAGCTTGCCCTGCTTGGCCAGCTCGTCGCTGGCTCCGGGGTCCTCGGGCACGAAGACGCCGACACACCCGATCGTGCCGGTGAACCGCACGGAGGCGACCAGCCGGTTCATCGTCAGGTTGGCCTGCTCGTCCCCCTCGGGCTCGTGTGCCTGGTAGCCGACACACTCGCAGCCGTTGTCGGCGCCCAGTCCCATCGTCTCCTCCAGCACAGCCTCCACCGGGTCCACCTGTGAGTCGTCGATGGCGATCGCGCCGATGGACTCGGCCAGTCGCAGGCGGTCAGGGTGCCGGTCGACGACCATCACCTTGCTGGCCCCGCGGATGGTCGCTGACAGGGCCGCCATCAGCCCTACCGGTCCGGCGCCGTAGATGACTGTCTGGTCGCCCGGCTTCACGCCCGCCATCTCGGTGGCGTGGTACCCAGTCGGGAAGATGTCCGCGAGCATCACGTAGTCGGTCTGGCGCTCCTCCGCGTCCTCTCCCAGCCGAAGGCAGTTGAAGTCACCCCATGGCACGCGCAGGAGCTCGGCCTGTCCGCCTCCGTACGGGCCCATGTCGGCAAACCCGTACGCAGCGCCGGCCATCTTCGGATCCGGCTGGGCGGTCAGACAGTAGTTCGTGAGCTGTCGCTCGCAGTTCTTGCAGTGACCGCAGGCGATGTTGAACGGCAGGACGACGTACTCGCCGACCTGGACCTTGTCGACCCCGTCTCCGACCTCGATCACCTGCCCGAGGTTCTCGTGTCCGAACCAGCGACCCGGTTCGAAGTCGGTCCGCCCTTCGTACATGTGCAGGTCCGAACCACAGATGTTCGCTGACGTGATCCGCACCAGGACGTCGGTCGGTCGCTCGATCCGCGCGTCTGGCACGTCCTGGACACTGACCTGCCGCGGACCTTCGTACACCACTGCCCTCATGTGTTGTCTCCTTCGTCGCGAGTGCTCCTGTGGCCCGAAGTTGGGCCCGAGTCTCAATTTCACCCAACCCGGCGAGGGGCGGGTATCGGCAGACATGCCGATATTGGGATCTGCTCCGGCACCTGCGCGCCATGCCCTCGTGGGACGACCGGGACCCGCTGGGGTACCGATGCCGACGTAGGGGCTTGCGACGCGACGACCGCGTTGTTGGTCGATCTGCCACTGGCAGGTGTGGCGGGGGAACTGCTGCGATAAGGGCCGTTTCTGTTTCGTGGCGGTGCTCTCGCCACTCCCGAGGAGGTATCACATGCGTATCGGTCTCATCGCCCCTCCGTGGTTACCTGTTCCCCCTCCCGCCTATGGGGGCACGGAAACCGTCATCGATCTCTTGGCCCGTGGACTGGCCCGTGCCGGGCACGAGGTGCTGCTCGCCGCCGCAGGCAACAGCACGTGCGCGGTGCCGCAGGTCACGGGCAGTGACGAGGCGATCAGGACCGCGCCCGCGTGTGGCGACTCGGTCACCGAGCTGCGTCACATCATCAGGGCCTACGGCGCCATGCGTGACGTGGACATCGTGCACGACCACACCGTGCTGGGTCCCCTGTACGGGCATGTGCGTGCAGGCACGCCGGTGGTGACCACCGCCCACGGTCCTTTCGGCGCGAGGCTGGCGCCCATCTACCGCGCGATGCAGAGAGCCTCTGTCATAGCCATCTCGCATCATCAGGCGACCACCGCCGTGGGAGTCCCTCTCGCAGCCGTGATCCACCACGGTGTGGACGTGAGCTCGATTCCGGCGGGTTGCGGCACCGGCGGCTACGCGAGCTTCCTGGGCAGGATGTCCCCGGACAAGGGGCCCCGCGAAGCTGCACTCGTCGCTCGGGCCGCAGGTGTGCCGCTGCTCATGGCGGCGAAGCTTCGGGAGCGGGAGGAACGGGAGTACTTCGACGCCGAGGTCAAGCCGCTGCTGTGCTCGGACGTCCAGTACCTCGGAGAGCTGGAGCACGCCGAGAAGCTCGAGCTCCTCGCAGGGTCGTTCGCACTCGTGAACCCCATGCAGTGGGCAGAGCCGTTCGGGCTGGTGATGATCGAGGCGATGGCGACGGGTACTCCCGTCGTCGCCACGCCTGTCGGTTCCGCGCCCGAGCTCGTGGATGAGGGCATCACCGGGTTCCTACGCACAAGCATCCCTGCTCTGGCCGCCGCGCTCCTTGACGCCTCGTACCTGGATCGTACGATCTGTCGGGTGGTCGCCGCCAAGCGCTTCAGCAGCGAGCGCATGGTCGCCGAACACGTACGCCTCTACGAAAAGCTCCTCGTGGGCGCAACGCCGCGCTACGCCCCGTCAGCGGTCAGCAGACCCCGCGTCCCCGTTCAGTGATCGTGGGCCGTGACGAACGTTGACCCCGTCGGGAGCTCCCTCGACCACCGCGCCGTCCGCCGTGACCTCGAGATCGATTCGGGCGTCACCGAGCGCGACACCTTCGACTCGCAACGGTGTGAACGTTGAGGGCAGCACGGGATCGACCCACAACTCGCCGTCGGGCAGCTGCGGATCGAACCGAAGCAGCGTGCGCATCAGGTGGATGGGTGCGGCGGCCGCCCACGCCTGTGGTGAGCACGAGGTCGGGTACGGCACGGGTTCGGCGTATTCGCTCCGGTCGAAGCCGCTGAACAACTCCGGCAGCCGGCCGCCGAAGTGCTGTGCGGCGTCGAGAAGCCCGACGGCAACTTGCTGGGCCTCCCGGGTGAAGCCGTAGCGCACGAGTCCAGCAACGATGAAGGCGTTGTCGTGCGGCCAGACGGACCCATTGTGGTAGCTGACCGGATCGTACGCACCCATCGAGGTGCTCAGCGTACGCACGCCCCACCCGCTGAACATCGCAGGCGAGAGCAGGTGTTCGGCGACCAGTGGAGCCAAGTCATCGTCGACGATGCCGCTCCACAGACAGTGACCCATGTTCGACGCGCAGGCATCGACCGGGCTTCCGTCCCGATCCAGCGCGAGCGCGTACCACCCTCGATCGGGAAGCCAGAACCGTTCGTTGAATCGGAGCTTGAGGGCCTGGGCCCGGTCGTCCCACACCTGTCCCTCGGCCTCCTGTCCGAACAGTCGCGCGAGCCTCGCACGGGTGCGGTAGGCGTCGTAGACGTAGCCCTGGACCTCGCAGAGCGCGATGGGTGCCTCCGCCGGCCGGCCGTCGGCGAAGGTGACACCGTCCCAGGAGTCCTTCCAGCCCTGGTTCGCCAGCCCTCGGTCAGTGGCACGCCGGTAGTCGACGAACCCGTCCCCGTCCTGATCGCCGTGGCTCTGGACCCACTCCAGCGCCCGATCGGCGTGCGGCAGCAGCTCCGCGATCTCTTCCTGCTCGGCGCCCCACCGGGCCAGCTCTCCCAGGAGCACCACGAACAGTGGTGTTGCGTCAACCGTCCCGTAGTAGATGCTTCCCCCACCCAACGACAGACCGGACTCCACGCCCAGCCGAACCTCGTGCAGGATCCGGCCGGGTTCCTCCTCCGTGAGGGGATTGGTCGCGTTGCCTTGGTGCCGCGCCAGCGTCCGCAGCGTGCCCAGCGCCAGACTGCGGTCAACCGGCAACGCCATGTAGGCGGTCAGGAGCGAGTCACGGCCGAAGAGGGCCATGAACCACGGAGCACCGGCGGCGACCGCGACGAGAGACGGATCCTGAGGATCGAAGATGCGCAACGCGCCGAGGTCCTGCTGGCTGCGGCGCAGGACCCGCTGCAACCCTTCGTGCCCGGTCGTGGCCAGCGGCGTCGTGTCCTGCCAGTTCTGGAGGCGCTGGGCCGGCACGGAGTCGTCGGGCGGACGTTCGAGCGGGAAGAAGGACTCGACGCCATCCCCGTCCACGACCGGTTGCACGAGAAGCGAGGCCGTCCAGCGGCCCCGGGCAGGAACGACGATGTCGTACCTGATGGTGCCTGCGCTGTGAGCGACCCACGACGCCGCCTCGATCGATCCGCCGGGTGCCACGACCACCGCGCCACGGTGGCTGTTGCCCTGGTGCTGATCGAGCACCAGGCGTTCGGACTGCGCCTGGGACCGCCGATCACCACGCGATCGCACCTGGCCCTCCTTGACCTCGAACAGATCCGCGAAGTCGGCCTCGACCGTGACCGTGACGGTGCAGGCAGCAGGCTCGCCTGCCGGGTTGCGGATGAGCAGGTCCTCGCGCAGGCCGTTGCCCACCCGCCGGTCGCGCTGTACCAGCAGGTTGGAGTCCGTCCGGCCCGCCCGTCGAGGCAGACGACCGAGGAAGATCCCTCGGTAGGCCTCCGGTGTCATGGCGGCGAGGGGTTCAGGAGCCTGACCGTCGACCCTCAGGTCCCACCGCGACAGGATGCGAGTATCACGGAAGAACACACCGTTCGGTTCGACGCCATGGAGATCGCCGCCGGGCGTGCAGAGGCAGAACGACGCCCCTTCGACCAAGGCAACAGCGCCGCCACTGCCTGCGGGCGGCTCCGCCTGCGGTGTCCACGCACCCATGTCCATCGTCCTCCGGTCGGGCCTCTGCGCCTGGTCCACGCTGCCGGTCGGGTCGCAGCTGCGCAATCGGCCGTCCTGCCGATGGTGGCGAAGCGACCGCTGGTGGTGTCATGCCGTATGGAGACGATTCACGTCGGTCTCGTGGCGGATCCGGCCGCGCCGACCGCGATCGCCCGCGGCATGTCCGACCTAAGCCCGCCCGGAGAGGGCGACTCATGGGACATCACGGTCGTGAGTGAGCCGTTCACCACGGGGTCTGAGGACGTCGAGCACGCATTCGATCGATTGCAGGACGAGGCCCGCCAGCGGAACTGGGACCTCGTCGTCGGGCTCACCGAGCTCCCGCTCCACGACGGTGAGGGTCGCCCCCTCCTGGTCCAGGTTGATTCGGACCAACGGGCCGCGGTGCTCTCACTTCCCGCGCTGGGTGGAGTCCGGATGCGCTCGCGCTCCCGCGGGGCGCTTCGCACCCTGCTCAGTGCGATGTCAGAGCCCGGGACGAAGGACGACTCGCGCCGCGTGGTCCTGCCGCACCTGCGCGGCCGGTGGCGACTGCTCGTGGGCATGGTCCTCGCAAACCGTCCGTGGCTGCTGGTCCCCGGTCTGAAGTCCGCGCTCGTGGCGGCGTTGGCGACCGGCGCCGTGGCCACCATCAACTCGACGGTCTGGCTGCTGGCAGGCTCGTTGTCGTGGTGGCGTCTCGTGGTGGCGACGATCGTCTCGATCGCCCTCGCCGTGGCCTGGCTCGTGATCGATGGCGACCTGTGGGATCACCCTGACGACGAGTCCCCGGAGGCGCGGGAGAGGTCACGCCTCTACAACGCCTCGACCCTCCTGACCCTGACGGCGGGCGTGCTCCTGTGCTACCTCGCGCTCTACGTCGTGAACCTGGCGTGGGCGCTGTTCATCCTCGACCCCGATCTCATGGGTGGCTATCTCAATGCATCCTTCGGGTACCGCGATCTGTTCGTGCTTGCCTGGTTCGTGGCGTCGGCCGCAACCGTGGGGGGTGGTCTCGGTTCTGGTCTGGAGACCGACGAGGCGATCCGCGCCGCCGCCTATTCCAAGCGCGAGGAGGATCGGCGCGACCGCCTCGCGCGTGATCGGCAGCCGGAGTAGCACGCGCGGGTCACCCAGTGAGGCCGAGCACCAGCTGCGTCGTCGTACGTCGCCGGCGGGCCAGCGCGAGCAGCGCGTCGGGTGCCTCTGCGAACGGGACGACATCGGTGACCAGATGCGTCCGCAGGTCGTCGCCGCGTGCCTGCAGCAGGGATGCCGTCTCGGCCGACAGCCGCCGGCGGTCCCAGGTGGACGCCAGGCCGCGGGGGACGCGGCCGATCTGGGCGCACCGGATCGTGAGCCCGTTGTGGTGGAACTCCTCTCCGAGCCGCAGGTCGGCCGCTCCGCCCTGGTAGAACGCCAGGTCGATGACGGTGCCCTGGGGGCGCAGGCACCGCAGCGCCTCGTGCAGGACGGCGCTCTGCCCGCGGCACTGCAGCACCAGGTCGGCGCCCCGGTCGCCCGCGCCGTGACGCCACCGGTCCTTGCACAGGCGCCACAGCTCGGTCGTCGTCGTGTCGACGGTGTCGAGCCCGAGGGCACGGGCCACGGACAGGCGGCGTCGATCGGGGTCGGCGACGACGACGTCGGCGGCACCGTGCAGCTGCGCCAGAAGGGCCGATAGCAGCGCGACCACGCCGGCACCGGTGACGAGGACGTTGCGGCCTTGGACGCCGTCGCCCAGCCGGACGTCCGTTCCGGGTGCGAGCTCGGCGGCGGCGTGCAGCAGACCGTTGGCACAGATCGGCCCCATCTGCGCCAGGTAGACGCCGAGGACGGGATCGAGGTCGTCGGGCACGGGCACGACCACCTCCGACGCCGTCAGCACGTGCTCGGAGCGGTGGCCGTAGGCGGCGGCGACGAGGGTGCCGACGGGCAGGTCGGCACGCCGGCTCTCGACGACCTCGCCGACCTCCATGTAGCCCATCGCCCGCACCGGGTAGGTGCGCGAGGCGCGGCCCGGCACGAAGACCCCGAGATCCGGGTCGCGGAAGGTCGTGAAGCCGGGGTCGGTGCCCTTGACGTACGCCAGCTCGGTGCCGGCCGACACCCCGCTCCAGCGGGTCGCGACGCGGACGCCTCCGTCGTCCAGTGGTGGGACCTCCAGCTCGAAGAAGGCCGGCTGCATCGGCCCCGCGACGCCGAGCGACCGGCACGGCGTCGGGTCAGCCACCGTCAGATCCCGCCATCGGTCGGGCGCTCGGCGCGGCAGGCCAGCGCGTGGGTGAGGAGCGCGTCGGCGTACGGGCTGCGCACGTCATCACCGCGGCCCGCGACGGCGTCGAGGAACGCACGGTCCTCGGCCGCGACCGGGTCCTGGCCGCTTCGCTCCGACATCGTGCCGTCGACGGTGGTGACGTTCAGCTCGTGGTCGACGATCGCCCGCTCGGTCAGCTCGAGCACGTATCCGTCGCCGACCACCTGGATCCCGACGCGGTGGCGCACCGGCAGCACCCGCGCCGATGACACGCTGCCGACCGCCCCGGACTCGAACCGCAGCGACACCGCCGACGCCAGTGGCACGGGCTCCTCGCCGTCGGTGCCGACCGCCGCCACGTGGGCGGCCCTCAGGTCGATCACCTCGCCGACGATCAGGCGGGCGAGGTCGAGGACGTGGGTCGTCTGCTCGATCAGCTGGCCCCCGGACAGCCCGCGGCGCACCCACCACGGCACGGGCGGGGTGCCGTCGAGCCACGAGCCTGTGAGCAGCAGCGGCGGCCGGTCGGCCACGAGTTCGCGCGCCTTGGTCACCAGATCGAGGTGGCGCCAGTGGTAGCCGACCGCCGTGGGGAGGTCGGAGTCCGCCACGAGCCGGGCGATGTGCGCGGCGGTGCGGTAGTCGTGGGCCAGTGGCTTCTCGACGAAGAAGGGCAGGGCACGCCGCACGGCTGCCTCTTCGAGGGGCCCGTGGGCGAACGGCGGGACGCAGAACCAGACCGCGTCCAGGTCCTCGGACTCCATCAGGTCGAGGCCGTCGGCGTACCGCCGCGCATCGTGCTCCGCCGCAACAGCGACGGCGCGGTGCTCGACCGGATCGGCGACGGCCACCACGTCGACGTCGTCGAACGTCGCCAGCGCCGCGAGGTGCTTGCCCGCGATGAAACCGGTCCCGACGCACCCGATGCGGAGGCGGCCCATCAGCCGGCCGTCGCGGCGCGGGCGAGCACCTCGTCGTAGACGGCTGCGGTGCGCCGCGCCATGCGGCTCGCGGTGAACAGTTCCGCGTGGCGACGGCGGCCCGCGGCGCCCATCCGTCGGCGCAGCACCGCGTCGCCCAGGAGCTCCTCGATGGCCTCGGCCAGGGCCGCCGGACGTCGCGGCGGGACGAGCCGACCGGTGATGCCGTCCGCGACCGCCTCAGAGGTGCCGATGACCCGCGTCCCTACGACCGGCAGGCCCGCGTCCATCGCCTCGAGCACCGCGAGCGGCATGCCCTCGTGACGAGACGGCATGGCGAACACGTCTGCCGCATCGAGCAGCCCGCGGGCGTCGGCGCGATGCCCGACGAGCCGGACCGCGTGCGACACCCGGAGCCGCTCGGCCTGGTCGGCCAGTGCCCCGCGCAGATGGCCGTCGCCGATCAGCACGACCGCCAGGTCGGGAAATCGCCTCAGCAGCAGGGGGGCGGCGTCGACCAGGTGGCACTGCCCCTTCATGACGGCGAGCCGCCCGACGGTCATCACGACCGGTTGCCCGGGATCGAGGCCGAGCGCCCGGCGGGCGGCCGCACGGCCCGGCGACGACGCGCGGGAAAGGACGCCGTTCGGCACGGTGACCATGCGCCGAGGAGAGACGCCGATCTTCTCGTAGGTGGCGCGCTGCCGCCGCGAGACGGTGATGACGCGGTCCACCGGCTCGAGCGCCGCCAGCACGGAGTCGGCCTTGCGGCGGTCGTGGACCAGCCAGGGAAGATGCAGCGTCTGCACGATCGCCGGCACGCCGACCACGGCGGCCGCTCGGGCACCATCCCAGTTCTCGCGGCCGCTGCCGACGTGCACGTGGAAGACGTCGCTCGGGTGGCGGCGCAGGTCGTCGGCGATGCAGGCGGCGAAACGGGGGTCTCGGGGGTGGGGGAGCCGCACGAGGCGCACGCCGCTGGCCTCCGCGGGCGCGAACATCCGCTCGGCGTTGTCGTTGGCCCAGTACATGAGCGTGACCCGACGGCCGTCGCGCACGTACTGCTGCGCCAGGCAGCGCATGTGCTCGCCCATCCCGGACGGATCGGCCGACGGCGTGTACAGGTGCACCGATGGCAGCTCCCGGGACCGCGCCCCGCGCACCTCGCCGACGTCACCCGCAACCACCTCGGTCAGGGTTCTGACCGCGCCCGCGCGCAGCGTGTCGTGGTCAGGCATCGACGTCATCACCTCCGGTGCGTACTAGATGCGCCTTACCCAGCGCATCGCTCGCGTAGACCGGGTGTGAACGCGCAGGCGGTGGACGGACACCCGTCGAGCGGACGGGTGCTGTCAGTCACTGCGAAGGCGTGGCAGGCAGCTCGTCCAGCGGGAACCCCGCGGCCTCCAGGACGCGCGGCGCGATGGACGTGGCGGGCTCCCGGGGTGGAGGAACGAAGGCGTCGGTGGACCGTAGGGTGGCCGGGCCGTCCTCATCGTGGCGCATCCGTCCCGTGGACGGCCGATAGACTCACGCCTCGGGGCGAGCGACGGGTGGACCATGCGGGCGGTGGTGTTCGAGCGGTTCGGCGAGGTGCCGTCGGTCGTGACGGTCGACGATCTCGCCTGTCCGCCCGGCGGCGTGGTGATCGAGGTGGGCGCGACGGGCCTGTGCCGCAGCGACTGGCACGGCTGGATGGGGCACGACGCGGGCATCCGGCTCCGGCACGTGCCCGGCCACGAGCTCGCCGGGACGATCGTCGCGGTCGGCGAGGGCGTCATCTCGTGGCGTCCGGGCGACCGGGTCACGACGCCGTTCGTGTGCGCGTGCGGGACGTGCCCCACGTGCGTACGCGGCGACCAGCAGGTCTGTGACGACCAGCGCCAGCCCGGGTTCACCGGCTGGGGCTCGTTCGCCGAGCTCGTCGCGATCGAGCGGGCCGAGACCAACCTCGTGCGGGTGCCGGATGAGATGTCGTTCGACGTCGCGGCGAGCCTGGGCTGCCGGTTCGGCACGGCCTACCGGGCGGTCGCGCTACTGGGCGCGGTCGGCGAGGGTGAGTGGGTCGTCGTGCACGGCTGCGGCGGCGTGGGGCTGTCGGCCGTCATGATCGCGGCCGCGCGGGGCGCGCGGGTCATCGCGGTCGACATCGCGCCGGCGTCGCTCGACCTCGCCGCCGCCCTGGGCGCCGAGGTCACGATCGACTCCTCCGGACTCGACGTGCCGGCCCGAGTCGTCGAGCTGACGGGCGGCGGCGCGGACGTATCGATCGACGCCCTCGGCAGCACCCCCACCCTGCACGACTCGCTGCGGTGCCTGCGCAAGCGTGGCCGGCACGTGCAGGTCGGCCTGCTGGCCGGGGCCGACGATGCGCCGCCCGTGCCGATGGGGCTCGTGATCGGCTCCGAGCTCGAGATCCTCGGCAGCCACGGCCTCTCGGCGCTCGACTACCCCGCGATGATGGACGAGATCGCCGCCGGCATCCTGCGTCCCGATCTGCTCATCCGCGACGTCATCGGCCTCGACGAGGCACCCGCGCGGCTCGCAGCCCTGGGTCTGCCCGGCGCCGGCGCCGGCGGCGTCACGATCATCCGTCCGTGAGTCGTGCCTGCAGCCGGGCGGCCTGACGGGTCAGGTGGTCGCCGTCCGCTCGAATCCACCTCGAGGTCGGCGCGCTGGAGTGGCCCGGTCCGACCGTGCGTGACTGGATCATAGCGACCTCAGTGACCAGCGCCGAGCTCCACGACGAGCACCCCAGCGGCGATCAGGGCGATGCCGGCCACCATGACGCGGGTCAGTGGCTCGCGGAACAGCAGACGCGACGCGATCGCGGTGAGAGCGACGCCCGTGGCGGCCCAGATGCCGTAGGCGACGCCCAGCGGGAGGCCCGCGTCGAGCGCCAGCGCCAGGAAGGTGAAGGCGGCGACGTAGCCCGTCACCACCACGATGTACCAGGGACGCCGGCCGTGGACGGCCATGCGGAGCGCCAGCGTGCCGGAGACCTCCAAGCCGATCGCGGCGGCCAGGAACAGCCACTCCATCAGGCCGCTCCCCCCGGATGGCTGATGGCTTCGCGCTGCTCCCGGCGTCCGGCTGCCTGGGAGCCGAGCTCGACCACGAGGACCCCGGCGATGATGAGCGCGATCCCGAGCCCCATGAGTGCCGTGAACGGTTCGTCGAAGATCAGGGTCGACAAGATGGCGGTGGCCGCGACGCCGAGAGCTCCCCAGATGCCGTAGGCCACCCCCAGCGCCATGCCCCGGCGCAGGATCGTCCCCAGGAAGACGAACGACGAAACGTAGCCGACGGCGACGACGCCGTAGAGGGCCGGGCGGTCGAGGGCGCCCTTGAGCGACAGCGAGGCGAGCACCTCGCTCATGATGGCAGCGCCGAGCAACAGCCACGTGACCATGGCGCCTCCTGGATTGGGCCGGGGCCACGGAGTGGTTCCGGGCCGGATCAAGTAAGCCATACGACCGATTGCCGGCCGCCAGCGGACGGCTCTGGGTCTCGATCCGTACTGACAGACGCGCCGATGGGCAACAATGTTCACCACCACGCCGAAGGAGAGTCGTGCGCCCCCTCATCGTCACCGCGTTCGTGTCCCTCGATGGCGTCATGGAGGCGCCGGGTGGGGAGCCGGGCTACCGCAACGCGGGCTGGACGTTCAAGGACGTCGAGTTCGATCCCGCCGCCTACGCGATCAAGGGCCGCGAGCAGGACGAGGCCGGGGCGATGCTGCTGGGGCGGGTGTCGTACGAGGCGTTCGCACCGGTGTGGCCGACCATGACGGAGGACTTCGCGGGCTACAACTCGATGCCGCGGTACGTCGCGTCGACGACGCTGACGCGGGACGACCCGCGGTGGCCTGCCACGATCCTCTCGTCGCTCGACGACGTCGCGGCGCTGAAGGAGACCGAGGGTGGCCCGATCATCGTCCACGGCAGCGCGCGGCTCGGCCACGCCCTCGCCGGCGCAGGGCTCGTCGACCGGTACCACCTGCTCGTGTTCCCGGTGCTGCTCGGCGCCGGCCTGCGCCTGTTCAGCGAGGCCGACCACGACACCACGAAGCTGTCCCTCGTCGAGCACGACGTCTACCCGAACGGCATCCAGCTCAACGTCCTCGACGTCGTCAGCTGACGCAGGCGCCGGTTCAGCGACGGAGGACGTCCAGTCGGGCCAGCGCCTCGGCAATCACCTCGGGGCGCTTGCAGAACGCCCAGCGCACGAGCGGGCGGCCGGCGTCGTTGTCGTCCCAGAAGACCTGGTGCGGGATCGCGACGACACCGGCCTGCTCCGGCAGGCGGCGGCAGAAGTCGATGCCGTCCTCGAAGCCCAAGGGGCGGATGTCCGTCGTCACGAAGTAGGTGCCCTCGGGCACGAAGACGTCGAAGCCGAGCCGGGCCAGTCCGTCGCACAGCTGGTCGCGCTGCGACTGCAGGCGCGCGGTGAACTCGGTGAAGTAGGCGTCGGGGGCGGCCAGGGCGTGGGCGATGGCCGGCTGCAGCGGCGACCCCGAGGTGTACGTCAAGAACTGCTTGACACCCATGGTCGCCGCGACGAGCCGCTCCGGTCCGGTGGCCCAGCCGATCTTCCAGCCCGTGAGCGAGAAGCTCTTGCCGCCGCTTGCGATCGTCAGCGTCCGCTCGGCCATGCCCGGCAGGGTCGCGATCGGGATGTGGGGGATGTCGTCGAACGTCAGGTGCTCATAGACCTCGTCGCTGATGACGACGAGGTCGTGCTCGATCGCGATCGCCGCGATGGCGTCGAGCTCGTCGCGGCGCAGGACGCTGCCGGTCGGGTTGTGCGGCGAGTTGAGCAGGATCGCGGTCGTGCGCGGCGTCACGGCGGCGCGCAGCTCGTCGAGCGGCAGCCGGAAGTCGGGCGCGCGCAGCGTCACGGGACGCCTGACCGCCCCGGCCATCTGCAGCATCGCGACGTAGGAGTCGTAGTACGGCTCCAGCGTGATGACCTCGTCGCCGGGATCGACGAGGCCGAGCAGCGCCGAGGCGATGCCCTCGGTGGCGCCGGTCGTCACGAGGACCTCCGAGTCCGGATCGACCTCCAGCCCGTAGAAGCGGCGTTGATGATCGGCGACGGCCACGCGCAGCTCCGGGACGCCGAAGCCGGGGGCGTACTGGTTGCGTCCGGAGCGGAGCGCGTCGACCGCGTGCTCGACGACGTCCGACGGACCGTCCGTGTCGGGGAAGCCCTGGCCCAGGTTGACCGCACCGGTGCGCAGCGCCAGGGCACTCATCTCGGCGAAGATCGTCGTGCCGAGCCCCGCGATCCGGTCGCTGGAGGTCTTCATCGTCCTGACTCTAGCGCCGCCTGGCCGCGGCTCCTGGTCAGGCGGTGGAGGGCTGTGGTGCGACGCCCATCCTCCGGTCCTGCTGCTGCGTGATGGCGCGGACGATGCGGAGCCAGAGGACCAGGGCGACGACCTGGAGCACGGCGCCGGCGGACACCAGCGCGCCGAACACGGGCACCAGCGAGGTGTCGATGCCGACGAACCGCGCGCCCATCTCACCGATGACCGAGCTGAGCAGCCAGAACGTCCACCACGTCCCGATGCCGGGCACCGGTCGTGGGGCCTGCGGGTCGCGAGCGACGTCACGCACCACCTGGTACGGGAACCACAGGTTGACGACCGGGCAGACCCATCCGCCCCACGCCCAGCCCGGGGACCTCGCGTGGTGCAGGTACGGCCGCATCACGGTGGCGTTGGTGCGAGCGCGGTACAGCCACAGGCAAGTCACGACGTACGCCGCGATCGTCACGGGAAGCTGAACGATCCCGACGATGTCGAAGGCCGTCCACGTCTCGAAGAAGGACTCACCCCGCTCGGCCGCCTCGAGATAGCGCGACTGGGCCGGCCAGGCCAGCGCCGCCCCGGTCAGGCCGACGACCGTCACGACGACGGCGAGCCACGCCGCGGCCAGACCCAGGCTGCCCAGCGGCTTCGGCGGTGCCGGGAAGTAGTACCCCGGGGGCGGTCCGGCCTGCTGCCGGGCCGTACCGCGGACGACCCTCCGCCGCTTGCGGATACGGCGCGACGGGCTGCGACCGTTGAGGATCGGGCGGCTGATCCGGCGGATGCGACATAGTTCCCCCTGAGCTCGATCGCGGGACGACGGCGGAGTCGGGGCACGACCCGTCGGAAGAAAGGGTCGGTCATGAGACAGTCAGTCACCCCCGACGAGCTGAAGTGTACCCGCGCCGCGGTGTCGGCCGGCTTCTTCCTGCAGGGTCTCGTGTTCGCGGCGATCGTGACCCAGGCACCGCGCATCAAGGACACGTTCGGCATCGGCGACGACGGCCTCACCGGCATCCTCGTCCTGGTCGCCGTGGTGTCGGGCGTCGGCAGCGTCGTCGCCGGCACCGTCGCGGAGAAGAGCTCCAGCGCCGTCGCGTTCCGGTACGCGCTGCTGACCATCGGGCTGGGTGCCCTCCTCGTGGGCTGCGCGCCCACGACCCCGCTCCTCGTGGCCGCGTTCGTCGTCTACGGGCTCGGGGTCGGCGCGGTCGACGCGGGCATGAACATGCAGGGCGTGCGGGTGCAGGCCGCGTACGGCCGCAGCATCATGGCGAGCTTCCACGGCCTGTGGTCGGTCGGCGGCATCGTCGGTGCGCTCTACGCCGCCGGCGCGGCGGAGATCGACGCATCCCTGACGGCATCGCTCGTCGTCGTGGCCGTCGTGACGGCCTGCGTGGCGTGGCGTGCGGCGGCGCACTTCGTCGACGTGCGCGAGCACGACCCCGGATTGTCGGCGAGCGGTATCGACCTGCCGTGGCGACCCGTCCTGGTGTTCGGCCTCGTCGTGCTGATCTTCTACGCGTCCGACACCGGCATCCTGACGTGGAGCAGCGTGTACCTGGAGGACGCGCTGGATGCGTCGACGTCCATCGCGCCGCTCGCGTACGGGGCCTACCAGGGCGGCGCCCTCGTCTCCCGGTTCGGCGGCGACCTGCTGGTGCGGCGCATCGGCGCATCGGCGGTCGTCGCGATCGGGACGACCACCGGCGTCGTGGGTCTGGCCGGCGTCGTCGCGGCACCGGCGCCCGGCGTCGCGATCGTCGCCTTCTTCGTCGTCGGCCTGGGCCTCGCGATCCTCGCACCGCTGGCCTTCGCATCGCTCGCCGCGGCGGTGCCGCCCGCCGCCCGCGACGTCGCGATCGCCCGCATGAACATCGCGAACTACCTCGGCGCGATCCTGGGCGGGGGCCTGATCGGGGCGGCTGCCTCGGCGGACCACCTGCGCTGGGCCTTCGTCATCCCGCTGGTGCTCGTGCCGGTCGTGCTGCTCGTCGCCCGCTCGTTCAGGGCCGAGGACGTCGAGTCCGTCTGAGCCGGGGGACGTCGCCGGCACGGCGGAGAAAAAGCGTCGCCCCACCGTTCTCGGGGGGTGAAACGGTGGGGCAACAACTCAACGATACGGGACACGTCCTGACGTCCGCACGGAAACGGCGAAATTCGGCAAAGATTTTTCTCGGCCCGTCTCCCACGGGCGCCCGTGGGAGAATCGCTGCATGACCGCCACCCTTGCGCCCGGACGCCCGCGCAAGCGTCCGCCCGCGGGACCCGTCCGGCGGATCGTGTTCCTGCTCGGCGTCGGCATGATCCTGGCCGGCCTCGGCTTCCTGGTCTACTGCGCGTGGCAGTACTACGGCACCAACATCGTGTCGAAGCAGAAGCAGGCCGACATCAGGCAGAGCATCACGACGAACTGGGACAACGGCATCGACGGTGACGACGTGGGCCTGCTGCGGGTCAAGCGCTTCGGCGCCGACTACGAGGTGCCGATCGTCGAGGGGTTCGACGACAAGGCGCTCGCCAGCGGCGTCGGCTGGGACCCCAAGAGCGCCGACCCCGGCGAGATCGGCAACTTCGCGATCGCGGGCCACCGCATCACGCACGGCGAGCCCTTCGCGAAGTTCCCCGAGCTGAAGAAGGGCGACGAGGTCATCGTCGAGACGCGCACGTCGATCTACACGTATGAGCTGCGCAACTCCGGCACGTCCATCACGGTCGACTTCTCGGTGGGCTGGCCACTGCAGCGGGTCCCTGATCCCGACGCGGCCGGGGAGCGTCCCAAGAAGGCCGTCCTGACGATGCTGACGTGCTCGGAGCTCTTCCACACCCGCAACCGCAACGTCGTGATCGGCGACCTGGTCGGCGAGAAGGACAAGCGCACCGGCAAGACCCGCGCGATCGGCTGACCCTAGGCTGGCCGCATGCATCAGTACCAGCGTCAGTTCATCGAGCTCGCCCTCGACCACGAGGTGCTGCGCTTCGGTGAGTTCACGCTCAAGTCGGGCCGCACGTCGCCGTACTTCTTCAACGCCGGCCTGTTCAACACCGGCGGACGACTGGCGGGGCTCGGCCGCTACTACGCCGATGCGATCGTCGCGAGCGGTGTCGACTTCGACGTGCTTCTCGGACCGGCGTACAAGGGCATCCCGATCGCCTCGGCCACCGCGGTGCAGCTCGCGGCCCTGCACGACCGCGACGTGCCGTGGTGCTTCAACCGCAAGGAGGCCAAGGACCACGGCGAGGGCGGCCTGATCGT
>JAOPXY010000063.1 GCA_025964895.1 Aeromicrobium sp.
GACCGCGGCCGCGACGTTCTCGGTGCAGGAACGGCGGCCGCCCTCCTGGCCGACGCCGTGGATCAGCGGCTCGAGCGCGACCCGGCGCTGCACGTACAGGACGCCGATCCCCTTGGGCGCGCCGAGCTTGTGCCCCGAGATGCTCATGGCCTGCACGCCGAGACGGCCGATGTCGAGGTCGAGCCAGCCGGCTGTCTGCACCGCATCGGTGTGAAACGGCACGCCCCGTGCGGCGGCGACCGCGCTCAGCTCGGCAATCGGCTGGATCGTGCCGACCTCGTTGTTGGCGTGCTGGATGCTGACCACGGAGGTGTCGTCGCGCAGCGCACCGCCCAGCGCCGCGGGATCGACGAGGCCGTGCCGGTCGACCGGCAGCACCGTGACGTCATGACCGAGGCGGCCCAGCCACGCGGCCGACTCCAGCACGGCCGGGTGCTCGACCGCCGACACGAGGACGTGCCGCCCGGACGACGCGAGGGCGATGCCCTTGACGGCGGTGTTGTCGGACTCCGTGCCGCCGGACGTGAACATGATCTCGGACGTCCTGGCGCCGAGCGCGGCCGCGACGTCGGCGCGCGCCCGCTCCAAGGCATCGCGCGCCGACTCCCCCACCTCGTGGTGGCTGGACGGATTGCCGAACTCGGGCCCCAGGTACGGCCACATGGCCTCGAGCACCTCGCGCCGGACCGGTGTCGTGGCCGCCTCGTCCAGATAGATCACGGCGTCAAGAGACCGTGATGTCGAGCCCGAGGTCGAGGGCCCGGACGCTGTGGGTCAGGGCACCGACCGAGATGACGTCCACCCCCGTCGCCGCGATGGCGGCGATCGTGTCGAGGGTGATGCCGCCGCTGGCCTCGACGACCGCGCGGCCGGCGATGTGCTCGACGCCGGCTCGCAGGTCCTCGAGGGTGAAGTTGTCGAGCATGATGGTGCCGGCCGCGCCGGATGCGAGCACCGCGTCGAGCTGCTCGAGCCGGTCGACCTCGACCTCGATGTGCGTCGTGTGCGGCAGCTCCGCCCTGGCCTGACGGAGCGCGGCCGTGAGGTCGGGGATGACGGCGAGGTGATTGTCCTTGGCCATGACGGCGTCCGACAGCGAGTAGCGGTGGTTGCGGCCGCCGCCGCAGCGGACCGCGTGGCGCTCGAGGGCGCGCAGGCCCGGCGTGGTCTTGCGGGTGTCGACGACGCGGGCGCGGGTTCCGGCCACGGCCTCGACGTAGGTGCGGGTCAGCGTCGCGATGCCGGTCATGCGCTGCACCAGGTTGAGCGCGACGCGCTCGGCCTGCAGGACGGCTCGCGCCGGCCCCTCGACGTGCGCCAGCACGGCACCGGCGGCGAAGGTGTCGCCGTCCGCGAGGTGCAGGGTGACCTTGACGGAGTCGTCGAGGGTCGTCATCGCGATCTCGAAGACCTCGACACCGGCCAGGACCCCGGGCTCGCGGGCGACCAGATCGGCGCGTGCGACCGCCGCCGCGGGCACGAGCGTCTGCGACGTCAGGTCCCCGAACGGTGCGTCCTCCTCCAGCGCCATGTCGACGACGCGTTGGATCTGCCGCCGCTCAAGCATGGCGAACCCCGATCGAGGAGTGCCGGGCCTGCGCGGGATCGGTCTGCGGGAAGTCGGTGCGGTAGTGACCACCCCGCGACTCCTCACGGGCCAGCGCGCTGGCCACGACGGCGCGCGCGACGACCAGCAGATTGGCGTCCTCGGCGGCCTTCGCGTCGGTGACGATCGGCGACCTCCAGCGCCGCAGCTCCGCGGCGGCCTGGCGCAGGTCGTCGCCGGTGCGTGCCAGTCCCGCGGCGTCCCACATGAGCTGCTGCAGGTCGGAGCGGCTGACGTCCTGCGCCTCGGGGTCGTCGGCCAGCTCGAGGGCCAGCGGCGCGAGCCATTCGTCGTCGAACGGCACGACGGGCTGCGGGTCGACGAGCGCCTCGACGACGCGGCTGCCGTACACCGCACCTTCGAGCAGCGAGTTGGACGCGAGCCGATTGGCACCGTGCAGCCCGTTGCAGGCCACCTCGCCGACGGCGTACAGCCCCGATACCGACGTGCGTCCCCACGCGTCGGTGCGGACGCCGCCCATGTAGTAGTGGGCCGCCGGCGCGACGGGGATCGGCTCCCGGCTCCAGTCGTGCCCCTGGGCGCGGCAGGCGGCGTCGATGTTCGGGAAGCGCCGGGCGAGGAACTCAGCGCCCAGCGCGGTGGCGTCGAGGCGCACCGGGACGCCCGGCTGACGGGCCATCTGCTGCGCGATGCCGCGGGCGACGACGTCGCGCGGAGCGAGCTCGGCGTCGGGGTGGACGTCGGGCATGAACCGGCGGCCCGCGGCGTCGATCAGGACGGCGCCCTCGCCGCGCACGGCTTCCGAGACCAGGAAGTTGCCGGGGGCGTCCAGCGACGTGGGGTGGAACTGGTAGAACTCCAGGTCCGCCGCCACGGCCCCGGCCCGCAGGGCCATCGCAAGGCCGTCGGCGGTCGCGACCTCGGGATTGGTCGTGTACGGGAACAGCTGACCGGCTCCCCCCGTCGCCAGGATGACGGCGTCGGCGCGCAGCTCCTCGCCGCCCAGCAGCGTGACGCCGACGCAGCGGCCGTCCTGCACCACCAGATCAACCGCCGTCGTGCGCTCGCGCACCGTGACGGCGCTCTCGCGGAGGCGCTCGATCAGGGCGTAGGCGATCGCGGCACCCGTCGCGTCGCCGCCGGCGTGCAGGATGCGCGCGTGCGCGTGCGCGGCCTCGAGGCCGTGGGACAGCTCGCCGTCGTGGCGGTCGAACGGGACGCCGCGGGCGATGAGCTCGTCCATCGCCCCGGGCCCCTCGGAGCACAGGATGCGGACGGCCTCGTCGTCGCTGAGCCCCGCACCGGCGACGAGCGTGTCGGCGACGTGCGACGCGACGCTGTCACCCAGCCGCGGCGCCCCCGGATCGGCCATCGCGTCGATCACGACCGCGACACCGCCCTGCGCGTAGCGGGTGTTGCTCTGCGCGAGATCGGACTTCGTGAGCAACGTGACGTCGAACGCGTCGACGGCGTCGAGCGCCGCGGTCATGCCGGCGATCCCGCTGCCGACGATGATGATGCTCGGCCTGGTCATCGTGTCTCCCTCCGGGCCTGTGGGCGTCATCGCGGCAGCGCCGCAAGCATGCGCTCGAGGGCGATCCGCGCGTGGGTGGCGACGTCGTCGGGGACGACGATCTGGTTGACGACCTCGCCGGCGACGAGGCTGTCGAGCGTCCAGGCCAGGTAGCCGGGGTGGATGCGGTACATCGTCGAGCACGGGCACACGACGGGATCGAGGCAGAAGATCGTCCGGTCGGGGAACTCGGCCGCGAGCCGGTTGACCATGTTGATCTCGGTGCCGATCGCGATCGTGTCGCCGGGCTCGGACGCGATGACGAACTTGCGGATCGCATCGGTCGAGCCGGCCGCGTCGGCCGCGTCGACGACCGGCATGGGGCTCTCGGGGTGGACGATGATCTTGACGCCGGGGTGCTCGGCGCGCGCCTTGTCGATCTGCGCGACGCTGAACCGCTTGTGCACCGAGCAGAAGCCGTGCCACAAGATGACCTTGGCGTCGTCGAGCTCGGCCTCGGTGTTGCCGCCGAGCGGCTTGCGCGGGTTCCACATCGGCATCTGCTCCAGCGGCACGCCCATCGCCTTGGCGGTGTTGCGGCCGAGGTGCTGGTCGGGGAAGAACAGCACGCGCTGCCCCCGCTCGAAGGCCCACTCCAGCACGGTCGCGGCGTTCGACGACGTGCAGACGATGCCGCCGTGACGACCGCAGAACGCCTTGAGCGCGGCCGAGGAGTTCATGTAGGTGACGGGAACGACGGGCTGCTTGCCGTCGGCATCGGGCTCTGTGCCGTAAAGATCCATGAGGTCCTCCCAGCACGCCTCGACCGAGTCCTCGTCGGCCATGTCGGCCATCGAGCAGCCCGCCGCGAGATTGGGCAGGATGACCCGCTGCTCGGGGCGCGCGAGGATGTCGGCGGTCTCGGCCATGAAGTGGACGCCGCAGAACACGATCGTCTCGGCGTCGGGCTTGGTCAGCGCCGCATTGGCGAGCTGGAAGGAGTCGCCCACGAAGTCGGCGTACTGGATGACCTCGTCGCGCTGGTAGAAGTGCCCCAGGATCACGAGCCGCTCGCCGAGCGTCTGCTTCGCCGCCTGGATGCGCGCGTGCAGCTCGTCGTCGCTCATACGCTGGTAGGCGGCCGGCAGCTGTCCGGGGCGGACGACGGGCTCGGGGATCACGTCGTCCTCCGATGCGCCGGGGCCGTAGCCGGGGAATGTGTCGAACTCCCACGGTCCCTTCGCCAGCTCGACATCACAGCTCTCGACTGGCTTCTCGACGATCAGGGTGTTGACGGAGGTCATCGTTGCTCCTCAGGGGCGGGAGAGGGCGCGCCGGCCTCGAAGCGGAACAGCGCGGGTGGACGGTGGCTCGTGCCCTGCAGACAGGTGCCGGTCGGGACGAGGGTCTTGCTGGCGAGCGCCTGACGTCGGAAGTTGGCGGGGTCGAGCGTCGTGCGCAGCACGGCCTCGTGGACAGCCCGCAGCTCGGCGAGGGTGAACTCCGGCGGCAGGAAGGCGTGCGCGATCGGCGTGTACGTGATCTTGGCGCGCAGGCGAGCCAGGGCGTAGTCGACGATGTCGGTGTGGTCGAAGGCCAACGGGGGCAGGTCGTCGGCGACGAACCACTCGACGTTCTCGCCGTCGACCGATCGGGCCACCTCGTCCTGCCGCACGAGCGCCCAGTAGACGATCGAGACGACCCGGTCTCCGGGCGAGCGGTCGACGTTGCCGAACGCGTAGAGCTGCTCGAGGTAGCGGGGCGCGAGTCCCGTCGTGCGCTCGAGCGTGTGCTGTGCGCTCGACGCGAGGTCGTCGTCGGCCTCCAGCGGGCCGCCCGGCAGCGCCCACTGACCCTCGTACGGCTCGCGGATGCGCCGCACCAGCGGCAGCCACAGCGTCATCAGCCCGGAGACGGGGTGCGGCCGCAGGGCGAACACGACCGTCGACACCGCGAGCGACACCCGCTGGTCGATCGACGACGAGATCGTCATGGGCAGATCCTGACTTAAGGTAGAAATGACTCTAAGGTCACTCTAGCGGCGACTTAAAGTCACGTCAACTCTAAGTGGCGGTCCGGGCGGGTTCCGCGATGATGGACGCATGCTCCTCGCCGACGTCGTCGCGGCCTCCGCCGCGGTGGCAGCCACCCGGTCGCGCTCGGCCAAGTCCCAGATCCTGGCCGACGTCCTGCGCCGCACCGCCTCCGACGAGCCCGATGACGTCGCGACGGTGACGTCGTACCTGGCCGGTGCGCTGCGGCAACGTCGCACGGGCCTCGGCTGGCGCTCGCTGCGCGAGTCACCGCCGCCGTCGGCCACGCCGCAGCTGACGGTGGCGGAGGTGCACGAGACCTTCGAGCGGCTCGCAGCGCTCGCCGGCGCCGGATCGCAGCGCGCACGCGCCGAGGAGACGATCCGGCTGATGGCACGGGCGACAGCCGACGAGCAGCGCTGGCTGCGCGGCATCGTCACCGGCGAGGTGCGCCAGGGCGCGCTCGACTCGCTGGTGCAGGACGGTCTCGCGATCGCCGGTGGGGTGGCGCCCGCGGCCGTGCGGCGCGCGGCCATGATGGCCGGCTCCACCGTCGACGTCGCGGCGGCGGCCCTGAGCGGCGGCGAGGACGCGCTGGCGGCCTTCGGGCTGGAGGTCGGCCGGCCCGTGCTGCCGATGCTGGCATCGACGGCGCCCTCGGTCGAGGCCGCGATGGCCAAGGCCGGCGGCGGCCCCTGTGCGATCGACACCAAGCTCGACGGCGTCCGCATCCAGGTGCACCGTCGCGGCGACGACGTGCTGGTGGTCACCCGCTCGCTCGACGACGTCACGAGTCGCCATCCGGAGGTCGTCGCGGTCGCCCGCGCGCTCGACTGCGACTCGGTCGTGCTCGACGGCGAGGTGCTGGCGCTGGGCCCGGACGGCCGCCCGCGTCCGTTCCAGGAGACGGCGTCGCGCGCCGCGTCGACGACGGGGGTCGAGCTGACGCCGGCGTTCTTCGACGTCCTGCATCTCGACGGACGCGATCTCGTCGACGTCCCGACGGCCGAGCGGCTCGAGGTCCTCGCCTCGGTCGTTCCGGAGCGATACCTCGTGCCGCGGCTCGTGACGGACGACGTCGCCGAGGCCGAGGCCTTCGCCGCGTCGGTCCTCGATCTCGGCCACGAGGGCGTCGTCGTCAAGAGCCTGACCGCGCCGTACGCGGCGGGGCGCCGTGGTGCGACGTGGGTCAAGGTCAAGCCCGTCCACACCCTCGACCTGGTCGTGCTGGCGGTCGAGCGCGGCTCCGGCCGGCGCAGCCGGTGGCTGTCGAACATCCACCTCGGCGCCCGGGCTGGGGACGGGTGGGTGATGCTCGGCAAGACGTTCAAGGGCATGACCGACGAGATGCTCGTGTGGCAGACCGCCCGGTTCCGCGAGTTGGCGACGGATGACGACGGCTACGTGGTCACGGTCCGGCCCGAGCAGGTCGTGGAGATCGCCTTCGACGGCGTGCAGCGCTCGACGCGCTACCCCGGCGGCGTCGCGCTGCGCTTCGCCCGGGTCGTCCGCTACCGCGATGACAAGCCGCCGGCCGAGGCCGACACGATCGAGACGGTGCGGACGTTCCTCGGCTGACCGGGTCCCCCAAGCGTCACTGGAAGTCGCGGCCGCGATGCTTGGCGGGAATGGCCCGGCCGGCCTGGGGATAGACCTCCTCGATGCGCATGAGCTTGTCGGCGACGAGATTGACGACGCCCTCGGGGCTGCGCTCGAGCATGCCGCGGATGACCATGCCCGCGGCATTGCGGCCCACGACCCGGTACCGGCGCCACAGCGCCTCGGAGCAGACGACGTTGAGCATGCCCGACTCGTCCTCCAGGTTGAGGAACGTGACGCCCGACGCCGTCGCGGGACGCTGCCGGTGCGTGATGAGCCCCGCGACCTTGACCCGGCGGCCGCCCTCGGCGACCGCGGTGTCGGCGATCGACAAGATTCCCTCGGCCCGCATCAGCGGCCGAAGGTGCTCCATGGGGTGCGTGTCGGGTGAGATGCGGGTCGCCCACAGATCGGCCATCGTCAGCTCGACGTCGCTCATGCCCGGCAGCATGGGCGGCGCTGACGTGACCGCGGTGCCCTCGAGCTGATCGGTGCTCTCGACATAGCCCGCGTTCCACAGGGCCTGGCGCCGGGAGACGCCGAAGCCGTCGAACGCGCCCGCGGTCGCGAGCGACTCCATCTGCGCGACCGTGAGGCCCGTGCGACGGGCGACGTCGGACATGTCGCGGAAGGGCTGCCGGTCGCGCTCGGCCACGATGCGCCGGGCGACGTCCTTGCCGATGCCCTGCACCTCGTCGAGGCCCAGCCGCACCGCGAACGGGCCGTCACGGCGGTGCTCGGGCGTCGGGTCGGGGGTGCCGCGCACGAACGGCGGGACGGGTGGCTGCACCTTGCGCAGGCACGCATCGCGCCCGCTCGCCGCCGCGCCGTCGAGAGGCTCAAGCGGCTCGAGATCGGCCTCGGCGCGCGACCGCAGGACGTCCGGCCGCAGCACCGTGACGCCGTGCCGCCGCGCATCGGTCGTCAGCGACTGCGGCGAGTAGAACCCCATCGGCTGGTTGCGCAGTAGCGCGGCCAGGAACGCGCCCGGGTAGTGCAGCTTGAGCCACGAGCTGGCGTACACGAGCAGCGAGAAGCTCAGCGCATGGCTCTCGGCGAAGCCGAAGTTCGCGAACGACTTGATCTTGAGGTAGATCAGGTCGGCCTCCTCCGCGGTCAGGCCATGCCGGGCCATGCCGGCGAAGAGCTTGTCCTCCAGCGACTCGATGCGCTCGATGCCGCGCTTGGAACCCATCGCCCGCCGCAGCAGATCGGCTTCGTCGCCGGTGCAGTCGCCGATCGCGATGGCCATCTGCATCAGCTGCTCCTGGAACAGCGGGACGCCCTTCGTCCGCTCCAGCACGGGTTCGAGGATGGGATGCGGATAGGTCACGTCCTCCGTGCCCATGGCCCGGCGGATGTAGGGATGGACGGCACCGCCCTGGATGGGCCCGGGGCGGATCAGCGCGATCTCGATCGCGAGGTCGTATGCGCGGCGGGGCTGCAGCCGGGGCAGGGTGCCGATCTGGGCGCGGCTCTCGACCTGGAAGACGCCGATCGAGTCGGCGCGGCACAGCATGTCGTAGACGCCGGCCTCCTCCTTGGGGATCGAGTCGAGATCCCACTCCTCCCCCAGGTGCTCCGCCACGATCCGCATTGTGTGGTCGAGCGCGCCCAGCATGCCGAGGCCCAGCAGATCGAACTTGACCAGGCCCATGTACTCGCAGGCGTCCTTGTCCCACTGCAGGACGGTGCGCTTGTCCATGCGGCCGCGCTCGATGGGGCACACCTCGCCGATGGGGCGCTCGGTCAGGATCATGCCGCCGGAGTGGATGCCCAGGTGCCGGGGCGCGGCCATCATCTGCCGGGCCAGGCCGGTCACGGCAGCGGGGACGCCCTCGACATCCTCGCTGCCCATCGCCCCCCAGCCGTCGATCTGCTTGGACCAGGCGTCCTGCTGCCCCACGGAGTAGCCGAGCGCCTTGGCGGAGTCGCGGATCGCCGAGCGCGGGCGGTAGCTGATGACGTTGGCGACCTGGGCCGCGTTGTGGCGTCCGTACGTGTCGTAGACCCACTGGATGACCTCCTCGCGACGGTCGGAGTCGAAGTCGACGTCGATGTCGGGCTCCTCCTCACGGGTCGTGGCGAGGAAGCGCTCGAAGGGCAGGTTGAAGAAGATCGAGTCGATCGCGGTGATCTCGAGGGCGTAGCAGAGCGCGGAGTTGGCCGAGGAGCCCCGGCCCTGGCACAGGATCTTCTTGCTCCGGGCGAACTGCACGATGTCGTGGACGATCAGGAAGTAGCCCGGGAAGTCCTTCTCCTCGATGACCGCGAGCTCACGGTCGATACGCTCACGGGCCGCGGTCTGGTTGTCGGCATACCGCTTCTGGATGCCCCTCTCGGCCAGCACGCGCAGCCAGCTCATCGCGGTGTGGCCCTCGGGGATGCCCCGCTTGGGCAGGAGGGGGGTGGCCGCCCGCAGGTCGAAGGCCAGCTCGTCGGCCAGCGGCACGGTGCGCGCGACGGCACCCGGGTAGCGGTGGAAGAGCCGTTGCATCTCCGCGCCCGACCGCAGGTGCGCCGCTCCGGTCGCCGGGAGCCAGCCGTCCATCTCGGCGAGGCTGCGGCGGGCCCGCACCGCGGCCGTCGCCGCCGCGAGCCGTCCGGCCGATGGCTTCGCGAAGTGGACGTTGCCCGTCGCGAGCGTCGGCAGGCTGTGGTCGCGGGCCAGCTCGGCCAGGACGTCGTTGATGCTGCTGTCGGTCGGAAAGCCGTGATCGGTCAGCTCGACACCGACCCCGTCGAGCCCGAACCGTTCCGTCAGCCGGTCGAGCTGCCGGGCGGCTGCCTCGCGTCCGTCCGTCGCGAGCGCCTGGCGCACGTGGCCCTTGCGGCAGCCAGTCAGCACGAACCAGTGACCGCGGCCCCGGTCGGCGAGCTCGTCGAGGTCGTAGACCGGACGTCCCTTCTCGTCGCCGCGCAGCTGGGCGTCGGTGATGGCCGCGGCGAGCCGGTGATAGCCCTCGACCCCGCGCGCCAGCACGAGCAGGTGCTCGCCCTCGGGATCGGCGACGCCGTTCTGCGGGGCGCGAAGGCCCAGCGACAGCTCGGCACCGTAGATCGTCCGCAGGTCACCTGAGGGGTACTTGCCGGCCTCCTCGGCGAATCGTGGGGCGCCGTAGAAGCCGTCGTGATCGGTGAGCGCGAGTCCGTGCAGTCCCAGCTCGATCGCCTCCTCGATCAATGCATCGGGTCCGCTCGCGCCGTCGAGGAAGCTGAAGTGGCTGTGGCAGTGCAGCTCCGCATAGGGGACGACCGGCCCCGGCGGGGCGCTGATCTCCTTGGGGCCGGTCTTGCGGCGCTTGCGCGACCAGCCGGGCGCATCACCGCCGTCGGGCTCGGGACGCCCCGACAGCCGACGCTCGAGCTCCCTCCACGAGACGTCCGGGTTGTTCCACCCCATCAGACACCCCCGCCCGAGTGGCGCAAAAGGCCCCGCGAGTGGTGCGGATTGGACGTTTTGAGACGGCGTGTCGGTCCATTTTGCGCCACTCGCGGTCTTCTTTGCACCACTCGGGGCCTCCTGCGCCACTCCCGGGCCTCAGTCATAGCGGGCCTCCGTCCACCAGTGGCCGCCCTCGACGATCATGAGGAAGGCGCTGCCGTCGACGCCGACGACCTGGAAGCGGGCGATGCGGCGGGCCGCGGCCTCGTCCCACCACTGGTCGTCGACGGGCCACGGCCCGGCCCACGACGCGACGGGCCGCCAGGACTGCTCGGCCGAGACGCGGAACCGGGCCGGCTCCCCCGTCACGACCCCGCGGCCCGTGACGCCGATGGGCTGGCCCTCCGCGCCCACGACCATCGCCTGCTGCGGCTCGCGGTAGACCGTCGCGGGCGCGGGGGCCGGCAGGTTGCCGGGCCATGCCTGCGCGACGGGACGTTCGGCGACGGGCCGCTCGCCCCACGGCGTCAGCAGGCGTCGCTGCGCGGGACCGCGTCCGCCCTGCACCGTGACGGACACGACCGACTCGTGGCCCACGATGCTCTGCACCCGGGCGACCCCGCGCTCGACCCGCTCGTCGGGCCCACCGCCGAAGAGGCTGTCGGCGTGATCGCCCAGCGGCTCGGTGACCTCGGGGATCAGCCGCACCGCGTCGACCGGCGCCTTGATCGCGCCGTCGACAGAGAGCTGCCAGCGCACGCGGTCGATCAGGTCGGTCGCCCCGAACCAGCGTGGGTGCATCCAGCGCCGCGACGTGGCCAGCGATCCGTCGGCGTCGACCTCGATCAGCACCGTCGTGCACACCAGCCCGTGGTCGGCCAGATCGGCGACGAAGCCCTCCGCGGTGGTGCGCAGGCTGAACGCGATGGGCTCGACCAGCTCGAGTGGCGGCTCCAGGAGCAGCGTCGCGTCGAACTCCGGCGGGACCTGCCGCCGGCTGATCGGCTGCGGGTCGTGGCCGCGCGCCAGCCGGTGCAGCAGCGCGCCGTGCGTGCCGAAGCGGGTGTGGACGTCGGCCGGCGGCAGCGACGCGAAGTCGCCCAGGGTCAGCAGTCCCATGCGGCGCAGCAGGCCCACCAGGTCAGCGTCGTCGAGGGCGTCGATCGGCAGGTCGTGCAGGAACTGGCCCGATCCGCCGGCCGGCACCACGAGGCTGTCCTGGGCCAGCGCCCGGCGGGCGGCCTGCTCGGCGGCGAACAGGCCGTCGGCGATGCCGGCGCGGACGTCCCACACCCCGAGATCGACGAGCCGCTCGGCGATGACCGCCGCCGCCTCGGGCTCGCCGCCGTAGAAGCGGGCCGGCACCGAGATGGCGCACAGCCCGGGGCGCAGCGGGGCGACGCCGGGGCTGAGCTCCTCGATCGCGGTGAGCACGGCCTCGAAGGCGCGCGCGTCGGCGTCGGGGTGATGGTCGTGCAGCACCAGGTCGGGGCAGCGCGACTGGGCGTCGCGGCGGCGCATGCCCCGGCGGACTCCCTCGGCCCGCGCCGCCTGCGAGCAGGCCAGCACCATCCCCTTGTCGAGCACCGCCGCGGGGACGGACGCGGGCACGTCGACGGCGACGATCGGCCAGTCGGGCGCCCACAGCACCATGGTCCTCATGAGGTGGTACGACCCATGTCAGGACACGCTCCGCAGCCTGGTCGGCAGCTCGGCCGGTGCCGCCTCGACCCGGCGGATGGCCTGGGCGGCGTCGGGGAACCACAGCCGACGGCGACGGGCCGGGGCGGTGCCGCGTTGGACCTCGATCGTGGCCTGACGCGCCTGGAGGTGACCGTGCCCGCGGCCGACGCCGACCCACTCGACGTCGCTCATCGTGAGCCGGGCCTCGCTGCGCGGCCAGTCGCCGTACGCGATCAGGATGCCCCCGCGCTGCCGCAGCCGGGCGGCGATGCGACCGACGTCCTTGGCCGCCACGTGGGCGGGAGCACGCAGCACCACGACGCCCAGGACGTCGATCAGCGCCGCGGTGACCTCGAGCCAGGCCTCTCCGGGATCGGGCACCAGGATCGTGCGCCGCAGCTCGACGCCGGCCGCCGCGGCGGCCTCGAGACCCAGCTCGGCGGTGCCCACGACGCCGCACCACGCACCATCGGCCGAGGGGCCCGCCATGAGGGCCGTGGCCAGGCTCATCGAGTCGACCGAGTAGGCCGATCCGGCCTGCAGCTGCAGGAGCCCGGCGAAGGCCGGGTGGGTCGCGACGGGCTGCGCCGCAGGCCTTCCCTGCATCTGGCTGACGCGCTCCCGCAGCTCGTCGAGGGTGGGTGCGGAGGCGCTCATCCACCCATGATCGAACATATGTTCGATCGAGTCAATCCGGTCTCGCCGCCGTCCCAGAGGGCGGACGACCACCCCGTGCGGCGGCTCCCGGGAGTCCCGGGATTCCCAGGACAACCTCGAAAACTTCCGGGCCTCTCCCCCTTTCCCGGCACCTCACCCTGATCGCAACGAGGGTGAAGTGCCCGGAAACGGGGGTGAGGCGCCGCCGACCCGCAGAAACCGGGGTTCTCCTGGGAATCAGGTGACGGATGGGACCAGATGTGGCTAGGCGCCGAGCTCGATCGAAGCGCCGGGAATGGCGTCGAGGAGGCGGCGG
>JAOPXY010000112.1 GCA_025964895.1 Aeromicrobium sp.
CCGGCCAGGTCGTGCGTGACGCCGCGCGCGTCCAGCACGTCTCCCAGCAACGTCCTCGCGCGCGCCGCGAAGGAGTGCTCCCGCGCGATGCGCCGGGCGTTCGCGGCGATCGTCGCGTCGTCCGCCCACAGGTCCGACGCGGGGTCGAGCAGCGCCCGCAGCTCATCGACTGTCCGGTAGGTGCGCACGGACGGTCCGAACAGCTCGTCGAGTCCCTCCACGGGGTCGCTGACCACCCGGGCACCGGACGCCACGGCGTCGAACAGCCGGTTGGAGTAGAAGCCGAGCTGGGCCATGTCGGCCCAGTGGTCGTTCAGGACGATCCGCGCGCCGCGGTACGCCGCCGGCACGAGAGCGTTGTCGAGGTGGTCCGCTCGCACGAAGGACGGACCGATGAACTCCTCCCACCCGTCGCCGAACACAGCCAGGTCGGCCTCCGCCGCCACCGCGTCGCGGACGACGGTCCGCAGCACCTTGCGAGTGCGGCCGACGAACAGCGTGCCCAGCCCGGGCGTCGCATCGCCGTCGGGCGTGAAGCGGGACGTGTCGGTCGCCTGCAGCAACGTGCGCACGGGCACCGCCGTGCGCGCCGCCGTCTGCTCGGCCCACGCGCGCCCGGCCGAGTACACGAGATCGAAGCCCTGGCCGATCTCGTCGTCGGGCACCTCGTCGGGGTGGCTGATGACCCACAGGACGTTCGTCGCACCCGGCTGGGCGGCGGCGGGCCAGCGACCGCGCAGCGTCAGCGTGACGTCGTCGAGATGGTCGCTGCCCGGGCGCTCGTGCGCTCCTCGCCGGTCGACGAACGCCTCCTGCCCCAACGCGTGCAGCCCGCGGACGAGATCGGCGGCGAAGTACGTGTCGCCCCAGACGTCGCCGTAAGGTCCGCCCTTCGCGGCGATCTTGACCGCCCAGCGCAGCCGCGGGAGTCCGGCCGCCGGACCCTCCCGGACGACCTGCGGGGCGCGCTGCAGGAGGGGTGTCGTCGTCGTGCGGCGCCGGCTCTGCGGCAGCGCCGGTCCGGGCCGCCACCCGCTGACCTCCAGCGGCTGCCAGCGGCTCGCGGCGGCAGGTGGCAGCCCGGCGCCCCACCGGGCGAGAAAGGTCAGCTGGTCCTGCTCGGGCGGCGTCGTGTCGGGACGGAGCTGGCGGCGGGCACGCGAGGACGTCACGGTCTCGAACCGTCCGCCGTCTGCGGCCAGGCGCAGCGACAGGTCGGCGTCCGCGAGCTCACCGAACGCGGCGTCGAGATGCCGCAGGCGGACGAGATCGGCGGCGCGGGCAGCGAAGCAGGCGCCGGTGACGGCGTCGGGCGTCACTCGGGCGGGCACGTCGCCGACCGGGTGCCCGGCCAGTAGGTGCCCCGGCAGGACGTGCGGCCCGTGCGACACGAGGCCCGCTGACCACACGGTGTCGTCGGCGCTCAGGACCAGCGGCTGCGCCGCGGCCACGCCCGGCACCAGCGCGTCGACCAGCGGCTCGAGCCAGCCGGCGAGTGGGCGCACGTCGTTCGCCATGACGACGACGATCTCGCCGCTGGACAGCGCCAGGGCATGGTCGCGCGCGCTCCCCTCGTGCTCGTCGGTCGCCGCGCCGACGACGCGCACACGGTCGTCCGCGGCGAACACCGCGGTCAAGATCGCCGTGATCTCCCGGTCGGAGCCGTGGTCGACGACGATCACCTCGACGTCGCGGTCGGTGCCGGCCAGTGCGTGGTCGACCGCGTCGCGCACCAGGTGCCGGTCGCGCTGCGTCGTGAGGAGCACCGAGACGCGTCCCGGCACGCGGCCCGCGACCAGCGAGTCGACGGACGGCCAGTCGACGCCCGGCGTGTCGGTGCCCGGCGTGCGGGGTCGGATCGCGACCCGCGACAGCTTCGCCCGCAGCGCACCCCACGCGACGGGCTCGACACCGGAGTCGGGGGCGGGCACCGTGGGCGTGGCGTCGTCGGCGTGCGCCACGAAGTGCCCCAGGGGTCCGCCCGGGTGCTGCGCGGCGTCCGGCTGCCGCGCGAGGTACGTCGCACCGTCGAAGTGCGGGCCCGCCGCTCCCTCGACCTGCCCCGTGCGCAGGAAGTGCCGGAACGTCAACGGCATCGCGACGCCGGCCCTGCTTCGATACCAGCCGCGCTCGTACAGCGGCGTCGGCGACAGCGCCGCGGACTCCCCCACCTCCAGGAAGTGCCACACGGCCTGCCGGTCGCTGAGGAATCCGGCCCCGACCTGCGTCTCGTAGTGGTCACGGTCGAAGATCCCCGCGTCGAGGATCAGTTGCAGCGTCTTCGACTGCTGCGTGCGCTGCTCGACGAAGCGCGGCCACGACCGCGGACCCAGCAGCGGCACGGGCCCGCCCGCGTGGGCGTGCCGCAGGTAGAAGCCGACCGGTCCGCCCGGGTGGCCCGCCGCGGCGGGGGCGAGCTCGAGCAACACCTCGACGTCCAGCAGCGGCCGGACGGGCCACGCGGCCATCGACCCGTCGAGCAGCGCCGCGACGGTGTCGTCGGGGTCGAGCGGGCTCTCGTGGAAGGGATTGGGTCGCAGGCCCTCAGCGGCGCCCAGCCGCAGGAAGTGCGCCGCCGCCTCGAACGGCTCCATCGACACGCGGGTCTGCAGCGCGTAGTACCAGGGGTCGAACAGGCCCGATGCGAGCAGCGTCTCCGCGTCCGTCGAGGCCCGCGGCGTCTCGTCGGCGACGGCGGCCGCGCGGGCCCTCCTGGCCACGTCGCGCAGGCGGTTCTTCGGCGACGGCATGACTCTCCTCGTATCGGCTCCCAGCAGACTACGCAATCGCCGGACGGGGGCACGACGGCGACGCGCACGGGTCGCCGCTCACTACGCTGCGCGCCGCCTCAGAAACAGAGCGGCCGGCCATCCCCCCGAGATGGCCGGCCCCAGACGCCGGAGCGTCAATGTGTCTCTGAGAAGACCGTAACCAACTCTTGAACAAAAGTGCAGTCTTGACTTTTGCCGTCCGAGTAGTTACTTAGAACTACGCCGGACTAGTTCATCCGGGCGATCGGACCCTTGGTTTTGGTTTTTTCCTGTTATCGCAGCTGGACGAACTGCGTCAGGTCATCGCTCGGCAGCTCGTCCACGACGGCCGTCACCGCCATCCAGCGCAGGTCGACCGCGGCACCGTGCTGGGTCAGGAAGGCCGTCTCGGACGCGTCCTGGCCCGTCGCGATGCGCACCAGCGAGCTGCGCGGCGCCAAGGCGGTCGCGTCGACGGTCTGCCAGGCGCCGTCGACGTACGCCTCGGCGACGGCGTGGAAGTCCATCGGGAACAGCCCCGGCGCGTACACGGAGGCGAGTCGCGCGGGCACGTCGAGCGACCGCAGCAGGGCCACCACGAGGTGCGCGTAGTCGCGGCACACCCCGGCGCGCGCGAGCAGTGTCGCCACGGCGCCGTCCGTCGGCTGGCTCGCGCCGGGCACGTACGTCAACCGGTCGCCGACCCACGAGCTGACCGCGTCGAGCAGCTCCTTGCCCTGGATGCCGGCGAACTCCGAGCGCGCCGTTGGGAACAGCGTGTCGGACTCGCAGTAGCGGCTGGGGCGGCGGTACTCGATGATGTCGAGCTCCTCGACGGGTGCGGTGCCCGCCTGCCCGCCGACCTCGGCGGTGTAGTCGATGACCATCGGCCCCACGGGACCGGTCAGCCGGTGCAGGCGCGTGCCGTGGCGCCCGACGACCTCATGCGCCTCCAGCACGGTGCCGCCGGAGCTGATCTGGAGGGTCTCCTCGCGGTCGAGCCCC
>JAOPXY010000141.1 GCA_025964895.1 Aeromicrobium sp.
AGCAGCGGTCTGATCATCGCGTTCGTCGTCGTCGTGTGGGCGGCGTACTTCATCCCGCTTGCCCTGCGCCGCTACGACGAGGCCAGCAAGAACGCCTCGGTCGAGACCACCGGCGGCCTCAGCCGCGTCATCTCCCGCACCCGTCCGCAGACCGCCACGCCCGCCCCGGTGGTCGCGGACTCCGCTGACCAGCCCGCCGCTCCTGAGCGTCGCGTCGTCACCCCCGCCGCGCGCACGATCGACCGTCCCGCCGCCCGGCTCGCGGCCCGTCGACGTCGCCGCACCCTCCTGACCCTCCTTGCCGTCACGGCCGTCGTGGGTGGCCTCGCGGGCTTCGCGGTCATCGCGCCGGCCTATGTCGCAGCCCCGGTCGCGCTGGTCGTCGCCTGGCTCGTCGCGTGCCGCGTGCAGGTGCGCCGCGAGCGCGGTGTCGCCGCGGTCAATGCCCCCGGGGTCCCGAAGGCGGACAAGGCCCCGAAGGCGTCCCGCACGACGAAGGTCCGCGCGAGGCTGGCGAGTGCGAAGCTGCCGTCGGCGAAGCTCGACCGGTCCGCGCCGACGAAGGCGAAGACGAAGGTCAAGACGAAGACGAAGGCGAAGAAGGCCGCGGACGAGGAGGACACCGTCATCGTGTCCGGCCAGTTCGAGGACGTCGACCCCGGTCGCAAGCACGTCATGGAGGACGTCGCCCTTGAGGCCGACGCCCTCGACGACCAGGTCGTCATCGCCGTCCCCTCGATCTCGACGGCCGGCGAGGCCCTCTGGGATCCGCTGCCGGTCACGCTGCCGACGTACGTCACGAAGCCCCGCGCGGGCCGCACGGTCCGCACGATCGACTTCTCCCAGCCCCACACGTGGACGTCGGGGCACATCGAGGGGCAGAACGTCGAGCTCCCGAGGCGCGACGACGACACGGGTGAGGAACGCCGCGCGGTCGGTCACTGACCGGCCTGATAAAGTTGCGGAGCGTCCTCCTCGTCCTCGCGGACGGGGGTCGGAAGCACTGGGGCATTGGCGCAGTTGGTAGCGCGCTTCGTTCGCATCGAAGAGGTCAGGAGTTCGAATCTCCTATGCTCCACCAGGTTGGATACAACCGAAGGTCATGGATGTGCCAGCGACATGGCACAGAAGTGCCAGCGGATGTCATGCAGACGGATTGACAGGCACACACGTCGGACCGGCCGAAAAATCGCCGGAATGTCAAAGAACTGGAATGGTAAAGAAGAGGGGCACCCACGGGTGTCCCTGTTGTTGTTTTTGCGCATGCGGGCGCAGCATGACATCGGCTGTCACGTGGCATGACATCCGATGGCAACCCGGCGCGCTGACCTCGTACGTCAGCGCGCTGCGGTGTGGTGGGGCGGCGGCCCGACGTGCACCGTCGCCTCGGTCAACTTCGGGATGTTCAACCGCAGCTGGTCCTCAGCGCTGTGAGCGATCGAATGAGCATCCCGAAGGTTCAGGTCAGCGCCGACCTGCACGCTTGTCTCAGCATGAAGTCGATGACCGATCCACCGCATCTGGATCGAGTCGACCCCAGTGACCCCAGGCGTAGCAGCCAGAGAACGTTCCGCCTGATCCACCAGAGCCGGATCGACACCATCCAGCAGCCGCTGGAACACCTCGGTAGCGGCGCCCTTGAGCACCACCAGGATTGCCACCGTGATGAGCAGCCCCACGATCGGGTCCGCCAACGGGAACCCCGCCATCACACCGATGGCACCAGCAGCCACCGCCAGCGACGTGAAACCGTCGGTGCGCGCGTGCAGACCGTCAGCGACCAACGCCGCAGACGCGATCTTGCGGCCCACACGAATCCGGTACACGGCCACAAGTTCATTGCCGATGAAGCCGATGATCCCGGCCGCCAACACGACGCCCACGTTCGTGATGTCACGCGGCTCGATCAACCGCCGGATCGACTCATACCCGGCCACCACCGCCGACAACGCGATCATCAGCACGATGAACAGGCCAGCAACATCCTCAACCCGCCCCAGCCCGTACGTGAACCGCTGCGTCGGCGGACGCCGCACGAGCACGAACGCGATCCACAACGGGATGGCGGTCAACGCGTCCGAGAAGTTGTGGATCGTGTCAGCCAACAGCGCCACCGAGCCGGTAAAGATCACCACGAGCAACTGAGCCACGGCCGTCGCCAACAACACCAGCAGACTGATCTTCAGCGCACGGATACCTTCCGCGCTCGACTCCAACGCCGAGTCGATCGAGTCCGCTGCATCGTGACTGTGCGGCTTGACGATCGACAACACGAAACCCTTCAACCCGGTCGCGTGCTCATGATCATGGTCGTGCGGGTGCGGGTGCGGGTGGTCGTGGTCGTGGGCGTGCGACGAGTGATCGTGTCCCTCGGCGTGGTCACTCACTGCGGACCACCCGCCGAACCAATGGACCTGACCGTCGATTCATCACGGTGATGCGCAGGAACACCCGTGCCCTGGTGCTCGGCGTGATGGATTCCATCCAGCACCAGTTGCCGCGCATGCTCACTGTCCAGGCGATAGAAGATCATGTTCCCGTCACGCCTCGTCTGCACCAAGCGAGCAAGCCGCAGCTTGGCCAGATGCTGAGAGACCGAAGTCGGCGACTTGCCAACCGTCTCGGCCAGTTCACCCACCGACATCTCCGCGTCGAGCAGACACCACAACAAGGTCAACCGGGTGCCATCGGACAACATCCGGAAAACCTCAACAGCCATGTCAACCTCGTCGGCCGCCGGCAAGCCTGCCAATCTATCTGCATCCATGCGCATATACTATCGCAGAAGCTGTGCGATGCGCCCGGGTTTGCAGGGATATGTGAGGGGTAGTGCTAAGCGCAGCGGTCACACCAGACCGCTGCATCACAGAGGAGCACACCGATGGTCAGACACAGCGACACCCCGGACGACGGCGATCACGTCGGGCGCCGCGACGGCGACCGCCAGCACGGCGTCCTCGGCACCGACGACGAGCATGCCCGCGACAAGTTCGGCGGGCTCAACCTGGGCGCGGCGTTCTTCGGCTGGATCGTCGCGATCGGCGTGGCCATCCTGCTGGCAGGCATCGTGGGAGCCATCCTGACCGCCGTCGGCTCCTCGGTCGAGGTCACCCAGAACGACGCGGAACGGTCCGCCGGCACGATCGCCCTGTCGACCGCGATCGTGCTGCTGGTGATCCTCGCCCTGGCCTACTACGCCGGCGGGTACGTCGCGGGGCGCATGTCGCGGTTCGACGGTGCCCGGCAGGGCGTGGGCGTCTGGGTCATCGGGCTGCTCGTGACCCTCGTAGCGATCGCGCTCGGCGCGATCTTCGGCAACAAGTACAACGTGCTGGAGCGCGTCGACCTCCCGCGCATCCCGATCTCGAACGACGACCTCAGCTGGGGCGGCGTCATTGCCGCCGTGGCGGTCGTGATCGTCACGCTGCTGTTCGCGGTGATGGGCGGAGTGCTCGGTCATCGCTACCACGACCGCGTCGACCGCGCCGTTCGTCACTGACGGGTTGAGGCACCGCCTGGTCAGCCGCGCGACGTACACCGGCGGCTGACCAGGCGGATGACGCCCAGCCCAATGAGGAGGATCGCGGCCCGACACCTGCAGGGCGTCGATGCGCGCGTCGAGGTTGGTGGTCTGTGCCGTGACGTCGCTGTTCTGCACCGACACGTCCTCGACAGTGCCGTAGGTCCCGAGGCGCTCGATCGTCGCGGTGACCTGGTCGCTGGGCACCCGCACCGTGACGGACGCCGACGCATCGTCGCCTGAGCCGCGCTCGGAGCGATCGTCGACCCGTCCGCCGATCGACTCGACCCAGGCGCTGAGCCGTTGAGCTGTCTCGCGGGGCTGGGTCACCGTGACGATGACCGAGCCGGTCGTGATGACCTGGCGATCAGCGTCAGGGGCGACCTCGCGGTCCTGGTTGGCGCCCGGGGCCGACTCGTCCTGCGCGACGGTCGGCGGAGCGTCGGCGGCGGAGCCCCCGCTGTCGGAGCTGGAGCTCGACACGATGCTGCGGCTGTCGAGTGAGCTGACCGCGTAGCCACCGAGGCCCACGACGAGGACGCTCGCGGCGGTGACGCCGATCGTCGTGCGCAGGCGGCGGCCGCGGCGCCGGACGTCGGTGTCGACGCGGTGCATGACCGACAGGCGCATCTGCTCGATGCGCTCGTCGGGGAGCGTGGGGGTCGTCATGATGTCTCCCTCATGGAGCGAAGATC
>JAOPXY010000158.1 GCA_025964895.1 Aeromicrobium sp.
GGCCTCTACTGCGGCCGGCTGGTCGACGAGGAGCGGACGGGTGACGACCCCGCGTCCGCCCGCCTCCTGCTCGAGATCCTGACGCCCGTGGTCAAGGCGTGGCCGTCCCAGTGGTGCCTCGCCGCCAACGACCACGCGATTCAGGTGCACGGCGGCTACGGCTACACGCGTGACTACCCGGTCGAGCAGCTGTGGCGCGACAACCGCCTGAACGCGATCCATGAAGGGACCAACGGGATCCAGGCGCTCGACCTCCTCGGTCGCAAGGTCGTGATGCATGACGGTGAGGCGCTGCGACTCCTGGGTGACCGCATCCGGGCGACGGTCGCCGCTGCCAGGGGGCTCGAGGGCCCGCCCGCCGTGCATGCCGAGGCGCTGCGCCACGGTCTCGAGCGCCTCGTCGAGGTGACGGAGAAGCTGTGGGCCGGCGGTGACGCGCGATCGGCGCTGGTCAACGCCTCGGTCTACCTGGAGGCGTTCGGTCACGTCGTGGTCGCCTGGATCTGGCTCGAGCAGGAGCTGGCTGCGCTCGGCCGGACCGGTCACTTCTACGACGGCAAGCGGGCGGCGGCCGAGTACTTCTTCACGTGGGAGCTGCCGCGCACCGGACCTCAGCTCGACCTGCTGGAGTCCGGCGACTCGCTCCTCACGCAGATCGACGTGAGGTCGCTCTAGCCTGCCCTGGCATCACGGTCGAACCAGACGGAATCTCCCTCAACCCAAGATGAAAGCAGAGGTCCACGTGGACATCTCGTGTGCATTCCCCACCACCCTCCGATCACCAGACGACATCGTTCTCGCCGAGGAGCTCGGCTACGCGCGCGCGTGGCTGTACGACACCCCTCAGCAGAGCCCGGATGTGTGGATGTGCCTCGCGCTGGCCGCCGCCCGCACGAGTCGGATCGGCCTGGGCCCGGGTGTGCTGGTGCCCAGCCTGCGTCACCCGATGGTGAATGCGGCGGCAGCGGCCTCGCTCGAGGCACTCGCACCCGGACGGGTCGCGGTCGGCTTCGGCACGGGATTCTCCGGACGGCGCGCCATGGGCTACCCGGGACTGCCGATGCGGTTCATGGCTGACTACGTGCGCGCCTTCCGCGGGCTGCTGGCCGGCGAGACCGTCGAGTGGGAGGGTGCCCGGATGAGGATGATGCACCCCGAGGGGCACGCGGCCCCGCGGCCGGTGCACGTGCCCGTCCTGTTCGGCGTCCACGGCCCGCGGGGCGGAGCGGTTGCCAAGGAACTCGGGGACGGGCTCCTGCTCAGCCTCGAACCGCTGCCGGAGTTCACGACCGACTTCACGTGGAGCGCGATGCTTGCCTGGGGCACCGTGCTGGGCGATGACGAGGCGACCGGCTCCTCCCACGCCAGGGCCGCCGCCGGTCCGGGGTGGGCACTGGCTTACCACGCGGCGTACGAGTTCGGTGGGCTCGACGCCGTCCGGGAGCTGGACGGTGGGGACGTGTGGGCCGACGTCGTCGAGGCGGTGGATCCGGACGAACGCCACTTCCAGGTGCATGACCAGCACTGCGTGGCGCTGAACGACGCCGACGCGGCAGCCTGGGAGGCTGGTGCGCACTCCAGGCTCAAGGAGTGGACGGTCACAGGCACCCGCACCGAGGTGCGGGAGCGGGTGGAGCGTCTGCGTGACCAAGGCATCACCGAGTTCGTCCTGCAGCCAAGTGGCGACGACGTCCGCGGCGAGCTGGAGCGGTTCAAGGAAGCGACCGACGGCCTGTGAACGTCAACGGGGAACTAATTCGAGGGGGCGCTCGGACGAGCGCCGGAAGGATGGAGACATGAGCAGCTACCGCACCGTGGTCGAGGGCCTGTCGTTCCCGGAGTGCCCCAGGTGGCACGAGGGTCGCATCTGGTTCTCCGACTTCTACGCCAATGCCGTCTACTCGGTCGAAGCCGATGGGAGCGACCTGCGCGTCGAGGCGGAGGTGCCGCAGCAGCCGTCGGGCACGGGATGGCTGCCCGACGGGAGGCTGCTGATCGTCTCCATGCGTGACGCCAAGCTGCTGACGCGCGAGGCCGACGGAAGTCTGCGCGAGCACGCCGACCTCTCCGGACACGTGCGCGGCTACCCCAACGACATGGTCGTGCACAGCAGCGGCCGGGCGTACGTCGGCGAGTTCGGGTTCGACCTGATGTCGGGGGCGCCGATCGCCGAGGCCCGGTTGCTGTGTGTCGAGCTCGACGGCACCGTGCGCGTGGCGGCGGACGGGATGCTCTTCCCGAACGGCAGCGTGATCACCGACGACGAGCGTCTGCTGGTGTGCGAGACCTTCGGCAACCGGGTGACGTCGTTCGACATCGGTGAGGACGGCAGCCTCACCAACCGTCAGGTGTTCGCCGAGTTCGGCCCTCCACCGACGTCACGTGACCTGGAGACAGCGCTGGGTCAGGTCATCGTGGGCGCTGACGGGTGCGGTCTGGATGCCGATGGCGCCCTGTGGGTCGCCGACTCGATCGGCGGCCGAGCCATCCGGGTCTTGGAAGGTGGGACGATCGAACGGTCGATCGTCCCTGACCTGAATGTCTTCGCGTGCATGCTCGGTGGGGACACAGGGCGCACCCTTTTCCTGTGCGCCGCGCCGGACTTCCACGAGGATGCTCGCAGGAGCGCCCGCGAGGGAAAGCTTCTGGCGGTCGACGTGGACGTCCCCCACGCTGGCCTGCCCTGAGCCCTGAGGTCGCGACCGTGTTGGGTCAGTAGATCGTTTCCGGCTCCCCGCATCGCTGAGACTCAGTCGCTCGGCGCAGGGTGTCGACGGGTCTGAACCGCGTCGCTGCTGATCCCGGCGGCGGGCCGCGTCGAGGAGGGGATGTCGTGCCACGTGCCTGCCGGGTGCTCGGGAACGACCCCGGTACGCACGAGGTCCGCTGCGATGTGGTGCAGCTTGGTGTTGCGCTGCTGGGACAGGCGGGTCAGAACGGCAAAGGCCTCGTCCGGCGCGATCTTGTACCGCTCGATGAGGATCCCCTCGGCCTGTCCGATGGTCGTCCTGCTGGTCAGCGCCGACGTCAGGTTGTCCTCCTGCGTGGCTGCTGCCATGGCGACTGCGACATGGGCGGCGAATGCGATCGCTGAGTATCGGGCGGCCTGATCGAATGCGTCCACCGAGCGCGAGTACAGGCTGAGGCATCCCAGCGACGTGGGACCGACGAACAGCTGGACGCACAGCATGCTGCGCACGCCGAGCTCGTCGGCCACACGCCGTGACCATGTGGGCCAGCGCGATTCGCGCGTCAGGTCACCGCTGTAGACGGTCTCCTGCTCATGGATGGACTGCAGCGACGGACCTTCGCCCAGCTCGTACTGCAGCTCATCGCCGCGCCGTACCAGGGCATCGGAGCTGGCCTCGGTCGTGACCTTGCGCTTCTTCTGGACGATCGATGCGCCCGCGAACTCACAGCCGGGTATCAGGTCGACGGCGGCAGCTACTGCGCTGTCCAACGTCAGCGTGAACGTCGCGGCTGCGCCCATGGATCGCGCAGCAGCTCCGAATTGTTCGGGTCCTTCGCCATGCATGACTCAGATCGTACAAACGTCAGCAGTCGTCGGACTCCTGTGGACGTAGGAATCGGGTCACGGCGCGATGCCTTGCTGACTCGTTGCGTCGCGCAGCACGACGTTGTCGAGACCGATTAGCAGGGCGCGTCGCAGTCCCGATGGGTAGTTTGAAGTTACGACCGAAGGGTGCTCGAGCGCTGTTCATGTCGAGGGGGCGAGGTTCAGACCAGAGCTTCGCCCCCGCTCCATCGATCAAAAAGATGTCGGCGGATCTCGTGGTGCCGGACGTCGGACGTCGTTCATTCGCGCCGGCTTCGTGATGTGACAGCGGACGCCCGCAACGAAGCTTCTGCTGGACGAAAGTCTGCGGTGGCGCCTGTACCTGCCGGCGCCTTGACTGTGCGGCATGCGTACTCAGGTCGCCATCATCGGCGCGGGACCCGCGGGACTGCTGCTGTCACACCTGCTCGCCCAGGACGGGGTGGAGTCGATCGTCGTCGAGACGCGGTCGGCCGAGTACGTCGCGTCCCGGATCCGCGCCGGGGTGCTGGAGCACTCGACGGTGGAGCTGCTGGACTCCATCGGTCTCGGCGGGAGGCTCCGGGCCGAGGGCGACGAGCACGGCGGGATCCACCTGCAGTGGCCCGGAGAACGACACCACGTCGACTTCGTCGACCTGACCGGCCGCAGCGTGTGGGTCTACGGGCAGACCGAGGTGCAAAAGGATCTGGTCGACGCACGAGCCGCCGGCGGCCAGCAGATCCACTACGAGATCAGTGAGACCGCGCTGCACGACCTCGAGACCGACCGGCCCTCGGTGACGTTCGTCGACAGGGACGGCAACGCCCAGCGCATCGACGCGGACGTTGTCGTGGGCTGCGACGGATCGTTCGGACCCAGTCGGGCGTCGGTGCCCGAGCGCCTGCGGGAGACGTGGGAACGCGTGTACCCGTACTCGTGGCTCGGCATCCTGGCGGACGTCGCGCCGTCGACGGATGAGCTGATCTACGCCTGGCACCCGGACGGCTTCGGGATGCACTCGATGCGATCGGCGACCGTCAGCCGTCTGTACCTCCAGGTGCCGAACGGCACCGACGTCGACACGTGGTCCGACGACCGGATCTGGGACGCCCTGGCCATGCGGCTGGGGCACGGGCAGGACGGCTGGGAGCTCACGCCTGGACCGATCACCGAGAAGAGCGTGCTGCCGATGCGCAGCTTCGTGCAGACGCCCATGCGGCACGGGCGGCTGTTCCTCGCAGGCGACGCCGCCCACATCGTTCCACCCACCGGCGCGAAGGGTCTCAATCTCGCGGTCGCGGACGTGGGCGTCCTGGCGCCGGCCCTGGTGGCGTTGCTGCGCGACAAGGACGACCGGCTCGCCGACTCCTACGCAGAGGTCGCGTTGCGCAGGGTGTGGCGTTGCACGCACTTCTCGTGGTGGATGACCACGATGCTGCACACCACCGACGACCCGTTCGACGCGCAGCTCCAGCTCTCGCAGCTGCGCTGGGTCACGTCCAGCGCCGCCGGGGCGACCGGCCTGGCAGAGAACTACGCGGGCCTGCCGATCGGCTTCTGAGCGGCCCGCCCTCAGAGGCGCGTGATGAGCGACAGGGCTGCGTCGACCACGAGCTGGCGGTCGTGGGTCAGGATGAAGTCGAACTCGCCGCCGGAGGGGTCGCCAGGGTGCGTCGACGCCACGAGCATCGCGGCGTAGTCCGGGGTCAGC
>JAOPXY010000211.1 GCA_025964895.1 Aeromicrobium sp.
CGATCTTGGTCTTGTAGCTTCGGTTGTGAGCGATCGGGGCGTTGTTGCCGAAGGTGTACTTCGTGCCGTCGAACGTGATGTCGGAGACGACCGCGGTGGCGTCGGCGACGCTGTTGTTGACGCCGAATGCGATGACGCGATAGTTCTCGCCGACGGCCGTCTTGAGGTCGGCCAGGCTCACGTCGGTCTTGGCCGGGATCGTGCCGGTACCGGTGTTGAGCGCGCGGCTCGACTGCCAGATGTCCTTGGCGGCGTCGGCGGTGTACAGCGTCGTGAAGACCGGAGCGTCCGAGGTGGAGGACGGATCGGTGTCGACGAACATCGGCGCCTGGAAGCTCGGGGCGCCTGACTTGACGGTGAACCGTGCGGCGGCGAGATCGTCGAAGTCGGCGTTGCGCTTCGCGGTGCTGGCCAGATCGGTGTTCGAGTTCTCGGTGTACCCCTTGATGACCTGCGAGCTGCCGATCAGCGCCAGGCCCTCGTTGACGACCTGGTACTTGCCCCAGACGCCGGGAGAGACCTCGGTGCCCTCGTGCCAACCCGCGTAGGCGGTGCTGACCTCGGTCGGCGCGATCTCGGACTCGCGGACGTTCGTGACGGTGTCTGCCGCCTGTGCGGACGGTGCGAACAGCAGTGCCGAGCTGACGAGTGCGCTCACGGCGACACCGGCGCTCGCCCTGCGGCGCGTAGAAGTGGGAGTCATGTGATTCCTTCGTTGCGATGTAGCCCCCGGGCCCCCCGGAAGACCGCCGGCCGAAACCGGCTGCCCCTCCTGCATATCACGTATCTGCAACAGGGTGCCTGCTATGGCGGCGACCGCAGCGAATTCTTCCGCCGTCACGCTCAGAGCAGGTCGTGCCGCTCGATCGACTGCTCGCGATCGGGCCCGACACCGATCGTGGAGATGCGCGCGCCGGAGATGGCCTCGAGCGCCAGGACGTACTCCTGCGCGGTCTTCGGCAGGTCCTCGAAGGTGCGCGCGGCAGAGATGTCCTCGGTCCAGCCGGGGAACATCTCGTAGATCGGCTTCGCGTGGTGGAAGCTGGTCTGCGTCATCGGCATCTCGTCGACGCGCTCACCGTCCACGTCGTACGCGACGCAGACGGGGATCTGCTCCCAGCCGGTCAGCACGTCGAGCTTGGTCAGCACGAAGTCCGTGACGCCGTTGATGCGGGCGGCGTACCGCGCGATCGGCGCGTCGTACCAGCCGCAGCGGCGCGGACGTCCGGTCGTGGTGCCGAACTCGGCGCCGTTGGTGCGCAGGCGCTCGCCGTCCTCGTCGAACAGCTCGGTCGGGAACGGGCCCTCCCCGACGCGCGTCGCGTACGCCTTGACGATGCCGATGACGCGGGTGATCTCGGTCGGGGCGATGCCCGAGCCGGTGCAGGCTCCGCCCGTCGTCGCCGACGAGGACGTCACGAAGGGGTACGTGCCGTGGTCGACGTCGAGCAGCGTGGCCTGGCCGGCCTCGAGCAGCACGGTCTTGTCCGCCTTGAGCGCGTCGTGCAGCAGCAGTGGGGTGTCGGCGACCATCGGACGCAGGCGGTCGACGTACGACAGCAGCTCCTCGATGATCTCATCGACCTCGACCGCCCGACGGTTGTAGATCTTGCTGAGAATCTGGTTCTTCAGCTCCAACGCGCCCTCGACCTTCTGGCGCAGGATCTTCTCGTCGAACAGGTCCTGGATGCGGATGCCGAGGCGGTTCATCTTGTCGGCGTAGGTGGGGCCGATGCCGCGGCCGGTCGTGCCGATCTTGCGGCTGCCCAGGAAGCGCTCGGCGACCTTGTCCATCGTCCGGTTGTAGTCGGCGATGACGTGCGCGTTGGCGCTGACCACGAGGCGCGATGTGTCGATGCCGCGCTCCTCGAGTCCGTCGATCTCCTCGAACAGCACCTTGAGGTCGACGACGACGCCGTTGCCGATGACCGGCACGCAGCCGGGGCTCAGGATGCCGCTCGGCAGCAGGTGCAGGGCGTACTTCTGGTCACCGATCACCACCGTGTGACCGGCGTTGTTGCCACCGTTGAACTTCACCACGTAGTCGACCCGACTACCCAGGATGTCCGTGGCCTTGCCCTTGCCTTCGTCGCCCCACTGGGCTCCGACGATGACGACTGCGGGCATGGGATGCACCACCCTCACACATGCGACAAGCCCCGTTCTCGCGGGGCTCTTACCGGTTCACCCTAGCCGAACTCGGCGCGCTGCGTCCTCTCTCGCGCGCCGCTAGCCCGACTGGCGGGCGCGGTAGGCGGCGACGGCGGCCCGGTTGCTGCACGCGGTGCTGCAGAAGCGCCTCGAGCGATTGCGCGACAGGTCCAGGACGATGCCGCGGCAGTCGGCATCGGCGCACACACCGAGACGGGACATCTCGTCGACGCGGATGACGTCCGACATCGCCATCGCGGTCTCGACGCAGACGCGCACCGCGAACGGCTGGTCGTCGTCGGTCGCGTGCAGGTGCCAGTCGAAGCCGTCGTGCCGCATCAGCTGAGGTCGGGCGTCGCCGTCGCGGAGCATGCGGTTGACGATCTCGACGGCACCGTCGCGATCGGCGGTCAGCAGCTCGCGGAGCAGGGGGCGGACGGCGCGCAGCTCGTCGAGCTCGGCCTGCGTGCCGGCGCGCAGACCCGTGTAGCCGTGACGATCGTAGAACTGTGTGACGTCGCCGACGGTCGTCAGCGTGTCGGGCTCCTCGGCGGAGTTCACCAGCGCGACCGCCGCCATGAGCGCGAGCTCGACGTCATGAGCGAAGACCATGTTGACACCTTACAGCGATCGTTCTACCGTCACATGTCATGGCATCGATGACTCATGACATCGGCGAGCTGGCGCCGTCCCGGATCGCGTCTGGCGTGACGTTCGCGGTCACGGGTGCGGCGTCGTTCGCGATGGCCGGTCCCCTCGCCAAGGCGCTCATCGCGGCCGGCTGGACCGCCGGCTCGGCGGTCACCGTCCGCGTGCTGATCGCGGCGGCCGTCCTGCTGGTGCCCGGGCTGCTGTCGATGCGCGGTCGGTGGCACCTGCTGCGCGCCAACCTGGGTCTCCTGGCCGCCTACGGGCTCATCGCCGTGGCCGCCTGCCAGCTCTCCTACTTCAACGCGGTCGACCGCATGCAGGTCGGCGTCGCCCTGCTGATCGAGTTCACGTGCCCCGTCGCCGTCCTGCTCTGGATGTGGTGGCGGCACGCGCAGCGACCGTCCCGCCTGACCGGGATCGGCGCGGTGCTGGCGATCAGCGGCCTGTTCCTGGTGCTCGACCTGACGTCGGGTGCCGACATTGACCCGCTCGGCCTCGGATGGGCCTTCGGTGCGATGATCTGCGCCGCCTTCTACTGGATCCTGTCGGCCGACGAGAACAACGGGCTGCCCGGCATCGCCCTCGCTGCCGGCGGCATGACGTTCGGCGGCCTGACCCTGCTCGTCGCCGGTCTTGCCGGCGTCGTCCCGTTCGGCTCGAGCCGGCGCGACGTCGAGCTGGCGGGGACGATGCTGCCGTGGTGGTCGGCCCTGCTCGTCCTGGGCGTCGTGACCGCCGCCCTCGCCTACGTCCTGAGCATCGAGGGCAGCCGTCACCTCGGTTCGCGCCTCGGCTCGTTCGTCGGCCTCGCCGAGGTCGTGTTCGGCGTCCTGTTCGCATGGCTGCTGCTCGCGGAGACCCCGCTGCCAGTCCAGATCGCCGGGGGTCTGCTGATCCTGGGCGGCGTCGTGCTCGTCAAGCTGGGCGAACCCCGGGCGGAACCCGCACCCCGGGCGGGCGCGACCCCGTAGGCTGACGGCCCCATGACCCGCCTCCTCGCCATCGCCAATGCCGACGCCGGCAGCTCCGACGACACTGCCGTCGACCAGGTGGTCTCGGCCCTCCGGGACGACGTCGACCTGGAGCTCGTCCGCACGTCCAGCCCCGACGATCTGTCGTCCGCCCTCGACGACCACCCCGACATCGACGGCGTCGTCGTGCTTGGGGGTGACGGCAGTCTGCACGCCGTCGTGAAGGCGCTACGCGTGGCCGGACGTCTCGGCGACGTCACGGTCGGCCTGGTGCCGCTCGGCACGGGCAACGACTTCGCCGCGACCCTCGGCCTGCCCGAGGACCACGTGGCCGCCGCCCAGGTCATCGTCACGGCGCACACCCGTGAGATCGACCTGGTCGTCGACGGCGCCGACGGCATCGTCATCAACGCCGCCCACATCGGCATCGGGGCGGAGGCCGCGGCCGCCGCGCGTCCGTACAAGAGGGCGCTCGGACCGGTCGGCTACGCCGTCGGCGCCGCGCTCACGGGCCTGAAGGGCCTCACGACGCCGGGCGCACGGCTGCGCATCACGGTCGATGGCGAGACGCTGACCCGCAAGGAGCCCGTCATCCAGGTCGCGATCGGCAACGGCCGGTACGTCGGCGGCGGCGCACCGCTCCTGCCGCAGGCCGATCCGTCCGACGGCCTCATCGACGTCTCGGTGTCGTACACCGAGTCCCCGCGCCGGCGCATCGCCTACGCGTTCAGCGTCCGGCGCGGCGAGCACCACCGCCGCGACGACGTCGTCTACCTGCGCGGCACCCACATCGAGGTCGTCGGCGACGCGCTGCGCTGCACCAGCGACGGCGAGCTCACCGACCCGTCCCCCCGCCACACCTGGCGCATCGAGCCGTCCGCGCTCACGATGTACGTGCCCTGATCCGCGCCGGCGGTGCCGCGCTCGGACGTCCGCTCAGCGGGTGACGAGCTCCGCGTAGGCCTCGGGGCTCGACTCGTGGAGGAACTCCCGGCACCGGTGCGCCTCGCCCTCGTCGCCCAGGCGCTCGGACGCGTCGGCCAGGGCAGCCAGCGAGCGCAGGAACGGCCGGTTCGGCTCGTGCTCCCAGGGCAGGGGGCCGTGACCCTTCCAGCCGTTGCGGCGCAGCAGGTCGAGTGACCGGTGGTACCCGGTGCGGACGAAGGCGTATCCCTCGAGATCGCGTCCCTCGGTCAGGGCCAGCTCGGCGAGCGTGACCCAGGCGAGCGCCGAGTCGGGGTGCAGCGACGCGACGGTCTGCGGGCTGTCGCCGGCCGCGAGCTCGGCTGCGCCGGGATCCTCGGGCAGCAGGGTGGCGGGCGGTTCACCGAAGAGATTCGTCATGACGCCATCTTGTCACCCGCTGCCTGATTCCCAGGATGACCCCGAGAGCTTCCGGGGTTCTCCTGGGAATCAGGCGCATGACCCTTGTTGCAACTGGGGCGAGGAGCCTGGTTCCGGGGAGAGGGTCGCCGTCCACAGGGCTGCGGACCGATCTCCGCTGTCCACAGGTCGGGCTCGGGTACTGTCCGCGGACGCGGTGCGGTCATGACGATGGCCTGATGGACCAACTCCTCATCCACCGGGCGGAGACCCGCGGCTTCGTCACCCGGACCGAGATCGTCGACAGCGGGTACGGCGACCGCGACATCCGCGAGGCGATCGCCCTCGGACTCCTCGTCCGCATCGGCGCGGGCCTCTACGCGCTCCGCGCCACGTACGGCCCCCTCGATCCCGAGGCCAAGCTCGCCGCACGTAGTCGCGCCGTGTTCCACCGTCACCAAGGCGCGGTCGTCCTGACCCACGAGTCGGCAGCCGCGATCCACGGCATCTCCCTGTGGGGCACGAGTCTCGACGAGGTCCACGTGACGCGTACCGATGAGGGCCGTGGCAGGCACGAGGCGGGCGTCCAGCACCACATCGGACGCATCGACGATGCCGACGTCGTTGAGGTGGACGGGATGCTCGTGTCGAGCCCGGACCGATGCGTCTGGGAGCTCGCATGCGCCCGACCGACCGAGTCCGGTCTCGTCGTCGCTGACTCCGCGCTGCACCGCGGGCTGGTCACTCCGGAATCCCTGACCGAGACCGCTGGACAGTTCCGGACCTGGCCCGGTTCCCGGTCCGGGAGGCTGGCTCTCAGTCTGTCGGATGGTCGCTCGGAGTCCCCCGGCGAGTCGCGAAGCCGCTTCCTGTTCTGGCGCCACGACATCCCGATGCCGGACCTGCAGTTCCGGGTCCTCGACGGCTCCGGCCGCGTCATCGCCCGGACCGACTTCGCGTGGGAGCTGTGGCGGCATCTGGCGGAGTTCGACGGTCGCATCAAGTACGACGGGACGTTCGGCGACTCCGGCTTCGGCACGGTCTTCGACGAGAAGCGACGCGAGGACCAGGTCCGCGCCGAGTGGTGGGGCATGAGCAGGATCATCTGGTCGGACCTGTCCGTCGCGATGGCGGTGGCCACCGCCCGGCGGTTGAAGGCCGATCTCGACCGGTCGCGATCGCTGTACGCCCGGCACATCGCCTGACCGCGATTCGACAGCGCACGACGGCGTCGTCTTGCGCCTCTGACAGGGAACCGGCGCATCACCCTTGTTGCAACAGGGGTGATGCGCCGGAACCCCAGGTTCACCCCGAAAGCTTCCGGGGTTCTCCTGGGAATCAGCAGCAGCGAGGCGTCAGAGCCTGGTGCCGGCGCTGCGCAGGGCGCCGCAGGCCTCGGCGACGCGGGCGGACATGCCGGCCTCGCCGGCCTTGCCCCACGCGCGCGGGTCGTAGACCTTCTTGTTGCCTACCTCGCCGTCGATCTTCAGGACGCCGTCGTAGTTGGCGAGCATCCACCCGGCGACCGGGCGCGTGAACGCGTACTGCGTGTCGGTGTCGACGTTCATCTTGACGACGCCGTAGTCGACCGCGGCCGAGATCTCCTCGGGCAGCGAGCCCGATCCTCCGTGGAACACTAGGTCGAAGGGCGCGTCCTTGCCGTACTTGGCGGCGACGGCCTCCTGCGCGGCCTTCAGGATCTCCGGGCGCAGCGTCACGTTGCCGGGCTTGTAGACACCGTGGACGTTGCCGAACGTCAGGGCCGTGAGGTAGCGACCCTTCTCGCCGACGCCGAGCGCCGCGGCGGCCGCGAGGGCGTCGTCGGGGGTCGTGTAGAGGTGCTCGCCCATGCCGCCCTCGACACCGTCTTCCTCGCCGCCGACGACACCGATCTCGACCTCGAGGATGATGTTCGCCGCGGCGCACTGCGCGAGCAGCTCCTGAGCGATCTCGAGGTTCTCCTCGAGCGGGATCGCCGAGCCGTCCCACATGTGCGACTGGAAGTACGGCAGGCCGCCGCCCTTGACGCGCTCGGCCGAGGCGGCGATGAGCGGACGCACGAACCCGTCGAGCTTGTCCTTGGGACAGTGATCGGTGTGCAGCGCGACGTTGACCGGGTACTTCTTGGCGACCTCCTCGGCGAACGCGGCGAACGCCAGCGAGCCGGAGACCATGTTCTTGACCGTCGGGCCGGAGAAGTACTCCGCGCCGCCGGTGGAGACCTGGATGATGCCGTCGCTCTCGGCTTCGGCGAAGCCCGCGAGGGCGGCGTTCAGGGTCTGGGACGACGACACGTTGATGGCCGGGTAGGCGAACGACTCGCCCTTGGCCTTGTCGAGCATCGCGGCGTAGACCTCGGGTGTGGCGACGGGCATCAGATCTCCTGTGGACGGAAAACGGGCAGACGAAGGGTGCAGACCAATGTCAGTATCCCAGTCCGCGCGGCAAAGGGGCAGTCACCCTGCCAAGGCCTTCACGGCGGCCCGCGCCGCGACCTGGATCGGGCTCCACACCGACGAGAACGGCGGGGCGTAGGCGAGATCGAGCATCACGACGGCGTCGACCGTCATGCCGGCCGCGAGAGCCGTGGCGGCGACGTCGATGCGCAGGGCTGCGTCCTCCGCGCCGACGATCTGCGCGCCCAGCAGCCGGCGGGTGATCCGGTCGGCCACCATCACGACGGTCATCATGCCGGCGCCGGGCATGTAGCCGGCGAAGTTGGTGGTCTCGATCGAGACGACGACGGGGTCGAGGCCCGCGTCCCTCGCCTGCTGGGCGTCCAGGCCGGTGCGGGAGATCTCCAACGAGCAGAACTTCGTGATGGCGGTCTGGACAACGCCGGGGAACGACAGCCGCGGCTCCTCGCCGAGCAGATCAGCGGCGATGCCGTCGGCGGCGACCATGCCCTGCTTGTTGGCGTGGGTGCCCAGTGGCAGGTGGATCGGCTCGCCCGTGACGCGGTCGATCGTCACGACGCAGTCGCCCGCCGCCCAGATCTCCGCAAAGCCCTCGACCCTCTGCCGGTCGTCGACGACGATGCCGCCCTTGACGCCGGTCGGCAGGCCCGCGTCGGACGCCAGCCCCGAGCGCGCCGCGACGCCCAGCCCGAGGATCACGACATCGGCCGGGAGGGTGCCGTCGGCGGTCTCGACGCCCGTCACACGCCCGGAGTCGTCGAGCGTGAAGCCCGTGACGTCCACGCCCGTGCGCAGGTGGATGCCGCGTCGCCGCATCGCGTCGGCGACCTGCTGGCCCAACGCCGGCTCGATGATGGGCATGACGTTCGGCGATCGCTCGACGACCGTCGTGTCGAAGCCCCGCACGACGCACGCCTCGGCCATCTCGAGCCCGATGTAGCCGCTGCCGACCACGACGACGTGCTGCGGGTCGTCGGCGAGCGAGTCGAGGACGGCCTGACCGTCGTCGAGCGACTGCACCCCGTGGATGCCACGCCCGTCGATGCCCGGCAGGTCGGGACGCACCGGCTCGGCGCCCGTCGCGATGACGAGGCGGTCGTACGACACCGGGTCGCCGCCCCGGACGCTGAGCGTGCGCCGGCGCGGGTCGATCGCGGTGACCTCGGTTCCCATCCTCAGGTCGATGCCGTTCCTGCGGTGCTGCTCCGGGCTGCGGGCGACCAACGCCTCGGCCGTGTCGACCTCCCCGGCGATCCAGTAGGGGATGCCGCACGCGGAGTAGGACGTCCAGGTGCCGCGCTCGAGGACGACGACCTCGTCGTCCTCGCCGAGGCGCCGACGCACTCCGGACGCGACGGTCATGCCGGCCGCGTCCCCTCCGATGACGACCACGCGTGAACCCATGGCGCCGAGCCTAGGGTCACGCGCCGACGTCCACCCGACGAAAATGTCACCGAGTGGTGCGAACACGTCCCCGAGTGGTGCGGAGTGGACCGACACGCCGTCTCGGAACGTCCAGACCGCACCACTCGCGGAATCCCCACTCGCGGAGACACCCGGGGGCGGTCAGGCGTGCTGGCGGATCCAGGCGTGCATCGCGATCGCGGCAGCGGCGCCGGCGTTGATCGAGCGGGTCGACCCGAACTGGGCGATCGACAGGGTCCGGGAGCACGCGGCGCGCGCCTCGTCAGACAGGCCCGGACCCTCCTGGCCGAACAGCAGGACGCACTCTCGCTCGAGCGTCGCGGTCTCGATCGGCACCGAGTCGGCGACGTTGTCGATGCCGATCACCGCGAGCCCCTCCCCCGCGGCCCATGCGCTGAGATCGGCGACCGACCCGTGATGGCGGACGTGCTGGTAGCGGTCGGTGACCATCGCCCCGCGCCGGTTCCACCGCTTGCGCCCGACGATGTGAACCTCGGCGGCGGCGAACGCATTCGCCGTCCGGACGATCGAGCCGATGTTGAAGTCGTGCTGCCAGTTCTCGATCGCGACGTGGAACGGGTGCCGGCGCAGGTCGAGGTCGGCGACGATCGCCTCGAGGCGCCAGTAGCGATACCCGTCGACGACGTTGCGCCGGTCGCCGTCACGCAGCAGCTCGGGGTCGAACCGCTCGTCGGCGGGCCACTCGCCCTGCCACGGACCCACGCCCACGGGCTCGCGGCCGGTCTCGTCGACGGACTCGCGCTCGTCCGGTGTCATGCCGAGATGCCGTACTCCTCGCGGTACCCACGGACGGCGTCGAGGTGCTCGGCGTGCCGGCCCGTCTCCTCGACGTACTCGATGATCTGGTCGAAGGAGATGATCGAGATGACCGGCACGCCGAAGTCGCGCTCGACCTCCTGGATCGCGGACAGCTCGCCGCGGCCCCGCTCTTGGCGGTCGACCGCGACGACGATGCCGGCGCACGTCGCGCCGCTCGCGTCGAGGATCTCCATGACCTCACGGATCGCGGTGCCGGCCGTGATGACGTCGTCGACCACCAGGACCCGTCCCTCCAGCGGCGAGCCGACGATCAGGCCGCCCTCGCCGTGGTCCTTGGCCTCCTTGCGGTTGAAGCACCACGGCACGTCGCGGTCGTGCAGGGCCGCGAGCTGCACCGCGGTGGCCGAGGCG
>JAOPXY010000007.1 GCA_025964895.1 Aeromicrobium sp.
GATCTTGTTGGTGCGGGTGCGGTCGGCGACGTCGGCGATCTTGCGCGCGATGCCGGCGATCGACAGATCGCCCGCGTCCTTGATCGTCGGCACGATGAGCCCGCGCTCGGTGTCGACCGCGATGCCCAGGTGCTCGCCGGCCGGGTACGTGATCGTGCCCGCCTCGAGATCGAGCGCCGAGTTGAGCTTCGGGTAGACCTTGAGCGCCTCGACCGCGGCCTTCGCGAAGAACGGGAGGTACGTCAGCTTGACGCCCTCGCGCTCCAGGAACGCGTTCTTGTGACGGTTGCGCAGACGCGCGACCTCCGTGACGTCGACCTCGTGAACCTGCGTGAGCTGCGCCGAGATCTCCAGCGACTCGACCAGGCGGGACGCGATGACCTTGCGCAGGCGGGAGACCTTCTCGGTCTTGCCGCGCAGCTCCGACGGCGTCGTCGCCGGCGCCGGCGCGGTGGAGGACGCGGGGGTCTCGGCGGCGGGCTCCTCCTCGGCGGGCTTGGCGGCCGCGTCGAGGACGTCCTGCTTGCGGATGCGGCCGCCCACGCCGGTGCCGGTGAGGGCGCCCAGGTCGACACCGTGCTGCTTGGCGAGCTTGCGGACGATTGGCGTCACGTACGTGTCGCCGTCACCCGAGGACGCCTCGGCCGGAGCGGGCTGCGTCTCGGGGGCTGCCTTCGGGTGCTCGGCCGGAGCGGCCTGCGTCTGGGGCTGTGCGGGCGTCGGCTCGGAGGCCTGCGGCTCCGGCTCGGGTGCCTTCTGCTCGGGTGCCTTCTGCTCGGGGGCAGGCGGCGGGGGCGGGGCCGCGGCGGGCTCGGGTGCCTCCTCCGGCTCCGGCTCGGGGGCCGGGGCAGACGGGGCCGGGGCGTCGCCCTCGGCGCCGATGATGGCCAGGACGGCGCCGACCTCGACGGTCTCGTCCTCGTCCGCGCGGATCTCCAGCAGCTTGCCGGCGACGGGCGACGGGATCTCGGTGTCGACCTTGTCGGTCGAGATCTCCAGCAGCGGCTCGTCGACGGCGACGTCGTCGCCGACTTGCTTCAGCCACTGGGTGACGGTTCCCTCGGTGACGCTCTCGCCCAGGGCGGGCAGCGTGACCTCCGTGCCGCCGCCGGCCGCCCGAGCGGTCTCGGCCTGCGGTGCAGGAGCGGTCTCGGCGACGTCGTGCTTCTCCTCGGCGGTGTCGGCGGGCAGCGCCGAGCGCTCCTCGGCGACAGCAGCCGGCTCGGGCTGCTCGGCCGGGGCGTCCTTCTCGGCTGCGGGCTCCTCGGCCGCCGGAGCGGCGTCGTCGCCGGCGCTCTCACCCTCGTCGCCGATGACCGCGAGCACGGCACCGACCTCGACCGTGTCGTCCTCGTCGGCCTTGATCTCCAGCAGGACGCCGGCGACGGGGGACGGGATCTCGGTGTCGACCTTGTCGGTCGAGATCTCCAGCAGCGGCTCGTCGACGGCGACGGTGTCGCCGACCTGCTTGAGCCATTGGGTGACGGTTCCCTCGGTGACGCTTTCGCCGAGAGCGGGGAGGGTGACTTCAGTGGCCATGGTTGTTCTCCGGATCAGGCGTGCGAGTGGAGGGGCTTACCGGCGAGGGCCAGGGCGGCTTCACCGAGTGCTTCGTTCTGGGTGGGGTGCGCGTGGATGAACTGCGCGACGTCCTCGGGGTAGGCCTCCCAGTTCACCATCAGCGACGCCTCGCCGACCTGCTCGCCGAAGCGGGCGCCGATCATGTGGACGCCGACGATGGGGCCGTCCTTCTCGCGAACCAGCTTCACGGTGCCGGCCGTCGCGAGGATCTGCGACTTGCCGTTGCCGCCCAGGTTGTACTCGATGGTCTCGACGTTGTCGTCGCCGTACTTCTCCCTGGCCTGCGGCTCGGTGATGCCGACCGACGCGATCTCGGGCTCGCAGTACGTGACGCGGGGGATGCCGGAGTCGACCACGACCTGCGGGTTGAGGCCCGCGATCTCCTCGGCGACGAAGATGCCGTGCGCGAAGCCGCGGTGCGCCAGCTGCAGGCCGGGCACCAGGTCGCCGACGGCGAACACGCCGTCGACATTGGTCGCGAGGCGCTCGTTGGTCGGCACCCAGCCGCGATCGACCGTGATACCGGCCTCCTCGAAGCCCATGCCGGCGGAGTTGGGGCCACGGCCGACGGCGACGAGCACCAGGTCGGTCTCGATCGTGTCGCCGTTCTCGAGGGTGACGGTGACGCCGTCGTCGGTCTGCTTGACCGAGTCGAACTTGACGCCGGTCTTGAAGTTGATCTTGCGCTTGCGGAACGCGCGCTCGAGGCCCTTGCTGAGCGTGGGGTCCTCCAGCGGGACGAGCGTCGGAAGGCCCTCGATGATCGTGACGTCGGCGCCGAAGGACTTCCAGACCGACGCGAACTCCACGCCGATGACGCTGCCGCCGATGATGACAACCTTCTCGGGGACCTCGGTCATCGTGAGCGCCTCGGTGCTCGTGACGACGCGTCCGCCGATCTCCAGGCCGAGCGTGCGGGACACCGAGCCGGTGGCCAGCACGACGTTGGTGCCGGTGTAGCGCTCGCCGCCCACCTCGACGGTCTTGGCGTCGACGAGCTTGCCCTCGCCCTCGACGACCGTGATACCGCCGGACTTGATGAGTCCCTGCAGGCCCTTGTACAGGCGGTCGACGACGCCGTCCTTGTACGAGTTGACCTTCGCCATGTCGATGCCCTCGAACGTCGACTTGATGCCGAACGTCTCGCTCTCGCGGGACATGTCGGCGACCTCCGCGGTGTGGAGCAGGGCCTTGGTCGGGATGCAGCCCCAGTGCAGGCACGTGCCCCCGAGCTTGGACTTCTCGACCAGTGCAACCGTCTTGCCGAGCTGGACGGCACGAAGTGCGCAGGCGTACCCGCCACTTCCGCCGCCGAGAATAACGATGTCGAAGTTGTTGCCGGCGCCGTCCGCCACGGTGTCCTCCCAGAGAAGATGTGCATCCTCATCTTGTCACTCATCGCAAGGCGCGCCTCACCGGGGTTGATCAGGTCGACTCGGGGGATCGGGCACACTTGTGCCATGGGAATTTTCCGTGGCCGTAAGGCCAGGACCGACGGTGGCGCCGTCGTGTCGGACCGTCACTCGAACCGTGCCGATCTCGACGCACTGCGTGACTTCGTCGCGTCCAGGCGCGGCGTCGAGGCGTGGATCGAGCCCAAGACGTCCGTCACGCAGACGACCCTGCTGCTCGTCGCCCACGACGGCGAGTCGATCCGCCGTCGCGTCGCCTCGCCTCAGGCCGGTCACGACTTCGCCCGCAAGAAGCTGCAGATCCCGGTGTACGACTCCAATCTGGTGCCGATCCCGTCCCGCAAGCGCGACTACGATCTCGCCAAGGCGAAGAAGGTCACGACGGCACGCCGTCCCGTGGCCGCCCCCGAGACCGCCCGCCGGACCCCCGGCGAGCTGCGCGCGATCATGACGCTGGAGACGATCGCGGGCACCGATCCGCTGACGGACGATCCGTCCTTCGACGACCTGATGCGGGTCTACCGCAAGGCCCGCTCGCAGGCGCACCCCGACCGCCGCGGCGGCGACCGGGAGAAGTGGGACACCGTCGAGGACGCCGCCCGCGCCCTCGGCCTCCCCGACTGACCCCCTCAACCCCCGGACCCTCCCCGCGACTGGTGCGGTTCGGACGTTGTGGGACGGCGCGTCTGTCCCAAACGCAGCACTCGCGACCCGGTATGCACCACTCGGCGGGACGGATCAGTGCCAGCCCTGCTCGTCGATGCCGCCGGGGACGTCGACGTCGGGGGCGTACGGGGTCCTCGTGAAGACGAAGCTGGCCAGCACGAGCCGCACCGGAACCCCGGACGGGTCGCGCTCGACGCGCAGGGGCTCGCCGCGGTAGTAGCCCTCGAGGCCGATCCATCCGTCCCCTTGACGGCGGAATCGCGCGCCGCGGCCCTGTCCGGGCTCGCCCAGCCGGAGGCCGCCGTCGGCGTCCAGGCTCAGGGTTGATGCGTACGTGCCCCAGAACCAGGGCCCGACGAGGTCGATCGCCGCCAACTGCCCCGCGTCGGCGTGCCACGGCTCTGGCAGGACGGGCTCACGCTCGCGGAACAGGTCGAGCAGCTCCGTCGTCGCGGTGCCGAGCCCGCTCGTCGCATTGGTCATCAGGACGATGCCGTCACCCGTCTCGAGGTCGACGCGCAGGTTCGCCAGGAATCCCGGCATCGACCCACCGTGGCCAGCGAACCGGCGTCCGCCGACGTTCCACACCTGCCAGCCCAAGGCGTGCGCCCCGCCCCACGCCGACGTCGGCACGTCGTTGACGGCCACGGGCACGAGCATCTCGGCGAGCGTGCCCGGCGCCAGCACGCCCGCGGTGTGCCCGCCCACGAACGACGCCCAGCGCGACAGGTCGCCGACGGTCGACCACAGCTGGCCGGCGGGTGCCATCGAGCCTGCGTCGTGCTCGGGCTCGAGGTGCAGCAGCGCCGCCAGCGGGTGCACGGCGAGACCGGTGGCGGCAGGCTCGACCGGCCGGGTCGTCGTCCGCGTCATGCCGAGCGGCACCAGGATGCCGTCGCGCACGGCGTCCTGCCACGTCACGCCGCGCAGGCGAGCGACGAGCTCGCCGAGCACCGCGTAGCCGACGTTCGAGTAGTGGAAGGCCGTGCCGGGCGTGAAGCGCAGGCGGGGGCCGGGCGCCATGAGGCTCGTCCAGTCGCCGCCGGGCGTGCGCTCCCACCAGGGGCCGTCGGTCTCGGCCTGGAGCCCCGACGTGTGCGTCAGCAGCTGGGCGATCGTGACGTGCCCGAACGGCACCTCGGGCAGGTGCGTCCCGATTGTGTCGGCGAGGTCGAGCAGTCCCTCGTCGCGCAGCCGCAGCACCTCGACGGCCACGAAGGTCTTCGAGATCGATCCGATGCGGTACTGGGTGTCGCTGGACGGCTCGGTGCCGCCGACCTGCCCGTCGAGGGTGCCGGCCGCGCCCGACCACACGAGCTCGCCGCCCCGGACGATGCCGGCAGCGACGGACGGCAGGCGACTGGTCGACTGCTCGACGGCCAGCCGCTGTGTCAGCGCACGGAGGGTCGCCGGGTCCGGCGTCATCTGGTCGCGGCGAGGTCGGACGCGAGCCTGACCAGGGTGCGGACGCCCGTTCCGGTGCCGCCGGCGGGGGTGTAGTCGACGGCGGAGCCCTCGTTGAACGCGGGGCCGGCGATGTCGAGGTGCGCCCACGGGACGTCGCCGACGAACTCGCGCAGGAACGCGGCCGCGAACAGCGCCCCGCCGTACGGCTTGGGATTGTGCTGGCGGAGGTCGGCGATCGCGGACGACGTGACGGCGGCCTTCATCTCCTCGGTGATCGGCAGCGGCCACATCGACTCGCCCGCCGCCTTCGAGGCGGCGTGGACGCTGTCGCCGAAGGCCTCGTCGTTGCCGAGGATGCCGCTCGTGTGCTGGCCCAGCGCGACCATGCAGGCGCCGGTCAGCGTTGCCACGTCGACGATGCGGTCGGGTTTCGCCTCGGCGGCGAGGGCGAGGCCGTCGGCCAGCACGAGACGGCCCTCGGCATCGGTGTTGTGCACCTCGACCGTGGCCCCGCTGCGCATGCGGAGCACGTCGCCGGGGCGCGTGGCCCGTCCGCTGGGCATGTTCTCCGCGATGCAGGCGAACGCCGTGACCCGGATGGGCAGGCCCAGCCGGGCGATCGCGACCGTCGTGGCCACGACGGCGGCGGCGCCGGCCATGTCGAGCTTCATGGTCTGCATCGACGCGCCCGGCTTGATCGAGAGTCCGCCCGAGTCGAACGTGATCCCCTTGCCGACGAGGGCGAGGTGGGTGACGGCGCCGGCCGGCTCGTAGGCCAGCGTCACGAGGCGCGGGGGACTGTCGGACCCCTGGCCCACGCCGACGATGCCGCCGCACCGCTCCTTCGCGAGGCGCTTCTCGTCCCAGACCGTCACCTTCACGGCATCGGACACGCCCGCGTCGTCGACGTGCGCGGTGATCGCCGCAGCGAAGTCGGCGGGGCGCTTGTCGCCGGGAGGCGTGTTGACCCAGTCGCGCGTGACGTTGACCGCGGCGGCGACCGTCGCGGCCCGCTCGATCGCCTTCGTCGCGGTGCTCTGGCGCGCGAACGGGGTGAGGATCACGGCGCTCGTCAGCTCGACACGGCTCGTGGCGTCGTCCTTGGGCGTCTTGTACGCATCGAAACGGTAGGCGCCCAGCGCAACGCCCTCCGCAATCGCCTCGACCTCGTCGACCCCGGCCGGGTGCAGTGCGATCGCGACGGTGGCTGCGCCCTTGACCTGACGGATGCCCTTGGCGGCGGCGCGCCGCAGCTCCTCGGCGGTCGGCTCGGTGGGCAGCGCGATCGCGATGACGACACGAGCCTGGACCGCGCCGGCGGACGCGAACCGCATCGTCTGCCCCTTCTCGCCGGTGAAGCCCAGCACGTCGAGCGTGTCGGCCAGGTCGCCCTTGTCGTCCTCACCCCGGATCCCCAGGATCAGGACGTCGGCGCGGGCGGTGGTCGGCTTCGAGGTGCTGAGCGTGACGGTCGGCATGACTGCCACTCTAAGGTTGCTTGCCGCACCCGTGCGACCGTCCCCTAGGTTGGCTGCATGGATCTGCTTCATTCCCCGCTGCACGACCGCCACGTGGCTCTGGGTGCCAAGCTCGCGGAGTTCGGCGGGTGGGACATGCCCCTGGAGTACGCCGGGGGCGGGGTCCTGGCCGAGCACCGGGCCGTCCGCGAGGGCGTGGGCCTGTTCGACGTCAGCCACCTGGGCAAGGCCCTGGTGCGCGGTACCGGCGCCGCCGCGTTCGTCAACACATGCTTGACGAACGACCTGACCCGCATCGGCGTCGGTCAGGCGCAGTACACGCTGTGCTGCGACGAGGACGGCGGGACGGTCGACGACCTCATCGCGTACCTGCGCAGCGACTTCGAGGTCTTCTTGATCCCCAACGCGGCCAACACCGCCGCGGTCGTCGCCCGGCTGCGGGCCGCCGCGCCCGAGGGCGTCGAGGTGACCGACCAGCACCGTGACTTCGCGATCCTCGCGATCCAGGGACCGTCGAGCGATGAGGTGCTGAAGGCGCTCGACCTTCCCGTCGACCACGCGTACATGTCGTTCGCGGACGCCCGCGTGGCCGGGCAGGAGATCACGGTGTGCCGCACGGGCTACACCGGGGAGCGCGGGTACGAGCTCGTCGTGCCGGCGGCGTCGGCGGTCGAGGTGTGGGACGCGGTCATGGCCGCGGGGGAGGGCTTCGGCATCCGGGCCTGCGGCCTCGGTGCCCGCGACACGTTGCGCACCGAGATGGGCTACCCGCTGCACGGCCATGAGCTGTCGGCCGAGATCAGCCCCGTCATGGCCCGTGCGGGCTGGGCGGTCGGCTGGGGCAAGCCGGCGTTCTGGGGCAAGGAGGCACTGGAGAAGCAGCGCGCCGAGAAGACCGTGCGCACGCTGCGCGGGCTGCTCGCCCAGGGACGCGGCATCCCGCGGCCCGGCATGGTCGTGCAGGACGCCAACGGCACCCCGCTCGGCGAGGTCACGTCCGGCACGTTCTCGCCGACGCTCCGTCAGGGTGTCGCACTTGCGCTGCTCGACCCGGGCACCGAGGATGGCGCCACGGTCATCGTCGACGTCCGGGGACGCTCCGAGGCGTTCACGGTGACCAAGCCCCCGTTCGTCCAACCCTCCACGAAGGAGTCCTGACATGACCTGGACCTGGGCATTCGAGAACTCGTCCGGCGACGTCACCGGGCGCTCCGAGACGTTCGAGAGCCGCGGCGACGCGGAGTCGTGGGTCGGTGAGGCCTTCGGCGAGCTGCTCGACGACGGCATCGACCAGGTGCGCCTGTTCGACGGGGAGACCGAGATCTACGGCCCCATGTCACTGCACGCCGAGATCAACTGACCTCTCCCCAGCCCCCCAACGCTGAGGGGGTACTTGTCGCCCCTCGACGGGGTAGTTACGGCCCCACCCGTGGGGCTACAAGTCCCCCCTCGAGGGGCGACAAGTACCCCGTCGGCGTCAGGCGGGGTCAGCGGTAGGTGCCGTCGAGCTTCTGGCCGCGCTTGACCTGCACCTTGGGCAGGCGGAAGCGGCGCAGCTGGGTGCTGCGGAGCACCGCGTACGACGTCTGGCCCTTGACGGCGTCGGCGCCGAAGCGCGCGGCGAGCTGCTTCTTGAGCCCGCGGACCATGATGACCTCGTCGAGGACCGTCCCGAGGATCAGGAACGGGTACACGACGGACGTCAGCGCCGTCTCGGCCGTGGACCCGAGGTTGTTGGCGACCGCGAACAGCACCAGCAGGACCACGAGCGCGGGCAGCAGGAACTCCGCGAAGTTGCGTCGGCGGTCGACGAAGTCACGCGTGAAGCGGCGGACGGGACCCTGGTCGCGGGCCGGCAGGTAGCGCTCGTCGCCGTTCTTGAGGGCGTCGCGCTGCTTGAGGCGGATGTCCTCGCGAGCGGCCCGTTCGCGCTTGGCCTGCTCCTTGCGGGTGATGGGTACCCTCATCTGCTTCTTGCGGGCCGCAAGGGCCTCGTTTCGGCTCGGCGTGGGCCGTCCCTTGCCTGAGTCTCTCTCGTCTACCACCCGCGACACCCTACCCGTAGGCTTGATGGCATGAGCATCGGCAAGCGCGTCTCCCAGTGGTGGAAGTCGCGGCGTTCCGGCGCGGACGACCCCCAGGCGCTGAAGGATCGGCTCGACGAGACGTACCGCACCCAGACCGCCCTCCTGCGGCAGGTCCGCCGGGGTGTCGCCGACGTGGCCACGAGCCGCAAGCGCGTCGAGATGCAGCTCGCGACGATCGCCCAGCAGGCCGCCCAGCTCGACGACGTCGCACGCCAGGCCGTCGCGAACGGCAACGACGACGACGCCCGCGCCGCGCTGACCCGCAAGGTCCAGCTGGAGCAGGCCGCCGCCGACCTGCGCGTCCGCCGTGACGACCTGGTCGCCGAGGAGGACAAGCTCGGGCGCACCGCGACGAAGATCGAGCAGGACGTCGAGAGCTTCCGCGTCCGCAAGGACACCCTCGCCGCGCGGCACAGCGCCGCGGCGGCCCGCGTCGAGATCAACAGCGCCACGACCGGCATCAACTCCAGCGTCAGCGAGGTGGGCCAGGCGATGGAGGCCGCCGAGCGCCGTACCCGCGAGCTGGAGTCGACCGCCGACGCCGTCGACGAGCTCGTCGCGGAAGGCGTCGTGGGCCGGCCGGGGGAGTCCGCCGACGCCGCGCTCGCCCGTCAGTTCGACGCCGCGCTCGACAGCGCCGAGGTCGACCGCCAGCTCGAGCAGCTCACCCACCAGGAGGGCAACGATGGCCCGCAGCAGATTCAGGGGTGACCGCGGGCTGACCCTCCGCATGGGAGGCGTCGGCCTTGGGCTCGGCGTGCTGTACCTCGCCTTCGCCGCGATCCTCTACCAGACGCCGATCGGGGCGTTCGGCATCGTCATCGTCCTGGGGCTCGCCTGGGGGCAGTGGTACTTCTCGGACTCGCTCGCGCTGAAGTCGATGAACGCCAAGGTCGTCGAGCCCGCCCAGGCGCCCGAGTTGCACGCCATGATCGACCGGCTCTGCGCCCTGGCCGACATGCCCAAGCCCCGCGTCGCGGTCGCGGTGACCGATCTGCCCAATGCCTTCGCGACGGGACGCACCCCCAGCCACTCCGCGGTCTGCGTCACGACCGGCATCATGCAGCGGCTCGACGCCGACGAGCTCGAGGGCGTCCTGGCGCACGAGCTGTCGCACGTCGCCAACCGCGACGTCACGATCATGACGGTCGCGTCCTCGCTCGGTCTGCTGGCGGGCTTCATCACCCGGTACGGCATGTACTTCGGTGGCATGTTCAGCGGCGGCCGCGATCGCAACAACAACAACGGCGGACCCGCGTTCATCGTGGTGTTCCTCGTGAGCCTGCTCGTCTACGCCGTCAGCTTCGTCCTGATCCGCGGCCTGTCGCGCTACCGCGAGCTGAGCGCGGATCGCAGCGGCGCCTACCTGACGGGACGGCCGTCGAAGCTGTCCTCTGCCCTCGTCAAGATCTCCGGCGACATGGCGCGCATCCCCAACAAGGACCTGCGCGACAGCCAGGCCATGAGCGCGTTCTTCTTCGCTCCCGCGATCAACCGCGAGTCGGTCGGCGCGCTGTTCTCGACGCACCCGCCGCTGCAGCAGCGCCTCGACCAGCTGGCCCGGGTCAGCGCCGAGCTGTCCGAGCAGGGCTGATGGGCTTCCTCGACTCGATCCTCGGCCGCTCCAAGCCGCCGCAGGCCGACCTCGACGTCCTGTTCGCGGTGCCGCAGGCCGTCATCTCGCTGCAGACCGAGGGCTTCGTGCCGACCGGCTCGGGATCGGTGTGCTTCCGAGACGTCGAGGGGCACGCCGACGACCTCGTGATGGCCGACGCCGAGAAGCTCATCACGTCCTCGCCGGGCTCGACCGTCGTGCGCAGCGACGACCGGTTCGGCTTCCACTGGCTGACCGTCACCCGCTCCGACGCCGAAGTCTCGGGGCTCGTGACCGACCTCCACGCGGTCAACTCCTCGCTCGCCGACGCGGGCTTCGGCGCGTCGCTGCTGTGCTCGACGGTCGTCTTTACGACGCCCGCCGGCGCGCCGTTCGGCCTCGTGTACCTCTACAAGCGCGGCACGTTCTACCCGTTCGCTCCCGACGGTGGGGAGCGGCGCGACAACGGCCTCGAGCTGCAGGTCCGCGGCGTCATCGCCGACGACGTCCCGGTCGAGCCCGACCTGACCAGGTGGCTCGCGATCTGGGGCGCGCCCGGGCTGGGCTGACGGCGACGAAACGATAGGTTGGAGGACGTGAGCTTCGACGACCTGTCCCGTGACCAGATCCAGGCCCTCCTCGACGAGCGGTTGACCGCGTACCGCGCCCTCCAGGACCGCGGCCTGAAGCTCGACCTCACCCGCGGCAAACCGTCGCCCGCCCAGCTCGATCTCTCCAACGACCTGCTGACGCTGCCCGGCGACGACTTCAAGGACGCCGGCGGCACCGACACCCGCAACTACGGCGGGCTGACCGGCCTCCTCGAGCTGCGGGAGATCTTCGCACCGATCATGCAGGTGCCCGTCGAGCAGGTCGTCGCCGGCGACAACGCGAGCCTCGCGATGATGCACGACAACCTGGTCTTCGCGCTGTTCCACGGTGTCGCCAACTCCGAGCAGCCGTGGGGCGTCGAGGAGTCGGTCAAGTTCATCTGTCCGTCGCCGGGCTACGACCGCCACTTCGCGCTGCTGGAGGAGTACGGGATCGAGATGATCCCCGTCGAGCTGTTCGCGGACGGCCCGGACGTCGACGCGGTCCGCGAGGCGGTGAAGGATCCGCAGGTCAAGGGCATGTGGCTCGTGCCGACGTACTCCAACCCGACCGGTGCCGTCGTCAGCGAGGCGGTCGCGGCCGAGCTCGCGGCGATGGAGACCGCCGCGCCCGACTTCCGCATCTTCTGGGACAACGCGTACGCGGTGCACCACCTGACCGACGAGCAGACCAAGACCGCCGACATCCTCGCCCTCTGCGCCGCGTCGGGCCACCCGAACCGTCCCGTGATCTTCGCGTCGACGTCGAAGATCACCTTCGCCGGTTCCGGCGTCTCGTTCCTCGGCAGCTCGCCGGCGAACATCGACTGGTACCTCGGCCACCTCGCCAAGCGCACGATCGGTCCCGACAAGGTCAACCAGCTGCGCCACGCCCGCTACCTGCGCAGCGAGGACGGCGTCCACGCGCTGATGGACCGGCACCGCGAGATTCTCGCGCCCAAGTTCGCCGCCGTCGTCGACATCCTGCGCGACCGGCTCGGCGATCTCGGCATCGCCAGCTGGACCGAGCCCCGGGGCGGGTACTTCGTGAGCCTCGACGTGGTCGACGGCACGGCGTCACGGGTCATCGAGCTGACCCGCGAGGCAGGCGTCGCCATGACGCCGGCCGGCGCAGCCTTCCCGTACGGCGACGACCCGCGCGACCGCAACATCCGCATCGCGCCGTCGTTCCCGTCGCCGGAGGAGCTCGCGACCGCGATCGACGTGCTCGCCACCAGCGTCGTCATCGCGGCGGCCGAACAAGCCCTCGCCTGATCCGTGCGGGTCCTCGTGGCGCCCGACGGCTTCGGAGGGACGCTGACGGCGCCCGAGGCCGCGCGCGCGATCGCGGAGGGCTGGCGGCGTCACGCCCCCGACGACGTGCTGACGCCAGCGCCGATGTCGGACGGCGGCCCGGGATTCGTCGACGTCCTGCACACGACGATCGGCGGTGACGTCTCGGTCGCGACCGTGCGCGGCCCGTCCGGCACGGACGTGCCGGTCGCGGTGCTGCACGACGGCGACACCGCCTACGTCGAGAGCGCCCAGGCCTGCGGTCTGCATTTGACCCAGCGCCGGGGCGCGATGGACGCCACGACGTACGGAGTGGGTCAGGTCGTCGCTGCCGCGATCGACGCCGGTGCCCGGCGCATCGTCGTCGGCCTGGGCGGCAGTGGCACCAACGACGGGGGAGCGGGCTTCCTCGCGGCCCTGGGCGCGACGGCCGACGCCCCGCTCGACCGCGGTCCGGCGGGTCTCGCGGGCGTCACCGCCGTCGACCTGGCCGCCGCACGCGAGCGGGTCGCCGGGGTCGAGCTCGTCATCGCGGCGGACGTCGACGTGTCGCTGCTCGGCATGTTCGGCGCCACCAAGACGTTCGGCCCGCAGAAGGGCCTCAGCGAGGAACAGATCCTCCGCGCCGACGGCCTGCTCGACGGTTTCGTGGTCGCCGTGTGCGGCCCGACGCCGGCGGAGCGTCGCACCGCCGACGCCAAGGGCGCAGGAGCCGCCGGCGGTCTCGGCTTCGCCCTCATGCTGCTCGGGGGCACAGTCGTGTCGGGCATCGACCTCGTCGCGGACGCGGTTGGCCTGACGGCCCGGGCGGCCGCTCACGACCTGGTCGTGTCGGGGGAGGGCACCTACGACTTCTCCTCCCGCGCGGGCAAGGTCGTCTACGGCGTCGCGGCCGTGGCGGCCGCGGCAGCCCGTCCGTGCATCGTGCTCGCCGGCCAGGTCGTCGTCGGCACAAGGGAGATGCGCGCGATGGGGGTCGAATCCGCCTACGCGGTGTCCGACGTCGTCGGCGTCGAGGCTTCCCTCGCCGAGCCGTACCGCCATTTGGCCGATCTCGCCGAGCGCGTCGCACGGACATGGTCCCCGCGCCGGCTGGATTGACGGCGTACGATGGAATGGAACCGGTGACTCGTGGCGTTGAAGACCACGACGAGTCCGCCAGACTCTTTCCCGCCGACCAGTTTTTGGAGTCCACATGACAGTCGAGACCGAGCAGACCACCACCGAGGCCGCGACCGGCGTCAGCCTGAGCGACGGAGCTGCCGAGAAGGTCGCCAGCCTGCTCGCGCAGGAGGGTCGTGACGACCTGGCCCTGCGCATCGCCGTCCAGCCGGGCGGATGCTCGGGCCTGCGCTACCAGCTGTTCTTCGACGAGCGCTCGCTCGACGGTGACCAGATCTTCGCCTTCGGCGGCGTCAACGTCGTCGTCGACCGCATGAGCCTGCCGTACCTCGGCGGCGCGACGATCGACTTCGTCGACACGATCGAGAAGCAGGGCTTCACGATCGACAACCCCGCCGCCACCGGCTCCTGCGCCTGCGGCGACTCCTTCCACTAGTCCTTCACGGCTGCTCGCTCCGCGAGCTCTTGGCTTGCCCTGTGTGAGGAGTTGCAGTGAGCTCGTGATCTTGCAGGCGCTCGGGTCCGTCGTGGAGCCGTTAACACGCCAGCGATGACAGCTTTCGTCGACGCCCTCCCGCATCGCGGGAGGGCGTTGACTATTGTGTGGGGGTGCACCTCGCCATCACCGGTTCGATCGCCACCGATCACCTCATGACCTTCCCGGGCAAGTTCGTCGACTCGCTGGTCCCCGACCAGCTCGACAAGATCTCGCTGTCCTTCCTCGTCGACGACCTCGACGTCCGGCGCGGCGGATGCGGCGCGAACATTGCCTTCGCCCTCGCCCAGCTGGGTCACCGTGCCCTCCTCGTCGGTGCCGTCGGCCGCGACTTCGAGACCGAGTACCGCGGCTGGCTCGACGCGGCCGGCGTCGACACGAGCGGCATCCTGGTCTCCGAGAGCCGCCACACCGCCCGGTTCGTCTGCACGACCGACACCGAGATGGCCCAGATCGCGACGTTCTACGCCGGGGCCATGTCCGAGTCGCGCGACATCGACCTCACGGCGCTCGGCACCGACTTCGATCTTGTCCTGATCGGCCCCGACGACCCGGACGGCATGCTGCGGCACACCCGCGCCTGCCGCGAAAACGGCATCCCCTTCGCCGCCGATCCGTCGCAGCAGCTCGCCTGGGCCGAGGGCGACGTGATCCGCGACCTGATCGACGGCGCGACGTACCTGTTCAGCAACGACTACGAAGCCGCGCTGATCCAGCAGAAGACCGGCTGGAGCGCCGACGACGTCCGCGCCCACGTCGGCACCCAGATCGTGACCCGCGGCAAGGACGGCGTGACGATCCTGCCCGCCGACGGCGGCGCGCCGATCGAGGTCGGTGCCAACGAGGGCATCGTCGCGGTCGACCCCACGGGCGTCGGCGACAGCTTCCGCGCGGGATTCCTCGCCGGTGTCGCAGCGGGTCTCGACCACGAGCGGTCCGCCCAGATCGGCTGCACGATCGCCGCCAGCGTCGTCGAGACCAAGGGCACCCAGGAGTACGTGCTCGACCGCGAGAACTTCCTCAAGCGCCTCGGCGCGGCCTACGGCGAGGCGGCCCGTGCGGACGTCGACGCAGCCCTCACCCTCGCGTGAACGGCGCGCCCGACGACGGCTCCCGACTCAGGCATACCTCACCGATTCCTCAGGGGCGTGCTGGGTTAAGGTTCAAGAGGTCATCACGTGACAGTCATGGTTCAGAAAGGCGCCCCGTGGGTCGGATGAAGTTGGCGGTTGCTATCGCCGCAGCCGTGGTGTTGAGCGGCTGTTCGCCAGACGGAGACACAGATCTCGAGCGTCTCGCGCTGCCCGTCGGCAGCACGGATCGAACGCAGGACATCTGGGAGCTCTGGCTCGGTGCATGGATCGCCGTGCTGGCGGTCTTCCTGCTCGTCTTCGGGCTGATCGTCTACTCGATGATCCGGTACCGCCGGCGCAGTGACGACGAGATTCCCGCGCAGATCCGGTACAACCTGCCGATCGAGGCGCTGTACACCTTCGCGCCGGTCATCATCGTCGCGGTGTTCTTCTTCCACACCGTCACGTCGCAGAACAACGTGCTCGAGCGCGTCGACAACCCCGATCACACGATCGAGGTCATCGGCAGCAAGTGGCAGTGGGCCTTCAACTACATGGAGGAGGACGCGACCGGTGAGGACGTCTTCGACTCCGGCACCCCCGCCGACCCCGCCGAGCTGTGGCTCCCGGTTGACGAGTCGGTGCGCTTCGAGCTCAAGTCGCCCGATGTCATCCACTCGTTCTGGATCCCCGAGTTCTACTTCAAGATGGACGTCGTCCCGGGCAAGATCAACAGCTTCGACCTGTCGCCGACCCGTGAGGGTGTCTTCACGGGGCGCTGCGCGGAGCTGTGCGGTCTCTACCACTCACGCATGATCTTCAAGGTCCACGTCGTGTCCCGCGCCGACTACGACGCCCACCTGGAGGAGCTCCAGGAGGCCGGTCAGGTCGGAGCGCCCAAGGGCGGCAAGGAGGCCAACGAGATCGCTGGCGTCAAGGGCGAGGACAAGTCCGGACGTACGGGCGAGGTCCAGACCGGCGCAGGCGACTACAAGGACGGAGCTGGCGACTGATGGCCACCGCAACTTTCGATGACGCATCGACCGCGCTGAGGGCCGGTACGCGCGAGCGCACCCTCGGGCAGAAGGTCGTCGTGGTCCTCACCACGACCGACCACAAGGTCATCGGCAACATGTACCTCATCACGTCGTTCGCCTTCTTCATCATCGGCGGCATCCTGGCGCTGCTGATCCGTGCCGAGCTGGCTCAGCCGGGCACCAACTTCGTCGACGACGAGACGTACAACCAGCTGTTCACGATGCACGGCACGATCATGCTGCTGATGTTCGCGACACCGCTGTTCTTCGGCTTCGGCAACGCGATCATGCCCC
>JAOPXY010000027.1 GCA_025964895.1 Aeromicrobium sp.
CAGAACATCAGGGCTTTTCCTGCCCAGTTCGTCTTCGGACGAGCCTTCGAGGCAGATACGCAACGACGCGGCGTCCGGACTTGGCACGATCGTTGGTCAACGAGCTTTCGAACCATGCCATGAGGAACGGGAAGCATAGGACTAATAGAACAAACCCAATGACGAAGAGAACAGACTGATCGAGGTCCTGGGTCACATGAATACTGTGCCACTTGCGTGAGCAGCATGCCGGTACGCGCCGTCGATCAGCGAACGGGCAGAGCGTCGTGCTGATGTGCGGCTGGCACCCTCAGGCCGGGTCGGTGCGAGCAAAGCGAAAGACGGCCCTCTCACGGGTTCTTGAAGACATCGTGGTCACCGACTCGGCGCCACTGAACGGCAAGTCCCTCTTCAAGGGTGACGAACTCGAAAGTTGCACGGCCGTCCGGGCTGGCGAACGACCACGTCATCTCCAGGATGCCGTTGGTTGATCGGACAGACTTAACCCGGAGCGATGCCGGCCAAGGTGTCGCTGGATCTGCGGCGAATGCGTCGCACGCCGGCACGAACTTCTCGCGCACCACCTTCTTAAACTCGGTGGCGTGCTCGGCCTTCAAACGCCGGTAGTCGCTAGTGAAGGCCGGAGTGGTGACAAACTTCACTCTGCAGCATCGCGCTCATCGAGGTGGGCCAGGAAGTCGGCGCCGCTCTCGTGGACGGTGACTCGGCCAGCGGCCACGTGCTCGTCAACCTCGCGCTCACGCTGCTGCCAGCGCTCGGACCAGAACCATGCCTGATCGGCAGGAACAGGCAGCGCAGGTCGCAGCTCAATAACACCGTCGGCGCGCTCGGTGACCTCAAGCTGCGCTCCAGGCTCATCCAAATGCAGACGTTGACGCAATTCGGCAGGCAGCGAAATCACGCCACGGCGCTGAAGCCCGACGTAGCCGTGGAATCCCTGAGGTTCGGCAGTCATGTCCCCATCATAGCGCTATGCGGATTAACAGCAAAGCAGTTCTGCCGCAACCTGCCCTGACGCGACTTCGGTTTCATGCGGGTTCGCTCTCACGCTTGTGGCTCCGTCCCATCGCCCGGACGGAATTTGGTAGGTGCGTCGGAGTTCTTCCATGCTTGATCTTCCATCGTCGTTCAGCAGTTCGTCACAGTCCGCGACCTATGCCCGCTGAACGCTGGGGACTGGTTTCGGGTGGGCGCCGCCGCTCCTGGTCCCGCCCCAGGCTTCGTTGTCCAGGAGTGGGCCCGTTCATCGGTTCGCCTCCTGGGCTGGGTCGCGCGTCATCACTGGACATTTCCCGTATCTCTCGTTCGATGACCGGGAGGTCCTCCACGACGCGGAAAGTAGCCCGGCGCACGTTCTCAAGACGGGTGGCTGAGGTGTCGACGCTGGCCTGGGCGGTCTCAGCGAGACCTTCTTCGCCCGGTAGTGCTTGCGCTGTTCGGCGCAGCGCGTTCGCGACGTCCTCCAAGCCATCGCCGGCTCGTCGCGTCTCTCGGCCGGCGGCCCCGATGTGCTGCTCAAGACGACTGGCGACGTCGACGGGGACAGTGCCTTCTGCTCTTGCCTCGTCGAGCGCGAGGCTAGCTCGGTTGAGCGCCGTCTCGATCTCAGGGAGGTGGTCTGTCGTGTAGATCCTGACGGCTCGTCTGATGTCTTCGGCCTGATCGATGACAGCCCTGCCTGTTGTACGCCCCTCGGCGATCAATCGAACGTCTCGCTCCATGGAAAGGAGGTCATCGTGTCGATGTCGTAATCCGTATTGCAGTGCCTCGGACTGATCGGTGGCCAGGTGGAGCCCGGCTACCGCAAGATCGGTGTCGACCATTGCTCTGCCTCCTCGGTGTGGTTGAACCCTTAAGGCCCGGCCAAAGAGGTGAGCGCCCACCGTCAGTTGGAGTTTTCGTGATCTGTCGCCGCGCCCGAGGCTCTCGCTGTCTCCACGCGGACCGTCCGCCGCTACATTACCGATGGACAGCTCGACGCAGTGCGCCTCGGCCGCAAGACACTACGAATCAAGGTCGAATCGATCGAACGCTTCATTAACGCTCGGCCTGTTGGCAACCGGCCCTGAAAGGCAGCGCAATCAGACAATCTCAACCACTGGAACGACGTCACATGTCCTGAACTGACGTACTACTTTCCGACCACTCGGGGGTCCACCTGAGACGCTGGCGGGCGTGCGACATCGAGCCTGGAAGCCCATGCCGCGTCAGCGTCTTCGGCAGCGCGTTCGTGCAGCCCGACGTCCGGAAGCCGGTGTGCTCGCACGGTCGCAGCAGATCGACCGGACTTGTTCCGACGTCGACCGACCTTCCAGATCGCGAATGCCTGCAGTTTGATGCCAGTTCGTATCTGAGTGGCTGCAGCGATACACGCGAGCCATGGACTTCGAGCAGCGGCCGTGTCTAGCAATTGCCCCGACGCCATTGCCCCGACACCCTAGAGCCGACGAATGAGTTGCCACGAAGTTCGATCGACCCATAACCCCATCGGCGGCCAGGGTGCCGAATGCTCCGCTGCTCCCCCCTTCTCTTGCAGCGGTTCGGGGCGCTGCGAAATCCGGCCGTAATGCGTGGCAGCTGCGGGCACTTCAAGCTCAACAAAGTCCCATCCCTCGGTTACGAACGCCGATGGGTCGAGCGTTTGCTGGGTCGACGCCGGCGCCCAACGCACGGCGCCGCGGACTTGCCGACACATTGCCACATCACAAAGGGCACGGAGAGGGCACGAGAGCGGTTGCGAATAACCGTCACAACCGACGAATGCCCTCCAATCGGAGGGCATTCATACACGTGGGCGATACTGGGTTCGAACCAGTGACCTCTTCGGTGTGAACGAAGCGCGCTACCACTGCGCCAATCGCCCCTGACGTGCGTCGGAAACTCTAACGCATCGGCCCGGCCCGGATCGACCCGGCCGTCCTACGGGTCGACATCCTTGGCGGCTTCGCGCGCCCAGATGGCCTGCGCCCGCGCCGTGATCGGGCCAGGAGCCGCCAGCTCGCGGTCGTCGACGCGCTTGATGGCCTGCACGTCGCGGGTCGTGCCGACCAGGATGACCTCGTCGGCGGTCTGCAGCACGTCGATGGGTGCGTCCTGCTCCACGACGTCGATCTCACCGGCGCACCACTCGAGGACGAGCGCACGGGTGACGCCCGCGAGCGGGCCGGCGGCGAGCGTGGGGGTGATGAGCCGCTCCCCGACGACGTACATGATGTTCGAGCCCGTCGCCTCACACAGCATGCCCGCGGTGTTCGGCATGACCGCCTCGGACGCACCGCGGGCGTACGCGTGCTCGATCATGAGCGCGTTCTCGGCGTACGACGTCGTCTTCAAACCGGCCAGGGCGCCGCGCTCGTTGCGGGGCCACGGCACGGTGACGATCTCGGCCACGTCCGGCGGCTGGGTGGACGGCTCGGCGATCACGACCTGCGTGAGCTGCGAGCTGCCCCGCGGCGACCCGAGCGGTCCGATCCCTGACGTCACCGTGATGCGAATGCGTCCGAAGCCGATGTCTTGGCCGTCCATCGTCGCGGCGATGCCCTCGCGGATTGCGGGGACGTCCGGCTTCCCGATGCCGAGCCCCTCGGCGGACCGCACGAGGCGGTCGAGGTGCCTGGTGAGCGCGAAAGGCTGGTTGCGGCTGACCTGGATCGTCTCGAACACGCCGTCGCCGACGATCATGCCGTGGTCGAGGGCGCTGATGGACGGTTCGTCCGGGGATCGCAGCAGTCGTCCGTTGAGCCATGTCCGCATGCCCCCCACGCTACGCGACCCCGGTTTGGGCACCTGGCGAACGATCGGCTAATGTTTCTTCTCGGCCCCGCAAGGGTGCCAAGTGCGGACATAGCTCAGTGGTAGAGCATCACCTTGCCAAGGTGAGGGTCGCGAGTTCGAATCTCGTTGTCCGCTCGGAGAGGGTCTCCATACCCATCCAGCGGTGGGTTGGCCGAGAGGCGAGGCA